>CAZGNA010000067.1:243-13378 GCA_964526945.1 uncultured bacterium
GTCGAGAAGGCCGCGCGCGCGAACGCGCCCTCGACGTCGCCGCTGGCCCGCCGCCACCGCGCCAGCACGTTGTCGGCCACGCCATCGTGCAGCCGCACCGCGCCCCGCAGCGCCTGGTGCGGATCGACCACCGCCGGCAGGGGCTCGTAGGCGATCTCCAGCAGGTCCGCGGCGTCTTCGGCCGCGGCCTGGCTCTCGGCCACGATGGCGGCCACCGGCTGGCCGACGTAGCGGACGCGGTCTGTGGGCAGGATCGGGTGCGCGGCCTCGCGCGCCACCTCGGTACCCTCCTGGGCGGCCACCGGCAGGGGGCGGACCCGTCCCGCGAGCGTCTGCCCGGTCAGGACCGCCACCACGCCGGGAGCGGCGAGGACACGCCGCGCGTCGATGGGACCCAGCCGCGCGTGTGCGTGCGGGCTGCGCACGACGAGCAGGTGCAGCATGCCGGGCACGGCCAGGTCGCCGATGTAGCGCGCCTGCCCGCGCAGGAACCGCTGGTCTTCCAGCCGGCGCAGCGGTCGGCCGATCCACCGGCCGGCGCCGGGCTGCGCCGTCGCGCTCATACGGGTGCCACCAGCAGGTCGAGCGGCACCCGGCTGCCCAGCCGCTCGGCGCCCGTCTCGGTGATGATGAACGTGTGCCCGAAGAACAGCCCCAGCAGGCCGTCGGGCGTGATCAGGTTGGGTTCCAGCATGACCGTCATCCCCGGTCGCATCACCATGTCGTCGGGATCGCCGTGCGCACCGTCCACCCGCACCTCGGGCGCGTGGGTGACCAGGTCCAGCCCGTGCAGGATGATCGGCCGCGACTGGTAGCCGTGGGCGCGGAAGAAGCCCGCGTGGCGGGCCATGGCCTGGAACGTGTTGCCCGGCCGCAGTTCGCCCGCCAGCAGCTGGAACCCTGGCAGGACCACCTCGTCGAAGATCCGGCGCACCCGGTCGCTGGGCGGTCCCACGCAGATCGGCACGCCCATCTGCGCCGTGTACCCCTCGTAGCCCGCGGCCACCTCGTTGAGGACGATGTCGCCCCGCTGGAGGCGCCGGCCCGAGGGGCGCGGGTTGCCGAAGACCATGCGCGGGGCGTCCATGGGCGTGGCGCCCACGATGACGAAGTCGACCTCACCGCCCCCTTTGAGCATGGCGCTGGCCGCGGCGGCCTTCAGCTCCCACTCGGCGACCCCGGGCCGCGCCGCGTCGACCATGGCCAGGAGCGCGGCCGCGCACAGCTCGCCCGCGCGGCGCACCCGGGCCAGCTCTTCGGCGCTCTTCACCACCAGGAACTCGTGGAAGAAGTCGCCGACGAACTCCAGCGTGGCCTCGGGCAGGGCCCGCGCCAGCGTGACGTACTGGTTCACCGGCAGGTAGTCGTTGTACCGCGGGTCCGCCACGGTGATGCCGATGCGGCCGCGCTCCAGGCCCAGCTCCTTGATGCGGGCCGCCAGCACCTCGGCGAACTGCCCCCGGCTCGCGGGCCGCACGTCGCGCACCGCCACGGCCCGGCGCGTGGCCTCCGCGTGGGTGCCGCCCATACCGTAGAGCAGCGTGGGCTCGCCCTCGCGCGGCACGAAGAGGTAGGTGCACATGGCGTGCCACTCGCGGTGGTTGGTCAGCCAGAACACCCCGCCGCCGTACGACCAGTGGCTGGGCCCGCCGCAGACGATCAGGCCATCGAGCCCCAGGCGCGCCATCTTGGCGCGCGTCAGCTCGAAGCGCCGCCGGTGCTCGGCCTCGGAGAAGCGATCGTACACGGCGTCGGTGTAGTACGGGGAGTTGACGAAGTCGGCGAAGTGCTTGGGGTTGTCCAGCGTCGTCCGCACGGCCTCGAACTCGAACGGTGCCACCGGTCACCTCCGTTGGACAGCGTCCGGGCTGCCGCGAGCGCGCCGCGCCACCGGGCGGCGCGTCGGGCCCGGCCCGGTCAGTCGTCGCGCCCCTGGTGCTGCCAGGGCGCCACCTTGCCCTCCAGCCACCGTAACCCCTGCACCAGCGTGACGCCCAGCAGCGACAGGGGCAGGATGCCCACGAACATCTGGTCGATGCGCACGTGCTGCTGCGCCCGCATGATCAGGTAGCCGATCCCCGAGACGGCCACGTAGAGGTCGGAGATCAGCATGCCGACCAGCCCGCGCCCGATGGCCAGCCGCAGCCCCGCCACGATGAAGGGCAGCGACGACGGGATGATGACGTCGCCCCACAGCGCGCGCTCGGGGCTGCGGAACGACCGGGCGACTTCCAGCAGGCGCGGGTCCACGCTCTTCACCCCCTGGTAGGTGTTCAGGAGGATGGGGAAGAGGGCGAAGAGGAAGATCACGGCGGCCTTGGCCCGCAGGCCCAGCCCGAACCACACGATCACCAGCGGCATCAGGGCCACCGTGGGCGTGGAGTAGAGGGCGATCATCATCGGCTCCAGCGCGAGGTCCAGCACCCGGAACCGCGCCATGGCCACCCCCACCAGCACCCCTGCCACCGCCCCCAGGCTGAGGCCGACCACGAACACCTTGAGGCTCTCGCTGAGGTACCGCCACAGGTCGCCCGAGGCGATCATCTCCACGGCGGCTGCGGCGATGCGCGAGGGCGGCGCGAACAGGAAGGGGCTCATCTGGCGGCCCACCACCTCCCACAGCACCAGCACCACCGCCACGGCCGCCGCGCGGACGGCGCCGTCGCGCGCGGCCTGTCGCTGTCGCAGCCGCGCGGCCGCAGCCCGGGCCGTCGCCCGGCGCTCCAGTTCGAGGGCCACGTTGGACATGGCGCTCACCCCGCTTTGCCTCACTGCATCTCCTGGCGCAGCAGCTCCCACAGGCGCGTGCGCAGCTCGCCGAACGCGGGGTCGGCGCGGATCGCGGCCAGCCGCCGCGGCCGGGCGAAGGGGACGGGCACGATCTGCTTCACCCGGCCCGGCCGCGCCGTCAGGACGATCACCCGGTCGCCCAGCAGGATCGCCTCGTCGATGCTGTGGGTCACGAACACGATGGTCTTGCGCTCTTCCTCGAGGATGCGCAGCGTCTCCTCCTGGAGGAGCTCCCGCGTCTGGGCGTCCAGCGCCGCGAACGGCTCGTCCATCAGCAGGATCTCGGGGGCCATGGCCAGGGCCCGCGCCAGCCCCACGCGCTGTTGCATGCCGCCCGAGAGCTGATACGGGTAGACGTGCTCGAACCCCTCGAGCCCCACGAGTTTCAACACCCGGCGCACCCGGGCCTCGATCAGGTCCCGGGGTGCGCCGGCCAGCTTGAGCCCGTAGGCGGCGTTGGCCTTGACGGTCTTCCACGGGAACAGCCCGAAGTGCTGGAAGACCATGGCCACGTTGGGCGGGGGCGCGGTGACCGGTACGCCGTCGATGGTGATCTGCCCCGCGCTCAGGGGGAGCAGGCCGTCCAGGGCCCGCAGCAGCGTGGTCTTGCCGCACCCGCTGGGCCCCACCAGACATGCGATCTCGTTCTCGTAGACGTCCAGGGTGACGCGATCCAGCGCGAGCACCGCGCCGCCCAGGAACGTGCGCGTGGCGCCCTCGACCCGGATCTTCACCCGTCCGGTCATGCTACTGGCACCCCTGCGGGGTCGGCACCGGGCCGCCCGCCCGCCGCAGCGCCTCGTTGGCGATGGACATGTCGAGGAGCTGGGCGGCCTGGTAACGCTGCTTCATCTCGCCGCCCTCGTAGCTGTAGTCGATCGTCCACTGGATGCGCCGGAGATCCAGGCCCAGGTTGCGGGCCCAGACGCACCGCGCGATCATCTGGGCGTAGGCGTAGCCGGCGTCCATCTCGTCGGCCCCCGTGAGCTTGACCAGCGCCCGCACGGCCTCCGCGCGGTTGTTGACGGCGTGCCGCACCGCCAGGATCGACGCGGCCACCAGGTCGATGAGCGCCTCGCGGTGGCGCTCCACGACGCTGCGCATGGCGCAGTAGACGTGGTACTGGTAGTTGGGCAGGGCGTTCTGCAGGTCGAAGATCACCCGCGTCCCGGGCACCTGGCGCAGCAGCCGGCTGGCCTGTTCGTAGTGGAAGATGGCCGTGTCGGTCTGCCCGGAGATGAGCGACGGCACGCGGCCGGCCGTGGTGGTCTGCACGATGGTGACCTCCTCGGGCCGGATGTTGGCCGCCGCCAGCACGGCCCGGTTCATGCGGTCGATGAACCCGCCCGGGGCGCTGGACATGCCGATCTTCTTGCCCCGCAGGTCCTTGATGTCCCGGATGGGATCGCGCGCCACCATGACCACCGGCAGCTTGGGCGCACCCCCGTAGAAGCCCACCAGGGGCACCCCGTTGCCGAAGGCGTTGACGCAGTCCAGGGTGCCCACCTGCACGTCGCCGGCGATCGCCGCGGTCAGCGCGCGGGTCGAGCCCTCGAAGTTCTTGATCTCCAGGTCGATGTTGAACTTGTCGGTGAACCCGAACTCCTTGGCCAGCGCCATGGGCGTGTGCACCACGTTGGGCGGCGCCACCGGCATGCCCAGCACGAGCTTGCGCTTGGGCCCCGGCGCCGGGTAGATCGGCTGACCCGTCCCGGCCGGGGCCGCGTACGCCGCAGGCAGCGCCGGAAGGCCCAGCGCCGCCGTGATCGCCAGCACGGCGATCGCCCGCAGACGTCCACGCATCGTCCTCCTCCTCTCCCGCGTCAGCGGGTGATGTAGTACTGCACCGGCAGCCGGTGCAGGCACTCGGCGCCGGTCGGCGTGATGAGGAACAGGTTCCCCAACTGTACGCCCGCCCGCAGGTCGGGCGTGACCACGTTGGGCTGGACGACCACGCACATGCCCGCCTCGAAGACGAACGGCCGGTGTGGCCCGTCGGCGGTGCGCCGGGTGCGCACCGAGGGCGGCAGCAGGCCCACGACGAAGCCGTGCAGCACGTCGTCGACGATCGTGCACCCCGCCTCGTGGATGACCTCGGCCGCGTCCAGCACGTCGTCCACGGTCGCCCCGGGCCGCAGCCGCTCCGCACAGCGGGTGTAGGCCTCGAGGGCCACCTCGCACAGTCGCCGGTACAGGGGGGTGGGCTCGGCCTGGACGAAGATCGGCCGGTGCATCTGTCCTGAATAGCCCCAGTACGAGATGCCGATCTCGCAGTTCACCACGTCCCCACGCTGGAGGACCCGTGCCGAGGGGTTCTGCCGTGGCACGCACACCGCGCCGGCGTCCTGCGGGGCCGACGAGAGGTAAGCGAGGTGCAGCAGGCCGCCGGCAGGTAGCGCGGCGCCTTCCACCAGCGCGCCCAGCTCGTACTCGCGCATGCCGGGCCGCAGACCGTCGATGAGGGCCTGGACGGCCAGGTCGGTCAACGCCGCGCCGCGGCGCGTCCACGCGATCTCCTCGTCGCTCTTGATCAGGCGCAGCTGGCGGAAGGCGGCGGTGACGTCGACCAGCGTCCACCCGGGCAGGAGGCGCTGCCAGGTGAGGTACGCCTGCACGGGCACCGGCCCGACGTAGCCGAGCGTGCCCGGCCCCGCCCAAAGCGCCCGGGCATGCGCCGCCACGGTGGCCGCGGCATCCGGGCCGCCCCAGCGTACCTCGACGCTGGCCATCTCGCGGGCGTTCGGCACGTGGTTGTGCGGCTGCACGAAGAGCACCGGGGCCTCCGTCGTGCCGACGACCACGTAGGTCTGCCGGTTGCCCAGGAAGCCCGACAGCCACAGCACGTCGGCCTGGGCGTGCCGGTTCAGCGAGGACTCGCCGTGGACGACCAGGACATCGAGGCCCTCTCGCGCCATGAGCGCCTGGGCCGCGGCCCACCGGCGGCCGAACTCCTGCGCCGAGAACCGCGGGTAGAGCGCCTCGCGCGCGACGGGAGCGCCCGCCGGGCGCTGCGGATCACTAGACATCGCATCCCTCCCTGTCTTCCCGGGCACGGTGGCGCGCCGCCCCCATCAGCCCTGCGGTGCCGGGCCCACCACCGGCGTCGCCAGCCGGTGGCCCGCCCGCCGCCGCTGGCGCAGCGCCACCGCACCGGCCAGCGCCACGGCGGCAGCCCAGGCCTCCGGGCGGGGGACGAACCCCAGCACCCCCGCCACGGCCAGTGCCACCCATTCCGCCACGGTGGTGCGCGTGACGAGGTAGGCCGTCCCCACGCTGGCGAAGATCACGGTGCCCAGCGTTGCGGCCACGATGGCGGCCAGGTTCTCCCACACCGACCCCGTCAGCAACAGATGGGTGTACGCGAACAGGACCGGCATGACGTAGATGATCTTGGCGAAGCGGAAGCAGTTCCACCCCGCGCGCATGGGGTCGGCCTGGGCAATGGCCGCCGCGGCGAACGGGCCCAGCGCCACCGGCGGGGTGATGTTGGAGTCGAGGCTCAGCCAGAAGACGATCATGTGCGCCACCAGCAGCGGCACCCCCAGCTCGCGCAGCACGGGCACGGCGATCACGGCCACGATCAAGTAGGTGGCGGTGATGGGTAGCGCCAGCCCCAGCACCAGCGTCGAGACCGCCACCAGCAGCAGCGTCAGCCAGAGCTTTCCCCCCGCCAGGGCCACCACGATGTACGAGAACCGGATGCCGATCCCCGTGAGGGCCAGCACGCCGATGACGATGCCGACGGCGCCGGTCAGCGCGGCGACGAACAGCGACGAGCGGGCTCCCTCCACCAGCGCTTCCCAGATCGCCCGCCCCCCCATGCGGGTCTCACGGCGCACCCAGCTCACGGCCACGGTGGCCAGGATGGCGTAGACGGCCGCACGCTCGGTGGACACGTGCGCCACCAGCAAGGCGATCAGCACGGCCACCGGGAGGAACAGGTACCACCCGCGCCGCAGCGTCGTGCCCAGCGGGGGCAGCTCATCGGCGGCCAGACCGCGCAGTCCCAGCTTGCGCGATTCGAAGTACACCATGAGCCCCACCGAGAGGAAGTACAGCAGGCCCGGGATCGCGGCGACCTTCACGATCTCGGCGTAGGGCGTGGCGGTCATCTCGGCCATGATGAACGCCCCCGCGCCCATCACCGGCGGCAGGACCATGGCCCCCGTGGAGGCCGCCCCTTCCACCGCCGCCGCGATGTGGGGCGGGAACCCGGCGCGTTTCATCAGGGGGATGGTGATCGTGCCGGTGGTGACGGTGTTGGCCACCGGGCTGCCCTGAATCGTCCCCAGCAGCGCGCTGGACATGACCGCGGCCTGAGCCGGGCCGCCGGCGATGCGGCCGAACAGCGCCAGCGCCAGGTCGATGAAGACCCGCGCCGCCCCGGCCCGCTGCAGGAAGGCGCCGAACACCACGAAGGGGATGATGAACTCGGCCAGCACCTCGGCCATCACGCCGAAGATGCCGTCGGAGGTCAGGTAGACGTACTCCACCACCCGCCGGAGCGTGAACCCGCGGTGGCCGACGATCGGCGGGAGGTAGTGCCCGAACAGGGCGTAGGCAATGGGCAGAAGCGCCACCAGCGCCATGCTCCGGCCCAGCACGCGCCGGGCGGTCTCGACGGCCAGGGCGGTCACCACCGCGCCCATGGCCACGTCCAGGGTGGTGTATGCGCCGGCGCGGTAGGCCATGGCCTCGTGCTCAACGATCCAGTAGGCCACGCCGGCTACAGCCGCCAGCGCCAACACCACGTCCACCGCCGCGGGCGCATCGTCGCGGTCGCGCCGCCACCCGCGGTAGAGCAGCAGCGGGACGACCAGGCTGTACAGCACGGCGATGCCGCGGTAGTACTGCAGCGACGCCGCACCGTACCAGGCCAGCCACAGGTAGTAGAGGGAGGTGGTGCCCAGGAGGACCTGGGCCACGAGGTCCCACGGCCGGCCCAGCGCGCGCATCAGCGCTCCTGCGTCTGCCGCCTACCGTGCCCGGATCGCATCGGGGATCTCCAGCCCCACCGACCGCCAGTGCGCCTCGGCGCCGCGGTGCAGGGGGATGGTGATGCCCTGCAGCGCCTGACGCGGGCGCATGTCGGCGGCAGCGGAATGGACCCGGAGCATGTGCTCGTGCCCCTTGGTGCTGTACGCCGCCGCGACGATGGTCTGCACCAGCGGCGCCGGCACGTCGACGTGGGCCAGCCACAGGAGCGGCACGCCCAGCGCCGGCACCGGTTCGGTCACGCCCGGGTAGCCGCCGGGCGGGAAGACGTACCGCGAGTAGTACGGGTACTGGCGCAGGAAGCCCGCAGCCACCGCCGGGGTGTAGACGTCGAGGATCCGGATGGGCTTCACCGTCGCGGCCTCGATGGTGCCCCGATCAGGGTAGGGGCCCGTGAAGAAGAACGCGTCGACGCGGCCGTCCTGGAGTGCCTGGCTGGCCGCCCCGCCCAGGAGCGGGACGCGCGACAGGCGGTCCCACAGCCCGATGGCGCGGAACGCACGCTCGGCGGTGGCGAACGTTCCGGAGCCGGGCGTGCCCACCGCGACGCGCTTGCCGGCCAGGTCGGCGGCGGTGCGGATCCCGCTGTCCTGGTAGGTGACCACGTGCGAGGCGCCGACGAAGACCAGCCCCAGCGCCCGCAGGTTGGTGTGCGCCGTACCGCGGAAGATCTCCAGACCATGGTAGGCTTCGTGGGCGTCGGACGCGAACGCCAGGCCCATCTCGGCGTTCTTCGCCTGGAGCCGCCGCACGTTCTCGGTGGAGCCGCCGGTGGCAGCCACCGACACGTCGATCTCGGGTACGGCACCGTTGAGGAAGGTGGCGATGCCCGTGGCGAAGATGCCAAAGACGCCGGCGGGCGGGCCGCCCAGGATCGTCAGGCGCACCTTGGGCGCCGCCAGCAGCGGCCCCGGTGCTGCCATCGCGAGCAGCGCGACCGCCAGGCCCAGCAGCACCGCTGGGCCCAGCGCCGCCGCAGGGCGTCCTCCGTGTCTCGACCGCGTGTCCATCCCTGCACCTCCTCGCGAGCGCGCTCCACCAGCGCATGGGTCATCGTGCGGTCTTGGCGTCGGCCTCCGGTCACCACGGCATGCCTCCCGCTCCAGCGCATGCCAGCTGCCCACCGGGGCCTGCGGGCGCAGATCTGTCACCACGTCTGGCACCTCGGGCCCCGAGGCCGTCCGTTCCAGGGCAACATCGCCGACGCCCGCATGCTACGCCCCTCGCGCCAGCAGCCGTGCCGCGTTGCCGCCCAGGATCTTGGCCTCGTCGTCGGGCGGCAGGCCCAGCGCCCGCACCGCCTCGGCCGGCCGTTCCACGCCCATGTCGAACGGGTAGTCCGAGCCCAGCACCACCTGCTCCGGGCCCGCGTAGGCCACGAGCCCGCGCAACAGGTCGACGTCGTGGGTCAGCGTGTCGTAGTAGAGCCGCCGCAGCGAGGCGTCGACCGGTTCGCGCAGGCGTGCCCGCGCCGGCGCCGTGACCCGGTGTGCGTGCCGCAGGCGGCCGCGCAGCGCGGGCAGGGCCCCGCCGCCGTGGGCGAGCACCACCTTGAGGCGGGGGTGCGCCTCCAGCACGCCCGCCAGCACCATCTGCGCCGCCGCGATCGTCGTCTCCAGCGGGTTGCCCACGGCGTTCCACAGGTAGTAGTCGGCCAGCGCCGGCAGGTCGAACCCGCGGGTGGTGGGGTGGACGAAGACCACCGCCCCGGTGGCCTCGGCGGCAGCCCAGAAGGGCCGAAAGCGGTCGTCGCCCAGGTAGGCGCCGGCGACGCTGGCTGCGACCTCGACGCCGCACAGCCCCGGCAGACGCATCACCGTCTCCAGCTCGCGCGCCGCGAGCTCCGGGTCCTGCAGCGGCACGGTGCCCAGGGCGCGGATGCGCGTGGGGTGGGCCTCGGCCAGGCGGGCCAGTCCCTCGGTGTAGAGGCGGCTGGTGCGCAGCCCTTCCGCAGGCGGCATGTCGTAGCGCAGCAACGACGCCCACGGGCTCAGCACGACGCAGTCCACCCCGGCAGCGTCCTGCGCCGCCAGGATGCCATCCGGATCCACGAACTCCCGCACCGCCGAGGTCAACCGACGGCCGCCGTGTTCGATCACCTGGCGGCCGGCGTCCCAGTAGACCCGCGGACGCCAGGCCTCGGCTGGCGCCGCGTCGCGCAGGAGCGCGGGGACGATGGCATGGGCGTGGAGGTCGACGATCACGGCCGCGCGCTCGTCGTCACGACGCCAGGACCAGGAGCAGGACGCCCGCGACGGTCGCACCCGCGCCCAGCCACAGGCGCCCGGACACTGCTTCCCCGTGCCGCTCCCCCAGCAGCCGGGCGAGGACCAGCACCAGCGGCACCGAGATCTGGGACAGCGCCAGCACCACGCCGACCGGGGCCAGGTCCAGGGCGATCCAGCGGGCCCACTGCGACAGGCCCACCAGCGCGCCCGCTGCGACCTTGACGACGAACGCCGTGGAGCGCAGCGCGTCGCGGACCTCCTCCCGTCGCCCCACCATGCCCACCGCGTAGGCGACTGCGCACGGCACGAGCCCCAGCGTGAGGCCCAACAGCGGCGAGGGCAACCCGGCCAGGCCGCGGCGCACGAACACCGGGCTGATCGCCCAGCACAGCGAGGCTCCCAGGCCGTAGAGCACGCCGGTGCGGTCGGGGCGCGGCGCCGGCGTCCCGCGCACCGCCGCGGCCCCCGGTGCCGCTGCGGCCGCAGGGACCGTGGTGCGAGGCCCTGGCGGGGGCACGTCTGGTATCGCCGCCGACGCCTCCGCGGGTTGCTCTCGCGAGATCGCGTACACGCCCGCGACCGTGACGGCGATGCCCGCCAGCGCGGGCGGCGACGGGAGCTCGCGCAGCGCCGCGGCGGCGATCGCGGTGGCGAAGATGGGGCTCGTGCTGATCAGCGGGCTCGTCCGCGCCGCGCCGATCCGCTTCTGGCTTGCGTTGAGCAGGGTCCATCCCACGACGAAGTGCACGAACGCCCCGATCGCGAAGTGCACAACCGCCGCCCGCGGAGCGTGCCAGACCCGGCGGACGTCGGTCGTCGCCCAGGCGATGGTGGCCAGCACCGCCGTGCTGGCCACCAGCTGGAGGAACGTCGACACGTACACGCTCATCCGGCGCACCGCGATGCGGTTGATGGTCTGGAAGGTGCCGAAGCCGAGTCCCGCCAGCAGTGCCCATAGCGCACCGCTCATCGCACCGTACGCCGGCAGGGGAGCGACGGCCCCCCTACGGTCCGCACGCGCCGTCCGCGACGGCTCATGCCTGCGGGTCCACGACGATCTTGCCCGTGGCGCGCCGCGTGGCCAGCGCCAGCAGGCCGTCGTCGACCAGGTCGTCGAGGGTGATGACGCGATCCAGGACGCGCGCCGCCACGTCGGTGGTGGCCAGCAACCGGATCGCCGCGGGCAGGTCGGTCGGGCAGACGTGGGCGACGGTGGTGAGCAGCGTCACCTCGCGCAGCACCAGGTCGCGCACGTCCAGGGGGTGACGGGCGTGGGGCAGCCCCACCTGCAACAGACGCCCGCCGCGCCGCACGAGGCCGGGCGCCAGGTCCATCGACGCCGGGACGCCCGCGCTCTCGATCACCACGTCGGCGCCGTCGCCGTCGGTGACGTCGTGCACGACCCGGACGGGGTCGTCGGTGCCCAGGTGGACCACCCGGGTCGCCCCCAGGGCCTCTGCGACGCGCAGGCGGTGGGGGTCGACGTCGACGGCCACCAGCGCCCGGACGCCCCGGGCGCGCGCGGCGGCCACGATCAACGACCCGATGCCACCGACCCCCAGCACCACCAGGTGCTCGTGCGGCGTGACACCGCTGCGCGTCACCGCGTGCATCGCCACGGCCAGCGGCTGTGCCAGCGCGGCCGCCTCGTCGCTGCACCCCTGGGGCACGGGCGCGCACGTCTTGGCCGGCACGCGGACGTACGTGGCCAGCCCGCCGTCGGCCTGCAGCCCCAGCGTGTAGTAGCGCGCGCACAGGTTGGGCCGCCCCGCCCGGCACCAGGCGCACGCCTCGCACCACACGCCCGCGCCGCTCGCCACCCGCTGTCCCGGGGAGAGCTCCGCAACGTCCGGTCCGACGGCCACCACCCGCCCCGCGAACTCGTGGCCGAGAATCACCGGTCCCTGGTACCCCGTGGCCGGATCGGGGCGGTGGATGGGGATCGCGTGCGGTCCGTGCAGGTACTCCGAGACGTCGGTCCCGCAGATGCCGGCCCGGCTCACCGCCAGCAGCACCTCGCCGGGGCCGGGAGGCGACGGGTCGGGGCGGTGCTCGATGCGCACGTCGCGGGTACCGTAGTAGACGGCCGCCTTCATCAGACCCCCAACCTCCTGGCCCGCACGGGCCGGAGCACGCCCATCAGCCCCTCCCGCGCGTAGAGGGCGATCAGGATCAGCGCACACCCCAGCACGACCCGGTTGAACTCCACGGGCACGCGCGTGCCGAAGAGCGCCACCTTCGTGACGCCGACCCGCAGCAGTTCCGCCAGGAGCATCACCAGCGGGACGCCGAGGATCGGCCCCTGCCACGTCCCCGCGCCGCCCACCATGGTCATCAGCACCACGTCGATGGAGATGTCGAGGCTGAAGGTGCCCGTCGGCTCGATGTAGCCGATGCGCTGGGTGTACAGCCCGCCGGCGACGCCTGCCAGCAGCGCCCCCGCCAGCAGCGCGCCGATCTTGATTCGGGTGGTGCGCACGCCCAGGATCTCGGCGGCGTCCTCGTCTTCCCGGATGGCCACCAGCGCGTATCCGAACCGCGACCGTTCCACCTTGGCCACGAACCACGTCACGACGAACGCCAGCGCCAGGTAGGTGAAGTAGAACACCTGCTCCACCGTGTGCCGGTCCCACGGCAACGGCGTGACGTAGATCCCCATGGCCCCTCGGGTCACGGCGGCGTTGTAGGCCAGGGACTGCACCAGGAAGCCCAGGATCATGGTCAGGATCGCGAAGTACGGCCCGCGCACCCGCAGGCTGGGAATGCCCACGGCCGCGGCCCACAGGACCGCCGTGATCCCGGCCAGCGGCGCGGTCGCCAGCGGCGGCCAGCCGTAGCGGTACGCGAGGATTCCCGTCGTGTACGCGCCCACCCCGAAGAAGACCGCCATGCCCAGGTTCAGGTAGCCGGCGTACCCGCCGAGCAGGTTCCAGGCCTGTGCCAGCACCACGAACAGGAACACGGTGGTCAGGGTGCTGAGCAGCCCCAGCGCCTCGACCGTCGCGCCCACCACCGCCAGCCCTGCGGCCGCGGCGGCCGCCAGCCACAGCGTCGCCCTGTCCACAGCCGCCGCGCGGGGCGTCAGGTGGCGGTGGAGGACCCGTGCGCCCATCGTCCTAGAC
>CAZGNA010000068.1:0-13258 GCA_964526945.1 uncultured bacterium
CACCGCCGCGCAGCTGGCCGCCGAAGCCCTGGACGTGACCCTGCCCGGGCGTCGGGGGCCGCTGGGCCGGCGGCACGTGCTCCGTCGCACGCTGGAGGAGATCGAACGGATCTTCATCGGGCTGGGCTTCGAGGTCGTCGAGGGGCCGGAGGTCGAGACCGAGGAGTTCAACTTCGAGCGCCTGAACATGCCCGCCGACCATCCCGCGCGCGACACCCAGGACACCTTCTACCTCGGCGGCGACCGGCTGCTGCGCACCCAGACCACGGCGGTGGACGTCCGCGTGATGCTGGAGCGCCGTCCGCCCATGCGCATCCTGACCTTCGGGCGGTGCTACCGGCGCGACGCCATGGACGCGACCCACATGCCGGTCTTCCACCAGGTGGACGGCTTCATGGTCGGCGAGGGCATCACGTTCGCAGACCTGAAGGGTGTGCTGGCCGCCTTCGCCCGGGAGATGTTCGGCCCGCAGGCGCGCACCCGCTTCCAGCCCAGCTACTTCCCCTTCACGGAACCCAGCGCCGAGCTGGCCGTCACCTTCGAAGGACGCTGGCTCGAGCTGGGCGGGTGCGGGATGTTCCACCCGCGCGTGCTGGAGCTGGCGGGCATCGACCCGGAGCGCTACACCGCGTTCGCCTTCGGGCTGGGCATCGACCGGCCGGCGATGGTGCGCTATGGCATTCCCGACATCCGCCTGTTCTGGGAGAACGACCTGCGGATGCTGGAGCAGTTCTGATGCGGGTCCCGCTGGACTGGCTGCGCGACTACGTCGACCTGCCCGAGGACGCCGAGGTCCTGGCCGAGCGGCTCCCGATGCTCGGGCTGGGCGTGGACCGTGTGGACGCCGACGCCCGCGGTGGTGTCGTGCTCGACCTGGAGATCGCCTCGAACCGGCCGGACCTGCTGAGCCTGCTCGGCATCGCCCGCGAGCTGGCGGCCTGGGCCCGGCGCGCGGTGCGGCTGCCCGACGACGCCGTGCAGGAGCACGACCCGCCGGCGGCGGACCGTGCCGCGGTCGAGATCGTCGAGCCCGAGCTGTGCGCCCGGTACATCGCCCACGTGATCGCGGACGTGCGCGTCGGCCCCTCGCCCCAGTGGCTCGCGGCGCGCCTGGAGGCGGCGGGCGTGCGGCCCGTCAACAACGTCGTCGACGTCACCAACTATGTGATGCTGGAATGGGGTCAGCCCCTGCACGCCTTCGACCTGGCCCGGCTGCACGGCAGCCGCATCGTCGTGCGGCGCGCCCGCGACGGTGAGGTGCTCACCACGCTCGACGGCATCGAGCGCCGGCTCGACTCCCAGATGCTGGTCATCGCCGACGCGCAGCGGCCGGTGGCCCTGGCGGGCATCATGGGCGGCGCGCAGACCGAGATCACGGCTGCGACCGCGACCGTGCTCCTGGAGGCCGCCGCGTTCGCGCCCGCCAGCGTGCGGCGGACCAGCCGGCGTCTGGGCCTGCGGACCGAAGCGTCGGCGCGCTTCGAGCGGGGGATCGACCCGGAGCTGACGCCCCGTGCGGCGCGCCGGGCTGCCGCCCTGATCGCCGAGCTGAGCGGCGGGCGGGTGCTGCGGGGGGCGGTTGACGCCTACCCCGCGCCGGTCGTGCGGCCGGCGATCCGGCTGCGCCTGGCGCGCATCCGCCGGGTGCTCGGGGCAGAGGTGCCGGCCGAGGAGGTCGTGGAGATCCTCACGCGCCTGGGCCTGGCGGTCACGCCCGGCCCGGCAGAGAGCGGCCCGACGATCGTCGCCATCCCGCCCGTCGGCCGGCGCGACCTGGAGCGCGAGGAGGACCTGATCGAGGAAGTCGCGCGGCACTGGGGCTACGAGCGCATTCCCGAGACGATGCCCGTGGAAGCGCTGGCCCAGGGGCGGCGCAGTGCCCGCCTGGAGGCGGAGGCCACGGCGCGCGACATCTTGATCCGGGCCGGGCTCACCGAGGCGATGACCGTGTCGCTGGTGCATCCGCGGCTGGTGGAGCGCCTGGGCGTGGCTCCCGACGACCCGTGGTGCCAGCTGGTGCCCATCGAGAACCCGCTGGTCGCCGACCATACCCATCTGCGCTCCTGCCTGCTGCCCGGCCTCCTGGAGGCCGCCCGGATCAACGCCGGCCGCCGGCAGCCGGCGATCCACCTGTTCGAGATCGGCAGGGTGTTCCGGCGAGCCGGGGACGCCATCGCGGAACGCCGCGCCCTGGCGCTGCTCCTGCGGGGACGCTGGCTGGTGCGCGACTGGCAGGTCCCGGAGGCCGAGCGCGCGGTCACCTTGTACCACCTGACCGGCGTCCTGGAGACGCTGGTGCGGGAGCTGCACGCCGGGCGTCTGGAGGTGCAGGCGGGCGGGCCGGCCTGGCTGCACCCCTACCGGGCCGCCCGCCTGCTGCTCGACGGCACCGCGCTGGGCGTCGCCGGCGAGCTGCATCCCGACGTCGCCGCGCGGTTCGACCTCCCCGGCCGCACCTACGTGGCCGAGCTCGACCTCGAGGCGCTGCTCGATCGCGCCGTGCTGCACCCACGGTTCGTGGCCCCACCCCGCCATCCCGCGGTGCGCCGCGACGTGGCCGTGGTCGCGCCGGTGACGCTGCCCCACGCCGCCGTGGAAGCGGCGCTCCGGGAGGCCGTGGGAGAATGGCTGGAGGCTGTCGAACTCTTCGACGTGTACACGGGGCCCCCGCTGGCGCCGGGGACGCGGAACCTGGCCTACGCGCTGACGTTGCGCGCGCCCGATCGCACGTTGACGGGCGAGGAGGTGGAGGAGGTCATGCGGCGTCTGACGGTCACCCTCCCCGCCCGCCTGCCCGTGACGATCCGTGGGTGAGCGCGCGAGGAGGCGAGCCTGCATGACGTACCTCGACTGGATCGTCGTCGCGCTCGCGCTGTGGTTCGTGCTGCAGGGGCTGCTCAAGGGCGCCGCCACCGCGGCGTTCGGCGCGGGCGCCGTGCTGGTCGCCTACGTGGGGGCCTGCGTGCTGGTGCCGGCGGTGGTCGATCCGCTGGCGAGCGCCCTGATGGGGCTGGTGCGCGACCTCCCGCGGGACTGGGCGCGCACGACGGCGTTCGCGTTCGTCGTCGCGGTCATCTACGGGCTGCTGCTGGTGCTCTTCAGCGTCGTGGGGGGTGCGGCGCGGCCCGAGGTGACCGGCCAGGTCCTGGGCGCGCTGGTGGGCCTGGTGAAGGCGGCGGCGTGGGGCATGGCGCTGGCGGGGCTCTTCCTCGCTTCTCCGCTCGGGGAGGCCGGTGCGCGGGACGTCGAGCGGTCGCTGCTGGTCCGCCCGCTGGCGCAGGCGCAGCGCGTGACCATCGAGGCCCTGCGCGCGCGCAGCCCGGTGCCGCTGGTCCCGGTGGGCGCAGGTCATCGGCTGTAGGGGCACGCGCGGGGCGGCGCCGCGCCCCGCGCCCGGGTGGGATGGCGCATGCAGAACCGCGCAGTCGCCCAGCGGTTGCAGCAGATCGCGGATCTGTTGGAGATCAAGGGCGAGCAGATCTTTCGCATCAACGCCTATCGCCGGGCGGCCCGCGCCATCGAGAGCCTCACCGAGGACATCGCAGAGGTGGCGGCCCGCGGCGAGCTGACGAAGATCCCCGGCGTCGGTCAGAGCATCGCCGAGAAGGTCGAGGAGTTCTTGCGGACCGGCACGATCCAGGCCTACGAGGACCTGGCCCGGACGCTGCCGCCCGGCCTGGCCACGCTCATGACCGTGCCCGAGGTGGGCCCCAAGACCGCCCTGCTGCTCTACCAGAAGCTCGGCATCACCACGGTCGATGAGCTGGAGGCGGCGGCCCGGGCCGGGAAGCTCCGCACGCTCCCCCGCATGGGAGCCAAGACCGAGGAGAACATCCTGAAGGGGATCGCCGTGCTGCGCCGGTCAGCGGCCCGCCGGCCGCTGGGCATCGTGCTGCCGCTGGCCGAGGACCTCGTGGCCTACCTGCGGCGGACGCCGGGGCTGCAGGAGATCGCCGTGGCCGGCAGCCTGCGCCGGCGCAAGGAGACCGTCGGCGACATCGACATCCTGGTGACCAGCCGGAAGCCCGAGGCGGTCATGGACGCGTTCGTGCGCGCGCCCCAGGTGGCCCAGGTGCTCGCCCATGGGCCCACCCGGTCCAGCGTGATCCTCGACGCGGGCATCCAGGCCGACCTGCGCGTGGTGGAGCCCGCCGCCTACGGCGCCGCGCTGCAGTACTTCACGGGCAGCAAGGAGCACAACGTGAAGCTCCGCGAGCGTGCCGTGCGGGCGGGGCTCAAGGTGAACGAGTACGGCGTCTGGCGCGGTACGCACCGCGTGGCGGGGCGCACCGAGGACGAGGTCTACCGCGCGGTGGGGCTTCCCTGGATCCCCCCGGAGCTGCGCGAGGACCAGGGGGAGCTCGAGGCCGCCGAGGCCGGCCGCCTGCCCGCGCTCATCGAGCTGGAGGCGATTCGCGGCGACCTGCACGTCCACACCAAGTGGTCCGATGGCGCCGAGACCGCCGAGACCATGGCCCGGGCGGCGAAGACGCTGGGGTACGAGTACGTCTGCATCACCGACCACTCGCAGTCGCTGAAGTTCGTCGGCGGCGTACCGCCCGACGAGCTCCGGCGTCATGCCGCCGAGGTCCGGCGGCTGTCGGACCGGCTGGGGATCGCGGTGCTGATCGGCACCGAGTGCGACATCCTAGCCGACGGCCGGCTGGACTACGACGACGACGTGCTGGCCGAGCTCGACGTGGTGGTAGCCTCGGTGCACTCCCGGCTCACCATGCCGCGCGAGCAGATGACCCGCCGCATCGTGCGCGCCCTGGAGACCGGACGCGTCCACGTGCTGGGGCATCCGACCGGGCGCCTGCTGGGGCAGCGGGAGCCGTACGACGTCGATCTGGAGGCGGTCGTGGCGGCTGCGGTGCGCACCGGCACCGCCCTGGAGATCAACGCTGCCCCGGAGCGGCTCGACCTCAACGATGCCCACGTGCGGATGGCGCGCGAGCGTGGCGCCCGCTTCGTGATCAGCACCGACGCCCACCAGGTGGGTCACCTGCGGCACATGGTCTTCGGCGTGAGCATGGCCCGGCGCGGCTGGCTCGAAGCCCGGGACGTGCTGAACACGCTGCCCCTGGCGGCGCTCAGGGACGTCCTGCGCCGCCCGGCGGCCCCCCGTCGCCGCCGGGCGTGAGCCCACGCCGGACCCGGCCGGCGCCTTACCGTCCGCTGCCGCGCCGGTTCTTCGCGCGGGACGCGGTGGTCGTGGCGCGGGCGCTGCTGGGGTGTCTGCTGGTGCACGAGACGCCCCAGGGCCGCCTGGTGGGGCGCATCGTCGAGACCGAGGCCTACCGCGGGCCGGACGACCCGGCCAGCCATGCCTATCGCAGGACCGCCCGCAGCGCCATCATGTACGGCCCGCCCGGAGTGGCCTACGTGTACTTCACCTACGGCATGCACTGGTGTCTGAACGTGGTCACGGGAGGGCCGGGCGTTCCGGGCGCGGTGCTGCTGCGCGCCGTCGAGCCGATCGAAGGGGAGGCGCGGATGCGACGCCTGCGCGGCGTCGGCCCGGCGGTGCCGGCGGCGCGCCTGGCCGCAGGCCCGGCCAGGCTCACCCGGGCCTTCGACGTCGACCGCCGTCACAACGGCGCCGACCTCACCGCGCCGCCGCTCTACCTGGCCGCCGGCGGGCGCCGTCGCGGCGCAGTGCTGGCGGGGCCGCGGGTCGGGGTGGCGGCGGCGCATGACCGCCCGTGGCGCTTTGGGCTTGCGGGATCGCCGGCGCTCTCGCGACCGTTTCCCCGCCTATAATGAAGGCATGCCCATGCGCGTGTCTGGCGCTGGCGTCCACTGGGCGGGAGACGGTCCTGGGCCGGGGTGGTGAGCCGTGTCCGTGCTGTTCTGTTTCCTCGACGGCGTCGGCCTGGGGCCCAACGACCCTGCCACGAACCCGCTGGCGCGGGCCGGGACGCCCGTGCTGCAGCAGGTGCTCGGCGGCCCCCTGGTCGCGCCCGGGGGCGTCGAGCGTGACGGTGCGCTGCTCCTGGCCGCCGACGCGCAGCTGGGCGTGCCGGGCCTGCCGCAGAGCGCCACGGGACAGACCGCTCTGCTGTGCGGCATCAACGCGCCGGCCATCGAGGGCCGGCACGTGACCGCCTACCCCACCGCGGGCCTGCGGGCGCTGCTCCGCACGCACAGCCTCTTCACCCGGCTGGTGCAGCGCGGACGGCGCGTGGCCCTGGCCAACGCCTACAGCCCCGAGTACTTTGCGGCGATCGCCACGCGGCGTCTGCGCATGGCGGCCGTGACGTTCGCCGCCCAGGCGGCCGGCGTGCCCCTGCGGTCGGTGGACGATCTCCGGGAGGGCCGGGCGGTCTTCCACGACCTCACCAACGCGCGGCTGCGGGCATGGGGCCACGCCGTGCCCGTCACCACGCCGCGCGCAAGCGGTCGGTGCCTGGCGCGCCTGGCCGCCGGTTACGACCTCGTCTTCTTCGAGTTCTTCCTGACGGACCTGACCGCGCACGGCCGCGGGAGGCTCTCGGCGGACGAGGTCGTGGGCATGGTGGACGACCTGCTGGCCGGCGTGCTGGAGGCGCGTCACGCCGCGACCACCGTGGTCGTCACCAGCGATCACGGCAACCTGGAAGACGCGCGCTCGCCGCAGCACACGACGAACCCGGTGCCCGTGCTGGTCGTGGGGCCGGGGCGGGCGGCGTTCGGCGGCGTACGCGCCATCACCGACGTGGCCCCGGCGGTGCTGACCCTGCTCGCCGCCGGCGACGCGGTTCCCGCATGAGCACGCCGGCCGACGCGCGGACGCTGCGTGTCCTGGAGTTCCCCTGGGTCCAGGAGACCCTGGCGGGCCTCACCGTGACCCCCATGGGGCGCGAGCGCGCGCTGGCGCTCGCGCCCGTCGATGACCTCGAGGAGGTGCGGGCGCTCCTGGCCCAGACCGCCGAAGCCGTCGCGCTGGCCGCCGAGGCCGAGATCCCGGTGCGGGGCGCCCGCGACATCCGCGCCGCCGCACAGCGGGCGGCCGTGGGGGCCGTGCTGGAGCCCGAAGAGCTGCTGGACGTGGCCCAGACCCTGGAGGTCACCCGCGCGGTGCACCAGTTCCTGCACCGCCACCACGCGCGCGCGCCGCGCCTGGCGGCCCAGGGTGCGCGGTTGCACCTACTCTCCGACCTGGAGGCCGAGCTGCGGCGTGCCCTCGACGAGCGCGGGCAGGTCCGCGACGAGGCCTCGCCGCAGTTGCAGCGTCTGCGTGCCGAGCAGCGGGAGGTGGAGCGCCGGTTGCGGGCCGCGCTGGACGCGCTGGTGCGCGACCCCGCCGTCAGCCGGTTGCTGCAGGAGCCGTTGATCACCACCCGCGGCGACCGTTTCGTGGTGCCGGTGAAGGCCGAGCACCGTCAGCAGTTCCCGGGCCTGGTCCACGACGTCAGCAGCAGCGGCGCCACGGTGTTCATGGAGCCCCTGGCGGTCGTCCCGTTGGGCAACCGGCGCCGGGAACTGGCGGCGGCCGCGACGGCCGAGGTCGGCCGCATCCTGGCCCGACTCTCGGCCCAGGTGGGCGCGCACGCCCGGGCGCTCGCCGCCAACGTCGAGGTGCTGGCCGCGTTCGACGTGCAGAACGCCAAGGCCGCGCTGGCCGCGCGCCTGCGGGCGGTGCTGCCCGCGGTCGCCGACGACGGGGTCGTGCAGCTCCGCGCGGCCCGCCACCCGATCCTGGCATGGACCCGCGGCGAGGCCGGCGTGGTGCCCGTGGACGTCGAGCTCGGAGCAGGCGTCCGCACCCTGGTGATCACCGGGCCCAACACCGGCGGCAAGACGGTCACCCTGAAGACCATCGGGCTGCTGGTGCTCATGGCCCAGGCCGGGCTCGCCATCCCCGCCGCCGAGGGCAGCCGGGTGGCCGTCTTCCGGCAGGTCCATGCCGACATCGGCGACGAGCAGTCCATCGCGCAGAACCTCTCGACGTTCTCGGCGCACATGGGCGCCATCGTCGAGATCCTGCGCCGCTTGGCCCCGCCGGCGCTGGTGCTGCTGGACGAGGTGGGGGCCGGCACCGACCCCACCGAGGGGGTGGCCCTGGCGCGTGCGATCATCGAGACCCTGCACCGCCGGGGCGCCTGCACGGTGGTGACGACCCACTACAACGAGCTGAAGATGCTGGCCTCGCTACACGAGGGGATCGCGAACGCCTCGGTGGAGTTCGACGTCGAGACGCTGCAGCCCACGTTCCGGCTGCGTCTGGGCTTGCCCGGCCGCAGCAACGCCCTCATCGTCGCCCAGCGCCTCGGCCTCGATCCCGACGTGGTCGCGCAGGCCCGGGCGTACCTGGCGCCCGACCAGGTGGCCATCGAGCGCGTGCTGGAGGACCTCACGCGCGACCGTGCGGCGGCTGAGCGCGACCGCGCGGCGGCCGCCGAGGCGCGCCAGCGGGCCCAAGAGGCGGCGGCGCGGGCCCAGGAGGAGGCCGAGCGCCTACAGGCCGCGCGCCGGCAACGGCTGGCCGAGGCGCGGCAGGCCGTCGAGGCCCTGGTCGCGGCGGCACGACGGGAGGTGGAGGACATCCTGGCCCAGGCGCGAGCGGCGCGCACCGAGGCGGCGGCCCGAGCCGCCCGGGACCGTCTGCGCGCGGTGCTGGCCGCGCTGCCGGTCGACGACGCCACCGCCGGAGGGTCCGGTACGCCGCCCGAGGCGCTCGAGGTCGGGCAACCCGTCCTGGTGGCGCCGCTTGGCGCGGTGGGCGTCGTGCGTGCTGGTCCCGACGCCCGCGACGAGGTCGAGGTCGAGGTGGGGGCCCTGCGCACCCGGGTGCCCCGCGCCGTGCTGCGTCGGCCGCAGGAGCCCGCGGCCGGACCGCGGCCGGCGGCGGAGGTGATCGCGCCACCGCCCCCCGCCGTGCCGCTGTCGCTGGACGTCCGGGGCCTGGTCGTCGACGATGCGCTCGCGCAGGTCGACGGGTACCTCGACGAGGCCGTGCGGGCCAACCTGCCGGTCGTCACGATCGTGCACGGCAAGGGCACCGGGCGGTTGCGGGCCGCGCTGCACCAGTTCCTGCGCGGGCACCCCCACGTGCGGCACTTTCGCCTGGGCGGCCGCGGGGAGGGGGACGAGGGCGCGACGGTGGTGACGCTGGTGTCGGCGACAACGCCGGAGTAGGCTACCGCTGGAGACCGCCGCCGGGACCGGTGCGGGCGCCGGGTGGCGCCGGCGATGCGCCTGGCGGTCGTGGAGGGTATGGATGGAACGACTGTCGCCGGAAGAGCAGCTGGCGCGGTTGCGCCGCGGGGTCGTCGAGATCATCAGCGAAGAGGACCTGCTGGCCAAGCTGCGCGAAGGCCGGCCGCTGCGGGTGAAGCTGGGGCTCGACCCCTCGGCGCCCGACCTGCACATCGGCCACGCCATCGTCCTGCGCAAGCTGCGCCAGTTCCAGGACCTGGGCCACGAGGCGATCCTGGTGATCGGGGACTTCACGGCCCTGATCGGCGATCCCACGGGCAAGAAGCAGACGCGGCCGATGCTGCGGCCCGAGGAGATCGAGGCCAGCGCCGCCACCTACCGCGAGCAGTACAGCCGGATTCTCGACCCGCGCCGCACGCGCGTCGTCTTCAACAGCCAGTGGCTGGCGCCGCTGACGTTCGCGGACGTCATTCGCCTCGGCGCCAAGGTCACGGTGGCGCGGATCCTCGAGCGCGACGACTTCGCCGCCCGCCTGCGGGGCGGCGTGCCCGTCTACCTGCACGAGCTGCTCTACCCGCTGTGCCAGGCCTACGACTCGGTGGCCATCGAGGCCGACGTCGAGCTGGGCGGCACCGACCAGAAGTTCAACAACCTCATGGGACGCGAGCTGCAGCGCGAGGTCGGGCAGCCCCCCCAGGTGGTGGTGCTGACACCGCTGCTGCCCGGGACCGATGGCGTCGAGAAGATGAGCAAGTCGCTGGGCAACTACATCGGGATCACCGAGCCGCCCGCGCAGATGTACGGCAAGGTGATGTCGATCCCCGACGCCCTGATGCCCACGTACTTCGAGTTCTGCACCGAGGTCCCCCTGGACGAGGTGCGGGGGATCGTCGAGGGGCTTGCGGCGGGCACGGTGCATCCCCGGGACGCCAAGCGGCGCTTGGCCCGGGCCATCGTCGAACTCTGGCACGGGCCCCAGGCGGCAGCCGCAGCCGAGGCGGCGTTCGACCGGGTGCACGTGCAGAAGGCAGCGCCCGACGAGATGCCGGAAGTCCGTCTCCGGTACGCCCGGGCAGCGCCGCATGGCGAGGCCACCCGCACCGCACGGGCTTCTGTCGAGACGCCGGAGGCCCCCGACCGCGAGGGCCGGGCTGGCCGGGACGACCTCGTGGGCGGGGAAGGTGGTGAGGTCGTGCTGGCGCCCGAGGACGCGCCGGGCGGACGGATCCGGCTTGCCCGGCTGCTGGTGCTGAGCGGTCTCGCCGAGAGCCACAACGAGGCACGGCGGCTGATCAGCCAGGGCGGGGTCGCGGTCGACGGCATCCGCGTCCACGACGTCCACGCCACCGTCGAGATCCGGGACGGGATCGTGGTGCAGGTGGGCCCTCGCCGCTTTGCGCGCCTGCGCCTGGTCTGAGCGACCGTCGTCGTGGACTAGGTCGCCGGGCAGGACGCCCCGGGATCGACGACGAAGCCCGCGGCAGATGCCTGCACCGAGTATTGTCGATGCGGAGGATCCCCGAGGTCATGCATGACCGCATCACGGCCGCCATCGACGCGGCTGCCGACGAACTCGTTGCGCTCTCGCGCCGCATCCATGCCCACCCGGAGACCGCCTTCAACGAGCGCCAGGCCGTCGCGTGGCTCACCGAGACGCTGGCGCGCTACGGCTTTGCCGTCGAGCGCGGTATTGCGGGGCTCGAGACCGCGTTTCGCGCCGAGGTACGCGGGACGCGCCCCGGCCCCACCGTCGCGATCCTGGCCGAGTACGACGCGCTGCCCGAGCTCGGGCACGCCTGCGGTCACAACCTGATCGCCTGCGCCGCCGTGGGGGCCGGCATTGGCCTGGCGGCGGTGCGCGACGCGCTGCCCGGCGCGGTGCTGGTGCTCGGCACGCCCGCCGAGGAAGGGGGCGGCGGGAAGGTGATCATGCTCGAGCGCGGTGCGTTCGTCGGCGTGGACGCGGCGATGATGTTCCACCCCGCAGGGTACACGCTCGCCGAGCGGCCGTCGCTGGCGTCGTACCGGCTGACGATCAGGTTTGCGGGCAAGGCCGCGCACGCGGCGGCCGCGCCCTACGAGGGCGTCAACGCCCTGGACGCGCTGGTCCAGACCTTCACCGCCATTGGCCTGTTGCGCCAGCAGCTGCGCGACGACGCCCGGGTCCATGGCATCATCACCTACGGTGGCGCCGCGCCCAACATCATCCCCGATCGTGCCGAGGCCATCTTCACCTGCCGGGCAGCCGACATGGCGTACGCCCGGGAGGTCCTCGAGAAAGTGATCGCCTGCGCCCGGGGCGCGGCGCTGGCCACCGGCGCCACGCTCGAGCACACGGTGCGCAAGGGCTACGACGCCATCCGGCCCAACCGTGCGCTCGCCCAGACGTTCGTGCGCCACCTGGAGCGGCTGGGCATCGCCCAGGACGAGCCGCCGGAGCGCCCGCGCATGGGCTCCACCGACATGGGCGACGTCAGCCAGGTGATCCCGGCGATCCACCCCTACGTGTCCATCGGGCCCAAGGACCTGCCGGGGCACTCCGTCGCGTTTCGCGAGGCTGCCGTCTCGCCGAAAGGGTTCGCGGCGATGCTGGCCGCCGCGAAGGCGATGGCCCTGACGGCCTACGACGTCCTGGCCGATCCGGCGCTGCTCGACCAGGTCCGTCGCGACTTCGCGGCGGCAGCGCCCGCGGCAGCGGCGCCCTGATCCCACCGGCGTCGGGGTGCGGTCGGGCGCAGCCCCCCGACCCACCGCGAAGACCGTTCGTGACCGTTTCCGCGTCCCGGTCCCTCCTCACGCTGGGACTGGTCACGCTCCAGCAGGTCGGCCTCACGATGGTACGCTTCGGCCTGCCCGCGCTGGCGCCGTTCGTCCGGGCCGACCTCGGTCTCACGCTGGTGCAGGTCGGGGTGCTGCTGGCCATGATCGACGTCGGCAGCCTCCTCATGTACGTGCCGCTCGGGGTGGCGGCCGACTGGTGGGGCGAGCGCCGGATCCTGATCGGCGGTGGCCTCACCGTCGGCGTGGCCGCCCTGCTGGCGGCCGCGGCCCCGTCCTACGCGATCGTCCTGGGCGCGCTGGCGCTGGCCGGGGTTGGGTTTCCCAGCGGCCACATCGGTGGCAGCAAGGTCGTCACGCGCTACTTCCCGCCTACCACCCGCGGCGTCGCCGTCGGGGTGCGGCAGTCCGGGCTGTCGTTGGGTGGCGCCGCCGCGGCACTGCTGGTGCCAGTGCTGAGTGCCGCCGCCGGCTGGCGGCTGGCGCTTGGCGCCCTCGGAGGCATCTGCGCGGTATGCGGGCTGTGCTGCGCGGCACTGCCGCGCGACCCGGCCTCGCGCGCGACCGTGGCGTCCAGCCTCGACGCCCTGCGGACGCTCATCGCCGATCGCACCTTCCGGTACCTCACGCTGGCGTCCACGGCGCTGGTCGTGGGACAGTTCACGCTGCAAGGATACCTGCCGCTGTACCTGGTGGACGAACACGGCTGGGCACCGTCGGCTGCCGGCAGGCTGCTGGCGCTGGTGCATCTGGGCGGCGTGGGCGCACGCCTGCTCTGGGGCGTGGTCTCCGATCGTGTCACCCGCGGTCGTCGCAGACCGGTGCTGCTCCTCGTCGCTGCCGGCGGGATCGGGGTGGTGCTGGCGCTGGTGCGTCTGCCGCAGCCGGTTGGCGCAGACCTGGCGGCGGCGGCCGCCCTGCTGGGCGGCGTGTTCCTCGCGGGCTGGAACGGGCTGGCCGTGACCATGGTGCTGGAGCGAGCCGGCGCGGTGCGCGCCGCCACCGGCCTGGGCCTTTCCCTGACCGTGATCTACCTCGGCACGCTGGTGAGTTCGCCGCTGTTCGGGTGGATCGTGGATACCGCCGGTGCGTATGCGCCGGCGTGGCTGCTCGTGGCGCTCTGCCAGGCTGCGGCATGCGGATTGCTCCTGGCAGTGCGCGAAGATCCCGTGCCCGCGTCTGCGGGGGGAGCGCGCGTAGCGAAGTGAGCGAGTAAGGCGCCCGCCGCCACGGCCGTTGCCCGGGTTGGGCGGTTCCCAGTATACTGAGGGTGCATCGGGCCCTTAGCTCAGGTGGTGAGAGCGCACCCCTGATAAGGGTGAGGTCGGTGGTTCGAGTC
>CAZGNA010000069.1:0-1158 GCA_964526945.1 uncultured bacterium
CTCGTGGAGGAAGGTGCGCAGCGCTTTGTGCAGCATGGGCCCCCGCCAGATCACGGCTTCGTCCGGCGCCACGAGCATCCCCATGGTCACCACCTGCAGGCCGTCCCGCCGCGCGGGCACGACGCGCCCCTCGCGGACCTGCGGCCGCTCCCGCACCCCCAGCACGCGGGCGATGCTGAACCCGTACACGTCCGCGTCCAGCACACCCACGCGCAGGCCCTCCAGCGCCAGCGCCGCGGCGAGGTTGGCGGTCACCGTGGACTTTCCTACCCCTCCCTTTCCGCTGGCCACGGCGAGCGCGCGGGCCGCCAGGCGCGCCCGCGTGGCCGCGGGCTGCGCGGGCCGGGCCGCCTGGGTGGGTACGACCCGCACCACCTCCACCACCCGCACACCGGGGATCTCCAGCAGCGCCCGCCGGACTCCCCGCTCCAGCTCCTCCTGCACCTCTGGCGCCAGGTGCGCCACGGCCAGGACAACCCCCACCACGTCCGCCTGGGCGGTCACCCGCTGCACGAGCCCAAAGGACACCACGTCGCGGGTGTAGCCCGGGTAGCGGACCGCACGAAGAGCCTCCCACGCGCGGTCGCGGAGGTCCACGTCACTCCTCCCAGCCAAGCTGCCGGCGCGCCTCCGGGGACATCATCCCCGGGTGCCATGGCGGGTCCCACACCAGCTGCACGTCCACGGTGCGGAGGTGGGGCAGATCGCGGCGAAGGACGCACTCGATGGCGTCCACCATGTAGCTGTGCAAGGGGCACGCGGGCGTGGTCATGGTCACCGCGACCCGGACCGCGGCGTCCTCCACGGCTACGTCGTACACCAAGCCCAGGTCCACGATGTTGATGCCGAGCTCCGGATCCACCACCTCCCGCAGGAGATCCCACACCTGGCGCTCCACGGCGCCCGGAGTCCGTCCGACGGGCGTTTCCGGTGGGGAGCTCGAAGCCCCTGGGGTTTCCGCGGACGATGCTTGCGGTGGCCTAAACATGGCTACCCATCCCCATGAGGCTGCGCCGCTGCAGCCGGCCGAGCTCCTCCAGGTGGGGAGGCGCCAGTTCCTCCTCCGCGCCCCGTGCCAGTTCCTCCACCCGGTCCAGCAGGGCGTACAGCACCCCGTGCTCACCCAGCAGGTACGTCACCACGGACATCGCCCGCCTC
>CAZGNA010000069.1:1183-13217 GCA_964526945.1 uncultured bacterium
GTTCCCGCAGGAAGGGTTGCAGGGGGACGCGGTAGACGCGGCACACCTCCTCCAGGGTCTCGAAGGGGGCCATGGCGCAGCCGGGGCAGGCCATCCCCCTGCGCAGGAAAACCCACACCGCCTGGGGCCGGGCCCGCAGGACCTCCGAGACCGTCTGCGCCGGATCTACCGCGACCATCCCGCTGCGATTCCAACAGGCCGCGGGAGTCCGTGTCTTTGCGCGCGGTCAACCCACAGGCGTCCAGGAGGGCGTCCACCCCACCCGGCGAGTTGCTCGCGGCGCGCGCTCCCGGGATGATAAGGGCGTGGAGGTCCAGCTGCTGAAAGGGTGCGCCCTTTTTCGGGGTCTTCCTCGGCAGGCCTTGGAGCACGCCGAAGCGGCGGCATCGCGGGTCGTGCGGGCCCGGGGGCAGTTCTTCTTCCGACAGGGCGAGCCTGCGACCCACGTGTACGTGGCGGTCGCGGGACAGGTGAAGCTGCACGCCCTACACCCGGACGGCCGGGCGGTGATCCACCGGGCCGCAGGACCCGGGGACGTGTTCGGCGGGGTGGCGTTGCTGGGTGAACAGGCGTATCCCGCTTCGGCGGAGGCGTGGGAAGACTGCGTGGCCCTGGCGTGGACCGGCGAGCACCTGCGGCAGCTGGCGCTCCTGTACCCGCAGGTGGCCCTGAACCTGGTGCGCATGCTGGCGGAGCGGGTGCGGGAGCTGCAGGCGAGGGTGGAGGAGCTGGTGGCCGAGCGGGTGGAGCGGCGGGTGGCCCGGGCCGTGTTGCGGCTGGTGCGGCAGGCCGGCAGTCGGACGGATGAGGGAATCCTCATCGACCTGCCGCTGTCCCGGGAGGACCTGGCGAACCTCACGGGGACGACCCTGTACACCGTGAGCCGCATCCTGAGCCGGTGGGAGGAGCGGGGGATCGTGGCCTCGGGCCGGCAGCGGCTGGTGGTGCGTTCCCCGCACGCCTTCGCGGAGATCGCGGAGGACCTGACCTTGCCCGAGGGCAAAGACAACGAGCCCCGGGACGCCTAGGGTGACAGGCGGTGTACCAGCGACACCCCCATGGCGCCACGGACGGCGCAAACGCCATGCTATGCTGACACTACGGGCGCACCTCGATGGTGACGACCATGCCAGCCTCCTTGTGCCCCGGGACCGTGCAGATGGCTTCGTACGTGCCGGGCGTGAGGTCGAGGTCGACGACCTGCGTCGAGCCCGGCGTGACCAGATGGCGCTCGTGGTCGCCGTGTCCGGCCAGGCTGGGGATCGCGAAGTCGTGCTCGACCGCGCCCTGGTTGTGGATTTGGAACCTGACTGTCCCCGCCGTGGTCCTGACGATGCGGGGCGCGAAGGCGAAGTCGGTGGCCACGATCTCTACGGGCGACCGCTGCGCGGGTTGTGACGGTGGCGAGGCAGGCGCCGGCGTCGACGTGGGGGGCCGGGTGCACCCCGCGGCGACGGCGACGAGCACTGTGACGGTGACGGTCCTGCGCATCAGACGGCCTCCAAAAAATGAGTTTGTTGATAGGCATTCTCTGGATCTCCGCGCCCGCGGTGGTTAAGGAACCGTTAAGCCGCGGGCGCGAGGGGACGAGGGCGACGACAGCGGGCATCGTCCAGGTGGGCGCCAGGGATCGGCCCGGCAGGGTGGGCCGCGCTCGGGGTTCACCGTCTGCGGTAGTATGTGTAGGGTAGGTCGTGACGACGTCGCGTCGCGCTGGAGGCATGGATGCGTGAGGAAGCACGGCGGTGGTTGGCCCAGGCCGACGCCGACATGGCGCACGCGCGGGCCAGCGCGCAGGCAGGGTTCTACTTCGCGGCCGCGTTCGCGTGCCACCAGGCGACCGAGAAGTGGCTGAAAGGCGCGATCATCGAACTCCGGCGGACCATGCCACCCCGAACGCACAACCTGGTCGAACTGGGCCGTACGCTGGAGGCGCCGGAGGAGGTCATGAGCGACCTGCGGCTGCTCAATCCGGAGTACGCCGCCTCGCGCTATCCCGACGCGGCCAACGGGGTGCCCGCAGAGAACTACGATGAACGCAAGGCCTCCGGGTTGCTGCAGGCGGCCGAACGCGTACGACGGTGGGTCACCTCGGCGTTGACCGGCCGAGACTAGAGCGGTTTCTGCGCCGGGTGCACGCACGGCTGCCCCTGGCGCGGGTCATCCTCTTTGGTTCCCGGGCGCGAGGGGACGAGCTCGACGACAGCGACTACGACCTGCTCTTCGTCTCGCCGGCGTTCGCGGGCGTGGCGTGGACCGCTCGGCTCCGGGCGATCCTGGAACTCTGGGACCTCGACGTGGATCTGGAGCCGCTTTGCTACACGCCGGAAGAGCTCGCGCGAAAGGCCCGGGAGATCTCGACGGTCGCCGAAGCGGTCCGCGACGGGGTGACGGTCTGGGAAGACCTCAGAACGTCGTCAGGTACCGATCGACCTCCCACGGGTGCACCCGGCTGACGTACTCCCGCCACTCCAGCCGCTTGGCCTGGCGCAGGTGGTCGACGATGTGCCCGCCCAGGGTCGCGCAGACCACCTCGTCGGCCAGCAGCTCCCGTATGGCCTCGTCCAGGTTGCGGGGCAGCACCTGGATGCCCAGCTGGTCCAGCTCGTCCTCGGTCATGGCGTAGATGTTGCGGTTCAGCGGCGGCCCGGGGTCCAGTCGCCGGTCGATGCCGTCGAGCCCGGCGGCCAGCATGACGGCCAGGGCCAGGTACGGGTTGCAGGAGGGATCGGGCATCCGTAGCTCCACGCGGGTGGCGGGGCCCCGCGCCGCGGGGATGCGCACCAGCGGCGAGCGGTTGCGCTCGGCCCACGCGATGTAGACCGGCGCCTCGTAGCCGGGCACCAGCCGCTTGTAGGAGTTCACCAGGGGATTGGTGACCGCGGTCATGCCCCGCGCGTGGGCCAGCAGGCCACCGGTGTAGTGCAGGCAGACCGCGCTCAGCTGATAGGGGCCGTCCGGGTCGTAGAAGGCGTTGGCACCGTCCCGGTAGAGCGACTGGTGGGTGTGCATGCCCGAACCGTTGATGCCGGCCAGCGGCTTGGGCATGAACGTGGCGTGCAGGCCGTGGCGCCTGGCGATGGTGCGCACCACGAACCGGAACGTGGCCACGTTGTCGGCGGTGCGCAGCACGTCGGCGTACCGGAAGTCGATCTCGTGCTGTCCCGGCGCCACCTCGTGGTGGGCGGCTTCCACCTCGAACCCCATGGCCGACAGCGCCGTGACCATGTCGGCCCGGGCTTCCTCGCCCTTGTCGACCGGCGCCAGGTCGAAGTAGCCGGCGCGGTCGTGCGTCTGCAGGATGGGCTGGCCGGCGGCGTCGAGGGGGAAGAGGAAGAACTCGCACTCCGGTCCGGCCATCATGGCGAAGCCCCGCTGTGATGCGGCCGCGATGGCCCGCTTGAGCACCGACCGCGGGTCGCCGGCAAAGGGCTCCCCGTCGGCGGTGTAGACGTCGCAGATCAGGCGTGCCGTGATCCCCTCCTGATCCTTCCACGGGAAGACGGCGAACGTGGCCGGGTCGGGGATCAGGTACATGTCCGACTCCTCGATGCGCACGAACCCCTCGATCGAGGAACCGTCGAACATGATCTCGTTGTCCAGCGCTTTCTCCAGCTCATCGACGGGGATCTCGACGTTCTTGAGGACGCCCAGGATGTCGGTGAACTGCAGCCGCACGAACCGCACGCCACGCGCCGCGGCCTGCTCGAGGACCTGCGCTTTGGTCATAGCGTCGCCTCCTGGCCCACGGGATGCCTGGACGCTGCTGGCGGTGCCGTCGGTGGGGCCCGTGACGCCTCCCTCTCACGGCAGCGCAGGCCGCGCGCGAGCGCGCGACAACCGATCGCGGGCGCCGACCTCGTTGTCCTGCGAGCGGGACACGCCGGCCTGACGAGGGTCCACCCCGGGGTCCAGCTGCACGATACCACCTGGGGCCAACCACCGGGAAGGGGCAGGTTGCGTCACCAGAGTTCGGCGCCACGGTGGACTGGCACGATACCACCCGGGGCCAAACACCGGAAAGGGGGCGGGCGGTGGCGATCCGGGGCGCGACCGCCCGACCGGGGATCGGGCGGTACACCGAGGGCTGCGGTTGCCGTGCCGCAGGGGCCAGGGGGCAGCGGGGAGGACGGTCGGCCGGTTCGGGGCACAGGGCGTCTGGCCGCGGGTGCGCCGTCCGGACGCCCGTGGCGCAGGCGCGGGCCAAATACAGCGGGCGCTGGATAGACACCCGCACCGCCAGGGGCTACCGTGGAACCACGGGAGGGCCGGCCATGGTCACCACACGGGAAGAGGCCATTCGCCGCGCCGACGAGGAACTGGGCGGGCGGCGCTTCGCCGGTATCTGCGGGGCCTACTTCGAGGGCGACCCCTGGTTCGAGCAGAACGTGCCTGCCTGCTCACGCCAGGAGGAAGTCGACCTGCGGAACATCTGCCCGATCTACACCTGCGCCCGCACGCGCGGGGTGGAGCACTGCGGGGTGTGCTCGGAGTTCCCCTGCCACCTGCTGCTGCTCTTCAGCGCCCACGACCCCAGGCCGGGCGAGCGCGTCGTCTCGGCCGCCATGCGGGCGAGCCTGGGCGAGCGCGCCTGGGCCGCGTGGGCCAAAGAGCGGTCGTTCACCGGGGTCCTCTGCCCGCTGCAGCCGCGGTCGCGGTAGGAACCGGTCGGGCCAGCCCGCCCGCAGCGTCGGCGGCGCGACGTGGGCGCTGTCTTAATCGACACGCTCCGGACGTCGCCGCCCAGCATGCCCCGCCCCGGGGCCCGTGACCTGCCGGGCCACGCGTCAGCGTGCCCGACGATGGTCGTCCGCTTCCCACGCTGCATTGCTCCGGGTCCCCCGGCTGGTCCCACGCCAGCGTGTCTGGTACCGACGCGGTTCACGAGCGGTTCACACGTCGTTCATGAGGGGTTCGCACGGGCCCGCTAGCGTGGGGCCTGGGGGAGACTGAACGTTCCAAGGAGGGTGAGGCACCGTGAGTCGTCGACACGTCTACCTGAGCGCGGGAGTGCTGGCCATCGTGGCCGCTCTCGCCGTACCCGTCGTGGCCCAGCCGGGGCCAGGGTTCCCGGCGTGGGGGATGCACGGGTGGTGGTGGTCCGCGCCGACCGCGGCAGGCGGAGGCGCGCTCACCATCGATACCGCCGCCGAGCGCGTCCGGCAGGTGCTGGCGGCGTGGGGCAACCCGGACCTGGCCCTCAAAGAGATCATGGAGTTCTCCAACCACTTCTACGCGATCGTCGTCGAGAAGAGCACCGGCTTCGGGGCGTTCGAGCTCCTGGTCGCGCGGAACGGGGCAGTACGTCCGGAGCCCGGGCCGAACATGATGTGGAACACGAAGTACGGACACATGGCAGGAGTTGGGGGCCCCGCAAGCGCGGCCCGTGGTGCCCATGGTCCGGGCATGATGGGCGGCGGTCCCTACGGTCCGGGCATGATGGGACCGGGCGGGACGCCCGGCCGTGGCCCCGCGGGTGGGCCGGGCCCGTACGGCCCCGGCATGATGGGTAGCGGGTGGTGCGCGCAGGGCGGGCCGGGTGCGGCGCCCGGTGCGCCGGCGGCCACCCCCACGATCACGCGGGACCGCGCCCGTGCCCTCGCAGCGGAGTACCTGGCGCGGGCCCTGCCCGGCGCCGCCCCCGATGAGGGCACCGCCTTCTATGGCTACTTCACCTTCGATGTCGAGCGGGCGGGCAAGACCATCGGCATGCTGAGCGTCAACGCGTACACGGGCCAGGTCTGGTACCACACCTGGCACGGGGCCTTCATCAGGGAGAAGCACTTCTAACGAACGCACGGGACGCGTATCCGGAGCCCGCTGACGCCCAACCGGGCCGCACCCACGAGGGAGGACCTGGGGTGCGGCCCGGCGGGTGTACGGTAGCAGGGCTGATGGGCCGCGATCGGCTCTGTGTTCAGGCAGCGCGTGGGATAGCGCCAAGGCAGCGCCAAGGTTAGCGCCTACAGGTGCGGCCCGCGGGGCGCCGGCATCTGGTTGAGGGCGGGCGGTCGACCGGGCATAGTGAAGGAGTATGGATCCCAGCACGCTCTCCCCCGACGCCCTCGCCCTGCTCACCTTCCTGGCCGCCCTGGCCACCGCCATCGCCACGGGACTGGGCGGGGTACCCTTCCTGTTCGTCTCTGCGCTCCCCCAACGGCTGCTGGGCCTGGCCTGGGGCTTCAGCGGCGGCATGATGCTGTCGGCCTCGGTGTTCAACCTGGTGTTCGAGGGTGTCCAGCGTGCGGGCTATACCACCGTGGCAGCGGGCGCGGCGCTGGGCGCGCTGTTCTTCTGGGTGGCCGAGCGGCGCATGCACCACGCGCACCCCAACTTCTACCACCTGCAGGGCGCGCCCGCGCGCCGGGCGCTGCTGGTCATCGGCGCGATGTTCGTCCACAGTATCTCCGAGGGCGTGGCCATCGGCGTGGGGTTCGGCTCGGGCGAGATGACCCTGGCCGTGCTGCTGACCATCGCGCTGGCGATCCACAACATCCCCGAGGGGCTGGCGGTCTCCCTGCCGCTGCGGGCCGAGGGGTTCTCGGGATGGGCCTGCATCTGGTGGGCGATCTTCACCAGTCTGCCCCAGCCGGTGCTGGCCGTGCCGGCGGCGCTGGCCGCGGCGCTGTTCTCCCCGCTGGTGCCCCTGGGCCTCGGGTTCGCCGCCGGGGCCATGGGCTTTCTGGTGTTCGGCGAGATGCTGCCCGAAGCGCTGGAGCACAGCGACCGCAACGACGCCGCTGCCGCGGTGCTGGTCGGCTTCCTGCTGATGATGTTGCTGCAGAACGTGCTGCAGTAGCCCCGGGGCGGGGCATACACCGATGGCCGGGGCGAGGCGTACAATGATCGTGGGACGCCGTGCCGTGGCGTGCGCAGGACGCGGGTGGGGGAGCCCCGCCCGGTCACGGTGTGCACGGGTTCTGCTGGGGCGTCCACGACAGGGGGTCGTTCAGTGGAGCGCGCGACATGCGACAGGACGAGATCCGCGTGGGGTTGACGTTCGACGACGTGCTGCTGGTGCCCAAGCGCTCCGCGGTGGAGACCCGCGCGCAGGTGTCCACCCGCACGCAGTTCACCCGGCAGATCAGCATGGCCATCCCCATCGTGAGCGCCAACATGGACGCGGTGACGGAGAGCGAGATGGCCATCGCCATCGCTCGCGAGGGCGGCATAGGCATCATCCACCGCTTCCTGCCCATCGAGCGACAGGTGGCCGAGGTGCGGCGCGTCAAGCGCGCCGAGAGCGTCGTGATCGAGGAGCCCTACACCATCGAGCCCACCCGGCCCATCCGCGACGCCATCGCGTTCATGGACGAACACGGCTCGGCGGGGCTGCTGGTGGTGGAGAACGGGCACCTGCTGGGGATGGTGACGGCGCGGGACCTGCTGTTCGAAGACGACCTGGACAAGCCCGTGGCCGCGGTGATGACCCCTCGGGAGCGCCTGGTGACCGCGCCGCCCGGCACCGGCCTGGAGGAGGCGCGCCGGATCCTCCACAAGCACCGCATCGAGAAGCTGCCGCTGGTGGACGGCAACGGCACCCTGGCCGGCCTCATCACCAGCCGCGACATCCGCAGTCGCCTCAAGCACCCTGAGGCCACCAAGGACGAGCGTGGGCGCCTGCGGGTCGGGGCGGCGGTGGGGATTCGCGGCGACTACCTCGAGCGCGCGGCGGCACTGGTCGCCGAGGGGGTCGACGCCCTGGTGCTGGACGTCGCCCACGGGCACACCGAGACGGCGCTGGCCGCCCTGGAGCGGCTACGGGCCCGGTTCCCCGACGTGCCGCTCGTCGCCGGCAACGTGGCCACGGCCGAGGGCACGCGCGACCTCATCGCCCGGGGCGCCGACGCCGTCAAGGTGGGGGTTGGCCCCGGCTCCACGTGCACCACCCGCATCGTCACCGGCGCCGGCGTGCCGCAGCTCACGGCGATCATGGACTGCGCCCGCGCCGCCGCCGGCACCGGGGTGCCCATCACCGCCGACGGCGGGATACGCGGCTCGGGCGACATCACCAAGGCCCTGGCCGCCGGTGCGAGCACGGTGATGCTGGGCAACCTGCTGGCCGGCACCGAGGAAAGCCCCGGTGCCACGGTGGTCCGCAACGGCCGCCAGTACAAGACCTACCGCGGCATGGCCAGCCTATGGGCTACGGCGCGCCGCCGGGCGTTGGATGCGCCGGTGGACGACGAGGACCTCAGCCAGATCGTGGCCGAAGGCGTCGAGGCCCTGGTGCCCTACCGCGGCAAGGTCGCCGACGTGCTCCAGCAACTGCTGGGCGGGCTGCGCTCGGGGATGAGCTACTGCGGGGCCCGTAGCATTCCCGAGCTGTGGGCCAATGCCGAGTTCATCCGCATCACGCCCGCGGGGCTGCGGGAGAGCTTGCCCCACGACGTCGAGTTGCTGTAGGATCGCCGGCACACCCCAAGGAGCCGCGCGGCGGCGTCTGGCCGGCACGACGCAGCACGCACCGCGGGGCTGGCTGTCCCGTCCGCAACGTTAGCTCCGGAGGCCTACCTCCATGAGCCGTGGACCATGCCTGCCGACATCCAACGGGTGGCCCGCTGCGGCATCGGCCGTGACTACCCAGCGCCGATCGTCGGGCACGGGCAGGTCCGAGCACGCGCTATCGCGTGGTATCGGGCAGCGGCGCAGCGTCGAGGAGTCCGGTCAGGGGAACGACAGGCCGTGACCTGGCGCACGCGAGGGTAGCAACTGTCGCCGCTAGCGCTCCGCAGACCTCGCGACCATGCGATCCGCGCCGGTCCGGCACAAGTACCGGTCGATCGCCTCGGCCGCGCGCACTCCGTCGCGCAGGGCCGTCACCACCAGGTCGGGGCCCCGGATCGCGTCGCCTCCGGCGAAGACCCCGGGGGCGGTCGTCGCCAGATCGTCGGTCACCTGGTAGGTCTGCCAGGGCGTGCGTGCCGGGCCGTCGTCGGCGGGCACCGGTGAGCCGTCGAATCCGAAGGCCAGGATCACCAGGTCGGCGTCGATGACGAACGTGCTGTCCGGCACGGGCTCGGGCCGACGGCGGCCGTTGGCGTCCGGCGCGCCCAGCCGCATCGCCACGCACTCGACGCCGCAGACCCTGCCGGTGCCGTCGTCCAGGAATCGCACCGGGGCGGCCAGCCAGCGGAACGTCACGCCTTCCTCCTTGGCCGCCTGCACTTCGCGGCGGCTGCCCGGCATGTTCTCCTCGTCGCGCCGGTAGACGCACGTCACGCGGGCGGCGCCAAGGCGCCGGGCGGTGCGTACGCAGTCCATGGCCGTGTCGCCGCCGCCCAGCACCACCACCCGCCGGCCGCGCAAGTCGTCCGGCGCCGTCGGGTGGGGGCTCTCCATGGCGTTGCGGATCAGAAAGGGCAGCGCGTCGACGACGCCGGCGAGGTCTTCGCCGGGAATGTGCGCGCGCTTGGGCGTGGTCGCCCCCGGCGCCAGGAAGATCGCGTGGTAGCCGGCCTCGCGCAGCTCGTCCAGGCGCACGTCGTCTCCCACCCGTACCCCGCACACGAACTCGACCCCCAGCGCCTCCAGGTAGCGCACGCGCCGGTCCACGACGGCCTTCTCCAGCTTGAAGGCCGGGATGCCGTAGCGCAGCAGCCCGCCCGGTGCGGGGTGCGCATCGTAAACGGTGACGTGGTGCCCCCGCTGGACCAGGCTGCCGGCGCACGCCAGACCCGCAGGACCGGCGCCCACCACGGCCACCCGGTAGCCGGTGGCCGGGGGTCGCGGCGGCAGCGGCAGCCCTTCCGTGTCTATGGCGTAGTCGTTGATGAAGCGTTCGATGGCGCCGATCGCCACCGGCTCGTGCTTGACGCCGACGATGCAGGCGCCTTCGCACAACCGGTCCTGGGGGCAGATCCGGCCGCAGATCTCGGGCATGGGGTTGGTCGTGCGGGACAGGTGCGCGGCCTCCAGGAACCGCCCCTCGGCGGTGAGCGTCAGCCACTCGCGGATCGGGTTGTGGAGCGGGCAGGCCTGCACGCACGGCGCCTTCACGCACTCGACGCACCGGGACGCTTCGGCCACGGCCTGCTCGGGCATGTAGGGCAGGGTGACCTCGCAGAAGTCGGCGAGGCGGTCGCCCGGCGGACGCTTGGGCGGGGGCTGGTGGGGTAGCTTGAGCCGGGCGCGTTTGTCGGGTCGGGCCATCGCACGCCTCCAGGGTCTGGCGACACAGTCCCCGTGAGCAAGCATGCGGACGCCGAGCGGCAGGCAACAATCGGGCGGCCGCCCGATCTTTCGCCCTGCCGGCCCGAGGCCGGCTGCATCAGGCTCACTCGCGGCGCCAGGTTCAGGGCTGTGGCGCTACTGCCGCTCCAGGAGTTTCTCGACCTCGAAGGCCAGGTGCACGCGAAGTCGCACAGCGGGATCGTCCAGGGAGCCACCAAGCACCGCCTCCATGCGTGCGATCCGGTTCCGCAGGGTGTTCCAGCGCACCCCGAGCCGGCGGGCGGCCGCTCGCTGGTTGAACCCCGTGGCGATCAGCGCTCGAGCGGTCTCGTGCAACGCTGCGCTCCGGGCGCGCAGCGCTCCCACCGTGGCGTCGTAGAGGTCCTGAAGCACCTGCCGGTCCTGGCAGGCGTCCAGGATACGCAGCACGGCGAAGTCCTCGTACCACCAGACCCCCGCCCCGCGCACCACCGGCAGCACGGCCTGCGCCTGGCGGAAGCTTGCCTGCGCGCCGGCGGGTCCCCGCTGTGCGCTGCCGAGCACGACGGCCACCGCGGGGTCCCGCGCCGCCTCCTGCACGGTCCTCCAGATCCGGTGGATGCGTTCGCGCACTCGGTGGACCGCCTCGCCTGTCGGGAGGAGCACGATCACTTGGTTCAAGGCAAACGCCATGAGCACTGGCAGCCCCTGACGCTCGAGCGCATGCTGGAGCGCCTCCCCAAGCTGTGCGCGGAGAGCGAACTCGGCGGTCGACCCCAGCGCCCGCGGCCGGGCGGCGCCGTCGTCATCGGTGGGGATGACGATTCCCACCACGTAGGTGCCGCCCGGATCGAAGCCCAACAACTGCGCGCGTTCGCGTAGCGCCGAGTCACGTTCCAGGCGACCCTGGAGCACTGCCTCGACGAAGGTGTTGCGGACACGGGTCTCCACGTCGGCCACGGCCTGCTGGCGCAGCAGGTGCAGCCCGACGACCACGGCGCTGTGCTCTGTGGCGCGCCGGTCGAGTTCGGTGAGGGCGCGGCCGTTGCGGGCGGCCACGAGCACGAACGCGGGCATGTCCTGGCCCACGCGCACAGGCTGGAGGATCGCTTCCCCCGACGGCTCGAGGGTGATGCGCATCGCCTGGCCGTGACCATGGCGAGTGGCGCTGGCGGCCGCCGCATAGCGGTCGAGCCGGTCCCACCCGGCAGGAGGCGGGCTCAACGGTTGCATGCGGCGGTCCAAGATCAGGACGTCGCAATCGATCAACTGGTCCAGGCGCGTGGCGATGTCAGCCACCGACTCCGCGTCCAGCGCGGCAGCGGTGAGAGTCCGGTGGATCTGTTCGGACCGTTCGAGCAGCGCGACCTGGCTGCGGATGATCTCGCGGTTGATGGTCTCGATGAGCTCGACGAACGACACTTCTTCGCCGGCCTCGAGTACCGGCAGGCCCACCTGCACGGCCTCGTCGACCACCGCGTCAGGAACCTGCGGGAAGAATGGCCCGCCGGCCCGGAAGAGGATCGCGGCCACCCGGGTGCGCTCGAGTTCTCGCACGATGCGCCGCTGTTCGCTGGCGTCGGCAGGCCAGCTATACCCTGTGGTCAGCAGCAGTTCACCCCCGTGGAGCCACGGCAGCACCTCGGGCCAGGTGTGCACCCACCGGACCTCGCGCTCAAGGTTGCGGTCTGAGCGCACGCGCACGCCGCGCATGACCTCCAGGCGGAGGATGCCAGCGACGGTCAATGGCTTCCAGTGACCCTGGGGCACTGGCTCGTGCCCGAGAGGTTCCTGCACGGTGGCATCACACAAACCGAGGTTTGTGTGATGATCCTGGATCCGGCGTGATCCCGAATGGTCTTCATGGTTGACGCGAGGGCGG
>CAZGNA010000070.1:0-13183 GCA_964526945.1 uncultured bacterium
ATGGCCACACGACGTAGCAAAGGAGGAGCATGACCCTCGAGTTCTTCCACGACGTGCTCTGAGCGTGGTGCTACGCGCTGTCGCCGCGGCTCCACCGGGTGGTGGAGCGACATCCGGAGATCACCGTCGTGCACCGCTGCTTCGCGTTGGCACCGACGCCGGAGGCGATCGTGGCCATCTTCGGCTCGCGGGCGGCCGGGAAGCGCGAGATCCTGGAACACTGGCGCGCGGCCAACGCCAACGATGACGAGCACCGGATCAACGCCGACCTGATGGCGCAGCGTCTCTTTGACTACCCCTACTCGATGCCCGGGCTGCGGGCGTGCAAGGCGGCGGAGCGTCAGGGCGGACAGGACGCGCACTGGGCGATGTTCGACCGGGTGCAGCGCGCGCACCTCACCGAGTGCCACAACATCGCCGACGACGCGGTCCTGCGGGCCTGCGCCGCCGACGTGGGCCTGGACGTGGCGCGCTGGGAGCGCGACTACCACAGCCCCGAGGTCCACGAGGCGGTCGAACGTGACCTCGCCCGCGCCCGGAGCTACGGCATCACGGGCGTGCCTGCGCTGGTGGCCGAGGGGCGGTACGTGCTGGTGGGAGCGCAGCGCGAGGAGCGGCTGGCCGCGTGGCTCGCCCAGGTGCGCGCGCGCCTGGCGCACTAGAGTTCGTGGGCCCCGAGCGAATCGTGGTGCGCCGTCTGAGGTGGGCGGGACCGCTGGCGATCGTGGCATCGGCGGCGGCCAACGAGATCGTCCGCCGCCTGGCTGTCGCGATCCTCGCGCCCTCACCGCAGTTCGTACCGCTCACGCGTCCGGCCGTCCTCTTCTGGACTGTGGTGGGCGTCGCTGGCGCCACGGCGGTCTTGGCGCTCGTCGGGCGGTACGCCGTCCGGCCGGTGCGCGCCTTCGTGCGCATCGCGCTGGTCGCCCTGGTGCTGTCCTGGGTGCCCGACCTCTGGCTCCTGGCCGCCCGGCCGCCCGGCACCACCGTCGCCGGCGTCGGGGTGCTGATGTTCATGCACGTGGTGGCGGCCGCGATCAGCGTCGGGCTGCTGCTCCGGCTCACCCGCGCGGGTTCGTGAGGCGGCAGCACCCTGGGGTCCCCCGACGCGTCCCGGCGCACGGCCCCGGGCCGGCGCGGTTTGACACGTGCGATTCGCCCTGGCTATAGTGGGCCTGCACGCCGGCTGACCGTCCCGGAGGGTGCGTTGATGAAGATCGAAGGGCAGTACGTGCTGCCTGCCCGTCGCGAGCGGGTGTGGGAGGCGCTGAACGACCCCGAGGTGCTCACCAGGGCCACACCGGGGCTCAAGGCCCTGCGGCCCGCGGGGCCCAACGAGTACGCGGCCACCATCGAGCTGGCGGTGGGACCCGTCAAGGGCTCCTACGACGGCAAGGTGCGCATCACCGATCAGGTCGCACCCGAGAAGATGACGCTCGTGGTCGAAGGTGGCGGCCGGGCCGGCACGATCAAAGCCACCGGCAACCTGACCCTGCAGGCCCAGGGCGACCAGACGCTGGTCACGTACGTGGGCGACGCCCAGGTCACTGGCGTGCTCATGAGCGTGGGCCACCGCCTGTTCGGCGGCGTGGCCAAGCAGCTGGCAGGCGAGTTCTTCAAGGCCCTCGAGCGCGAGGTGACCCGGCGGGCAGACCGCGCCTGACGCCGGTCGCTCTCCCGCAAGCCTGCGCACAACTATCAAAGAGGGGCGCTCACGCGGTCATTCGCCTGTAACGCCCGCTTTTCTGGCCGCGCTTGGGCGTTGACAGCGCGCCTTTTCACGCTGATTATTGGGACGACAGTCCCAGGGGGCGTCGTTCTCTCTAGAGAACGGCCGTAGATACGATCCGCGGAGTCCGCGTGCTCCGGCAGGGGGGGCCGGTGGTACCTGCTGTCGTCCGCGCCGTCAGGATCATCAGGTACCTCGAGCGCCGGGGCAGCCGGGGTGCGACCCTCGCGCAGATCCACCGCGTCCTCGACCTCAACAAGAGCACCTGCCACAACCTGCTCAAGACCCTCGCGGCGGTGGGACTGGTGGAGTTCCTGCCGCGCTCGCGCCGCTACCAGCTGGGGCCGGCGCTCTTCGCGGTCGGCCGGCCGATCGACCGTAGCCTGCACACCATCTCGGGCGGCCGATCCATCGCGCCGCGCAAGCGACGACACAGGGGGTGGGGAGCCATGATCCCGGAGCGGTTCGAGTACCTGGCGCCGACCAGCGTCGCCGAGGCCGTGGAGCTCCTCCGCGCGCACGGCGGCGACGCCAGGCTCCTGGCCGGCGGCCACAGCCTGATCCCCCTCATGAAGCTCCGGCTCGCGACGCCGCGGTACGTGATCGACCTGAACCGCGTGCCGGGGCTCGCCTACGTCGAGGAGGCCGACGGCGTCCTGCGCATCGGCGCCATGACCCGCCACGCCGACATGGAGCACGCCGACGTGGTACGGCGCCGCTACCCGCTGCTGGCGGACGCCGCCCGGGTGATCGCCGATCCCCTGGTGCGCAACATGGGCACGGTCGGCGGCGCGCTGGCCCACGCGGACCCCGCGGGCGACTGGGGCGCCGCCATGCTCGCCGCCCGCGCCACCGTGGTGGCGACGGGGCCCCGGGGCGAGCGGGTCGTGCCCATCGACGACTTCTTCCTCGACACGTTCGCCACGGCGCTGGAGCCCGACGAGGTGCTCACCGAGATCCGCGTGCCCCAGCCGGCGCCGCGCACCGGGGGCGCCTACCTGAAGCTCGAGCGCAAGGTGGGCGACTTCGCCATTGTCGCGGTGGGCGCGCAGGTGACCCTGGATGCGCGCGGGGTCTGCACGGCCGTGGGCATCGGGCTGTGCAACGCGGGCCCGCGCTCGCTGCGGGCCCGGGACGCCGAGGAGACGCTGTTGGGCCGCGTGCCCGACGAGGCCACCATCGCGCGGGCCGCCGAGGCCGCCGCGCACGAGGCCGATCCGTCCAGCGACCTGCGCGGCCCGGCCGAGTACAAGCGCGACGTCGTCCGGGTGCTGGCGGCCCGGGCGCTCAGACGGGCCCTGGCACGGGCGTCGGGGAGGGAGTGAACATGGGCTACCGCGTGCACGTGACGGTCAACGGCACCCCGCGCGAGGCCGAGGTGGAGGCGCGGCTGCTCCTGGTGTACTTCATCCGGGAGGTGCTGGGCCTCACGGGGACCCACATCGGGTGCGACACCACGAACTGCGGCGCGTGCACCGTCCTGCTGGACGGGCGACCGGTCAAGTCGTGCACCGTCTTCGCGGTGCAGGCCGACGGCCGGGACCTCATGACGGTGGAAGGCCTGGCCCGCGACGGCGAGCTGCACCCGATCCAGGAGGGGTTCCACGAGCGGCACGGCCTGCAGTGCGGGTTCTGCACGCCCGGGATGATGATGACGGCCTACGCCCTGCTCCAGCGCACCCCGGCGCCCACGGAGGAGGAGATTCGCTGGGCCATCTCGGGCAATCTCTGCCGGTGCACGGGCTACGTGAACATCGTCGAGGCGATCAGGTACGCGGCCGAGAAGCTGCGCAGCGCGCCGGTCACCACGGGAAGGGGGAGCTAGGACCATGGCCACCCAGGCGCACGGCATGGGGCACGCGGTCAAGCGCAAGGAGGACGCGCGTTTCCTGCGCGGCAAGGGCACGTACATCGACGACATCACGCTGCCGGGGATGCTCTACCTGGACATCGTCCGCAGCCCGTACGCCCACGCCCGCATCACCGCCATCCACACCGAGCGGGCCCTGGCCATTCCGGGCGTGCTGGCGGTCATCACGGGCCGGGATCTGGACCGGTACGGCCTGGCCTGGATGCCAACGCTGATGAGCGACCGGCAGATGGTCCTGCCCATCGACACGGTGCTCTACCAGGCCCAGGAGGTGGCCGCCGTGGTGGCCACCGACCGCTACACCGCAGCCGACGGCGTCGCGGCGGTCGAGGTCGACTACGAGCCGCTGCCGGCCGTCGTCGACCCCCGGGCGGCGCTGCGGCCCGATGCGCCGGTCCTGCGCCAGGACCGCGCCCAGAAGACCAACCACATCTGGCACTGGGAGGTGGGCGACCGGGAGGCCACCGACCGGGCGTTCCGCGAGGCCCAGGTCACGGTGGCCCAGGACCTGTACATCCCGCGCATCCACGTGTCGTCCATCGAGACCTGCGGCTGCATCGCACGGTGGGACCCCGTCGAGGGCAGGCTGACGCTGTGGATGACCACGCAGGCCCCGCACGCCATCCGGACCGTGGTGGCGCTGGTGGCCGGGCACCTGGGGCTGGCCGAGCACAAGATCCGCGTGATCGCGCCCGACATCGGCGGCGGTTTTGGCGGCAAGGTCCCGGTCTACCCCGGCTACGTGCTGGCGGTGGCGGCCTCGGTGCTGACCGGCCGGCCTGTGAAGTGGATCGAGGATCGCATGGAGAACCTGCAGGCCGACTCCTTCGCCCGCGACTACCACATCACCGCCGAGCTGGCGGCCACCAAGGACGGCCGGCTGCAGGCGCTGCGGGTGAAGACCATCGCCGACCACGGCGCCTTCGACGCGGCAGCCAACCCGTCCAAGTTCCCCGCCGGGCTGTTCTCCATCTGCACCGGGTCCTACGATTTCCGCACGGCCTTCGCCGAGGTCGACGGCGTCTACACGAACAAGCCGCCGGGCGGGATCGCCTACCGCTGCTCGTTCCGCGTCACCGAGGCCTCCTACACCATCGAGCGCATGGTGGACATCCTGGCCCACGAGCTGGGCATCGACCCCGCCGAGTTTCGCCTGCGGAACTTCATCCGGCCCGACCAGTTCCCGTACCGGTCGGCGCTGGGCTGGACCTACGACAGCGGCAACTACGAGGCGGCCCTGCGGAAGGCCATGGAGCGCATCGGGTACTGGGACCTGCGCCGGGAGCAGGCCGAGCGGCGCCGCCGCGGCGAGCTCATGGGCATCGGCATCTCCAGCTTCACCGAGATCGTCGGGGCCGGTCCCTCCCATACCTTCGACATCCTGGGCCTGAAGATGTTCGACAGCGCCGAGATCCGCATCCACCCCACGGGCAAGGTCGTGGCGCGCTTTGGCACCAAGTCCCAGGGGCAGGGGCACGAGACCACCTACGCGCAGATCATCGCCCACGAGCTGGGGATCCCCGAAGACGACATCGTCGTCGAGGAGGGCGACACCGACACCGCGCCCTACGGGCTCGGCACCTACGCCAGCCGGAGCACGCCGACCGCGGGGGCGGCAGGGGCCGTGGCGGCCCGCAAGATCCTGGACAAGGCGCGGAAGATCGCCGCCTACCTGCTGGAGGCGCGCGAGGACGACCTGGTGTGGGAGCGGGGTCGGTTCCACGTGAAGGGCTCGCCCCAGCGCGCCAAGACCATCCAGGAGATCGCCTTCGCGGCGTACACCAACCACCCGCCGGGGCTGGAAGCGGGGCTGGAGGCCGTGGCCTACTACGATCCGCCAAACCTCACGTTCCCCTTCGGCAGCTACATCTGCGTCGTCGACATCGACAAGGGCACGGGCGAGGTCAAGATCCGCCGGTTCGTCGCCGTCGACGACTGCGGCAACATCATCAACCCCATGATCGTCGAAGGGCAGATCCACGGCGGGCTCACCATGGGCCTGGCGCCGGCGCTGTACGAGGAGATCACCTACGACGAGCACGGCAACATGCTCGGGGGCAGCTTCATGGACTACCTGCTGCCCACCGCGGTGGAGACGCCGCGGTGGGAGACCGACAAGACGGTCACGCCCTCGCCCCACCACCCGCTGGGTGCCAAGGGCGTGGGCGAGTCGGCGACGGTGGGCGCGCCGGCGGCCATCGCCAACGCGGTGATCGACGCGCTGTGGCACCTGGGCGTGCGACACATCGACATCCCCATCACGCCGTGGAAGGTGTGGAAGGTGCTGCGCGAGCGGGGGGTGACCGAGTAGGTGCGGGCGCGGCCGCGGGCCGGCGCCCACGCCGCCGGCGACCGGGGTGGCGGGAGCCATGGGTGACATCCTCGACCGTGCGCAGGCGCTCCGGGCGCAGGGGAAGCCGTTCGTGCTGGCCACGGTGGTACAGGTCGCGCGTCCGGCATCGGCGCGGGCCGGCATGAAGGCGATCCTCACCGCCGATGGGACGCTGGAGGGCTGGGTCGGCGGCAGCTGTGCCCACGGCGCGGTGGTGCGGGAGGGGTTGCGGGCGCTGCGCGCCGGGCAGCCGCGCCTGTTGCGCCTGCTCCCCACCGCGGTGCCCGCGGAGGACGAGGGGGTGATCGAGCAGCCGATGCCCTGTCACAGCGGCGGTGCGCTGGAGATCTACCTCGAGCCGGTGCTGCCGGCACCGCGCCTCGTCGTGGTGGGGGATGCGCCGCTGGCCGACGCGCTGGCGCACCTGGGGGCGCTGGCCGGGTTCGCCGTGGTGCGCGCGGGCGCAGCGGAGGCCGGGGCGGCGGTGCCGCGTGCGGCCCTGTCCGCCCCACAGATGGCCGGCGCGTACGTGGTCGTGGCCACCATGGGACAGTACGACGAGGAGGCGCTGCTGCACGTGCTGCAGGCCGCCCCGGCCTACGTGGGGCTGGTGGCCAGTCGGACGCGGGCGGCGGCGGTGCGGGACGCGCTGGCACGGCGGGGCGTCGACGACGCACGGGTGCGGGCCATCAAGGCGCCCGCTGGCCTCGACATCGGCGCGCAGACCCCCGAGGAGATCGCCGTCAGCATCGTCGCCGAGCTCGTCCAGGTCCGACGGGCGGCGGCGACGCCGGCGGGAGCGCCGGAGACGGTCGCCCCGACCGCCGGCGCGCCAGCAGCGTCGGGTGGGCGCGCCGAGGCGGTGGATCCGGTATGCGGTATGACCGTCACGCCCGCATCCGCCCCCGCGGCGGAGTACGGCGGTCGCCAGTACTACTTTTGCTGCGCGCACTGCCGGCAGGCGTTCCTCCGCGAGCCTGCGCGCTACGCGGCGGTGACGACGTAGGCGTCTGGGGGGGGCGGCCGCCGGCCACCGCCGCGGGCGCCGCCGTGGGGTGGACGCCCCGGTGACGAACGGCTATGATACGCAGTGGGATGGCGCGGCCATCCCTCTTCGTTTGTTGGTGTGGGACCGCCATCATCGGTGGAGACGGAGTGATCGATGCATCCCGAGATCAAGCGCATCCAGGAGCTGCTGGCCGGCCAGGGCTACGTCGCCGACCGCGCCATCGCCACCAGCGTCTACCTCTCCATCGCCCTGCGCAAGCCGCTGCTCATCGAGGGCGCGGCCGGCGTGGGCAAGACCGAGGTCGCCAAGGTCATGGCCCGGTCGCTGGGCACCGACCTCATCCGGCTCCAGTGCTACGAGGGACTGGACGCCACCACCGCCCTCTACGAGTGGAACTACCAGCGCCAGCTCCTCCACATCCGGCTGTCGGAGAACAGCGACCGTACCATCGAGGAACGCGAGGCGGAGATCTTCAGCGAGCCGTTCCTGCTGAAGCGCCCGTTGCTGGACGCCATCACCCGCGACGTGGCGCCGGTGCTGCTGGTCGACGAGATCGACCGGGCGGACATCGAGTTCGAGGCGTTCCTGCTGGAGGTGCTGTCCGACTTTCAGGTGACGATCCCCGAGATCGGCACCATTCGCGCCAGCGCGACGCCCTACGTGGTGCTGACCAGCAACCGCACCCGGGAACTCGGCGACGCCCTGCGCCGTCGCTGCCTGTACCTGTGGATCGACTACCCCAGCTTCGAGAAGGAGCTGGAGATCGTCCGGCGGAAGGTGCCCGACGTCGACACCCGGCTGGCCGAGCAGATCGCGGCGTTCATGCAGCTGGTGCGCCGCGTCAAGCTCGAGAAGACGCCCGGGGTGGCCGAGACCCTGGACTGGACCGCGGCCCTGCTCGCGCTGCACCGCGAGCACCTCGACCGCGACACCGTGGAGGAGACCCTGGGGGTGCTGTTCAAGCACCAGGACGACGCCTCGCTGATCCGCACCCAGTGGCTGGACCGCCTGCTGGATGGGGTCGCCACGCTGGAGAGGGACGGACGCCCGTGGACCCAGGAGCGTATCGCGCAGGTCGCGCAGCGGCTGGAGGCCCGGCGGTAGCCCACGCGCGCTGGGCGAACCTGGCCGCCAACGTGGTGGGCTTCTGCCGGCTGCTGCGGGCCCGCGGGCTCGCGGTGGGCCCGCAGGAAGCGGCCGACGCCCTCCGGGCGCTGGTCAGCGTGGACGTGGGCGACCGGCGTGAGGTCTACCTGGCGCTGCGGGCCGTGCTTGCCTCGGGGCCGGACGCCCAGCAGCTCTTCGACGAGGCGTTCTGGCAGTACTGGGGCCCGCGGCCGGAGCCCGACCTGCTGCCGGCCCCTGCGCAGGAGGGCACCCTGGCGCTGGACGCCCGCCAGGCCCTCGACCGCGTCCTGCTCGAGTGGCAGGACGCCACGGAGGCCCAGGACGACGGCGAGGGCGAGCGCCTGCCCGCCTACAGTCCGGTCGAGGCCCTCACGCGCAAGGACTTCAGCACGTTCACCCCCGACGAGCTCAACGAGATGGCGCGGATCGTGGTGGCCATCGCCCGGCGGGTGGCCACGCGGCTGTCACGGCGCACCCGCCGCAGCGCCCGGGGGCACCTGGTCGACCTGCGCCGCACCATGCGGCACAGCCTGCGCCGCGGCGGCGAGATCCTGGAGATCCTGCGGCGCGAACGCAAGGTGCAGAAGAGCCGCATCGTGCTGCTGTGCGACGTGAGCGGCTCGATGGACCTCTACAGCCGCTTCCTGATCCAGTTCGTCTACGCCCTGCAGCACGCCACCGGCCGCGTCGAGACCTTCGTCTTCAGCACGAGCCTCAGCCGCATCACCGGCCAGCTGGCCCACGAGGACCTGCGGGCCGCCCTCGACGCGGTGGCGCGCCAGGTGCCGGACTGGTCCGGGGGCACGAAGATCGGGCGGAGCCTGCGGGACTTCCTGGACCACTACGGCGCGCTGCTCGACCGGCGCACGGTGGTCATCATCATCAGCGACGGGTGGGACACGGGCGACGTGGACGTGCTCGAGGCCGCCATGGACGAGCTCCACCGCCGGGCCGCCAAGGTGATCTGGCTCAACCCGCTGCTGGCGAGCCCGGGCTACGAGCCAATCTGCCAGGGGATGCGGGTGGCGCTCCCCTACGTGGACGTGTTCGCGCCGGCGCACAACCTGGAGAGCCTGCGCCGGCTGGAGCGGTACCTGGGGACGAGGCGATGAAGGAGCTACAGGAGATCCTTGCGGCAGTGGAAGACGCCCGGGCGCGGGGCGAGGCGACGGCGCTGGCCACCATCGTCGGCGTGCGCGGCTCCACCTACCGGCGCGCGGGCGCGCGCCTGCTGACCACGGCCACCGGCCGACAGGTGGGCAACATCAGCGGCGGGTGCCTGGAAGGCGACGTGGCCGTGGTCGCCGAGGAGGTCCTGGCGAGCGGCGTGCCGCGCCTGGTGACCTACGACCTGACCGCCGACGACGACATGGTCTGGGGCCTGGGGCTGGGTTGCAACGGCGCCATCGACGTCTTCGTGGAGCCGACGGTGCCCGACGACGTCCTGTGGGAGGCGGTGCGCGCGGCGCTGGCCGCCGACGAGCCGGTCGTGGTCGTGACGGTGGTGGAGGGGACGCCGGCCCTCCCCGCGGGTCGGCGCCTGGTGGTCTGGGCCGATGGCCGCACCGCAGGCGGGCTGGGCGATCCCGCGCTGGAGGCCGAGGCCACGCGGTGGGCCGAGGCGGCGCGGGCCGAGCTGCGCACCGAGCTCCGCCAGACGCAGGCCGGCGGCGCGCCGGTGCGGCTGTTCGTCGAGGTGCTGCACCCGCCGCTGCGCCTGGTGGTCTGTGGCGCGGGACACGACGCGATCCCGGTGGTGCGGTTCGCGGCGCAGCTGGGGTGGCGGGTCCTGGTCGTCGACCGTCGCGAGGTGTTCCTCACCCCCGAGCGGTTCCCCGGCGCCGCGGGGTTCGTGAAGACCGAGTTCCCCGAGGCCGGCCAGGCGGTGCCCACGGCCCCGCATACCTACGTGCTGATCATGACCCACAACTACATGCACGACCGCGACCTGCTGCGCGCGTTCCTGCCGACGCCGGTGGCCTACCTGGGGATGCTCGGCCCCCGTGCGCGCACCGAGAAGATCCTGGCCGACCTGGCGCGGGAGGGCGTGACGCTCGACGACGCGCAGCGCGCACGCATCTACGGGCCGGTCGGCCTGGACATCGGCAGCGAGACGCCCGACGAGATCGCCATCGCCGCCATCGGCGAGATCCTGGCCGTGGCCCGCCGGCGCCGGGCCGGGTTCCTGCGCGACCGGCGGGCGCCCATTCACGCGTCCGTCCCGGCCGGATGACCGACCGCCAGCCCAAGCCGGCCGCCGTGGTGCTGGCCGCGGGGGCCAGCACGCGCATGGGCCGCCCCAAGCTCGCCCTGCCCGTGGGCGGCGTGCCGATGCTGCGGCGTGTCGCCGCAGCCGCGGCAGCCTCGCGCTGCGACGAGGTGGTGGTCGTGCTGGGCGGCGTCCATGCGGCGGCCTACCGGCCGCTGCTGGACGGCCTCCCGGTGCGCGTGGTCGAGAACCCCGATCCGGGCGAGGGCATGGGTTCGTCGATCCGTGTCGGCGTGGCGGCGATTGCTCCCGAGGCCACCGGGGTGGTGATCCTGCTCGCCGACCAGCCCCTGGTCACGGCCGCGATCATCGACCAGCTGGTCGAGACCGCGGTCGCGGGCGGCCACCGCATCGTGGCCTCGGCGTACCGCAGCATCGTCGGCCCGCCCGCGTACTTCGACCGGGCCCTCTTCCTCGAACTCCTGACCCTCGAGGGCGATCGCGGCGCGCGCAGCGTCATCGAACGGTACCCGCAGCAGGGGGTGGCCCTGCCGCTGCCGGACGAGGCGGCAGTCGACGTCGACGTGCCCGAGGACCTACCCGCCACCGGTGCGGAGCTGTGAGTGGGACCTGGTACTACACCCGTCCCCGCGGGGCCTCAGGCCCCCCGAGCGCGGCGCGCAATCGCCAGCTGTACCGGACGATGCGCCGATGTGGGGTCGGCCGCCGCTCGCGAGGGGCGACCGAGCACCAGCCGACCGGCGTGCCACCGGCGTACGCCACGACGCCGACGGGGATTCCGGACACCACCAGACGCCGCAACGCCAGCCGCCGCCCTCGAGGGCTCAGCCGCTGGAACGCGTCCCGGTTCGTCCGCCACCACCTGCACCAGCACCCCCGCTGGGGCGGCGCATACAAGAGGCAGCTGGCACCTGCTCGTGGACGGGTGCCCGCTACGGCTGCTCCTGGGGTGTCGGGGGCATCACCAGGAGCACGTCGCTGACCGGCCGCTCTTCCGTCCCGTCCGCCGGCAGGTTGACGACCACGCCGCGCACGACCAGGGTGGACGACCCTCCGCCGTCCAGGTTGAGGGCGTCGGTGACGCCCAGCAGGCGGAGCATGGCCGCCAGCTCGGGGAGCGTCATGCCCAGGCTGTGGTAGGGCTGCCGCCCGCCCACCACCACCAGGAGCGCGCGGCCGTCCTCGAGCCGGCCCAGAGCGGTGCGCGGGTGGCGGCGATCGGTGAACGACGCGCGGAAGCCCTCGCCGCCCGCATACTGCCCGGCGGCCAGCAGCCGCGGGCCGCCGCCGAGGACGTGCCGGACGCCGTTCCACCGCGGATCGCCGGATCCGGGGACCAGCCGCATGCGTAGCGTCACGCGGTCGCCCGGCCGCAGCGCCGCCAGCACCGCCCGCATCCGGCCGTGGCCGGAGAGCACGAAGCCGTGCCGCGGGATCGCCGTGTTACCCCGGCCGTCGACCACCTGCTCGACCACGTCGCCCACCACGACGGCTTCCGCGCCGAACGGGTTGGTGCGGGTGGAGGCACCGAACACCGGACGGTAGACGATCAACTCGTCCGCGCCGCGCGGGCGGTTGACGCCGGCGACGGGCAGCCGCGCGCCGTGCACCTCGACTGCGGCATCGAAGCCCATGGTGTCGAAGAGCAGCTGGCCATCGTCGGTGATGCCCGCGCAGGTGCGGCCGGGGATCGGCTCGCTGACGATCTCGCCGTCGATGACCAGGCATCCGAGCGGGTCGCCCGTGGCCGCGTGGAAGAACCCGCCGTTGACCGCGGCCAGGGCGCCGGCGCGTCGTGCGGCCTCGCTGACCAGGCCGCGTCCCAGGCTCCCCTCCAGGGCCAGCGCCGGCCGCAGCGTGACGCCGCTGGCCGGCTCCACCACCAGCATGCCCGTCCAGAACGGGCCGGCCAGGGCGTCGTAGTCCTGGACCGTGAGGATCACCTGGCCGGTGATCCCGTCCGGTTCCAGGCGCCCCCGGAGCGCCTCGGCCTCCTCTCGGGTTCGAAACTGTCCCACGCGCACCCGGAAGACCTCGTCCATCGCCTCCACGTCGGCCGGATACCCGCGGGCGCGCAGCGTGGCGGCCAGCCGGCGCGCGCGCTCTTCGTCGAGGAAGGCCCCGACCTGCACCCGCCAGACGGGCATCACGCGCAGCGCCCCGCGTTTCTCGAGGATCAACGTGACGCCCTGGCCGAGGGTGGTGACGAACCGCAGACGCATGCCGCGCTCCACGGCCTGCAGGTACGCCCACAGCAGGCTGGCAGCCTCGGCGCGCGTGGCGGGCTCGTGCGGGCGCAGACGGTCGGCGGGGGCTCGCGCAGCAGCGGCGGCTCGCTGAGCGCGGCCACCGCGATCGCCCCGCGCACCGTCGGTGGCAGCCCGTCGACATCCGCGTAGGGCAGGGGCGCATGCACCATGTACGCTGCCTCGAAGGTGTGCCCGAGGGCGCGGACGAGGTAGACGATGGCATCGGCGCGTGCGAGGGGTTCGTCGGGGCGAAACAGGCCGCCGGGGGCCACGATGCCCACGGCGGCCGCGCTCTCCAGCGCCGCCGCAGCCTCGTGCCCGGGCGGCACGTCGGCGAAGCTCGACGCGCCCGGGCGCAGCAGGGGAAGGCCCCGCGCCGCCACCAACCAGGCGACGTACTGCGCGCGCGTCACGGGGCGGTCGGGGTGGAACCGGTGGTCGGCGTCCAGCCCGACCACGCCACGCCGCGCGAGGTCGAGGATACGCGCCGCGGCCCAGTGGCCGTCGAGGTCCGCGGCGGCGGTCTGCGCCGGCGCGGACGCAGCGACCACGGCGACCGCGACTACCGCGAGCAGCACGGCCCGTGCCGAGGTATGTGCGGCGGGCACCCCGGCCCCCCGCGCGCGCACGTCCCCG
>CAZGNA010000071.1:0-13154 GCA_964526945.1 uncultured bacterium
GCTCACGGCGCCCCTACCGCGGGCGACGGGACCGGCTCGCGCACCGGGAGCACGCGCGCCTGCCCCCGGCGCCCCGGCAGCGCCGCCAGCAGGGCGCCAGCGGCCAGCACCGCCCCGCCGGCCCACAGCCACGACACCAGCGGGTGGATCAGCACCCGCAGCGTGGCCCGACCGTCCGGCGTCCAGTCGGCCAGGATCGCGTAGAGATCCTCGCGCGGCGAGGACCTGATCGCCACCTCGTGCATCGGCTGCTCCTGCGCCCGGTAGAACAGCCGGCGGGGACGCAGGACGCCCAGGTCCCGGGCGCCCCGCCACACCCGCACCTCCGCTTCCACCACGTCGATCCCCGGGCGCTGTCCGCCGGCCAGCCCCCGAAACTCGAAGACATACGCGCCAAGCTGAAACCGGTCGCCGGGCGCCACCGTGGCCTGGCGCTGCGTGGCGAAGGCGCTGCTGCCCGCGATACCCGCCAGCATGAGCACGACGCCCAGGTGCGCAGCGTAGCCGCCGTACCGACGGCGGTTGTACCAGAGCAGCTCCGCCAGCGCGGCGAGCACAGGCTCGCCGCGGGCGGCACGGACCCGCACGCCGCGGACGAGCTCCAGCCCGATCGTCGCCGGGACGAACAGCGCCAGGACGAAGACCCCCAGCGCCACCGGGGTCCGGACGCCCGCCGCGGCCAGGAGCCCGCCCCCGCCTGCGGCGACGGCCGCCGGCCAGGCGAAGGTCCGCACCAGCTGTTCACGGGAGGCGCGTCGCCAGGGCAGCAGCGGCCCGATGGCCATCAGCAGCAGCAGGGCCAGCGCAATGGGCGTCAGCACGCGGTTGAAGTACGGCGGGCCCACCGTGCTCCGCACACCCTCCAGGGCTTCCGTCACCGCCGGGAAGACCGTGCCCACGAAGACGACAGCGGTCGCGGCCACCAGGAGCAGGTTGTTGGCCAGGAAGGCCGTCTCGCGGCTGAGCACGGCCTCGATGGTCGCCGGACGCCGCAGCTGGTCCCACCGCCAGGCCAGCAGGCCGAAGCCTGCCAGCAGCACGGCCGTCAGGAAGCCCAGGAACGCGGGGCCGATGGCCGACAGCGCGAACGCGTGCACCGACGCGATCACGCCGCTGCGCACCAGGAAGGTGCCAAACAGCGTCAACGCGAAGGCCAAAATGACCAGCGCGACGTTCCACGTGGCCAGCAGCCCGCGCCGCTCCTGCACCTGGATCGAGTGGAGGAACGCCGTGGCCACCAGCCACGGCATCAACGCCGCGTTCTCCACCGGATCCCACGCCCAGTAGCCGCCCCAGCCCAGCACCACGTACGACCACTTGGCGCCAAAGAGCAGCCCCAACGAGAGGAAGATCCAGGCCACCAGCACCCAGCGGCGCGCCAGCACCACCCACGTGGCGTCCAGCCGGCCGGTCACCAGCGCCGCGACCGCGATGGCGAACGGCACGCTCATGCCCACGAACCCCAGGTAGAGCATCGGCGGGTGCGCCGCCATCCACGGGTTGCGCAGCAGCGGGTTCAGCCCCTGCCCGTCGGGCGGCGGGGGCACCAGGCGCGCGAACGGGTCGCTGGCCCACGCCAGCATCCCCGAGAAGAACAGCGCCACGGCCAGGAGCACCACCGTCGCCGGCGCCTGCAGCGCCGGATGCGCGCGCAGCGCGCGCACGCCGGCCACCAGGTAGCCGGCCAGCACGAGGGCCCACAGCAGCAGGGCACCGTCGTGGCCGCCCCAGAACGCGGTGATCGTGTAGAACAGCGGCTGGGTCGACTCGCTGGCGACCGCGACGAACCGCACCGAGAAGTCCCGCTGCACGAGCGCCGTCCACAGGGCCGCGGCGGCCAGCGCCACGAGCAGCGCCCACGCCACCACCGCGCGGCGCCCGGCTTCCAGCAACCCCTCGTGCCGCCGCCGGATGCCCAGGACGGTGACGAGGATGCCGTAGGCTGCGGTCACCACAGCGGCCAGCACGGCGAACCGGCCGATCTCACCCGCCACGTGCGCTCCACCCTGCTCCCGAACGCCCGCGCGATGCCAGGGCGCACTCGACGCGCTCCAGCTCACCCAGCAGTCGCCAGAGCGCGATGCCCGCGAGAAGCCAGCCAGCCCCCAGCAGCAGCACGAGGCCCACTGCGCTCACGATGGCTCCCTGGCCCCCGGCGCCTCCTGCGACACGCTCACGACGAGGGCACGCGCGCGCGGTCCGCCGGGTGCGCACCGTCGCCTGCTGCCGCACACCGGCCTTGACCCGCCGCCCCCCGATGGCGCGTGCCGTCCGGCCATCGCCCTAGCGCTCCGGGTACCGCTCGCGGTATTCGGTCGGGTGCGTCGAGATCACCTGCGTCGCCTGGAAGATCCGCTCTTCGACCAGACGCCCTTCGACGAGCACCTGCCGGCCCTCGGCGAACAGGTCCGGGAGCACCCCGGCGAAGATCACGCGGTAGGCGGTGGTGCCATCGGTCAGCGTGAACTGGACCTGCCCCGCGCTCTTGGCCACGGATCCCGGCTGCACCGTCCCGGCCAGCCGCACCCGGGCCCGGTGGAGGTCGGGACGGCCGGCGAACTCGCCGGGCGTCAGGTAGTACACGGTGGCCGAGCGCACCCCCTGGTAGGCGGCCAGGGCCAGCGCGGCCACGACCAGCGCCCCGGCGACCGCGAGCTTCCGCCTGGGACTCATGGGGATCTCCCCTCGCGTGCGTCGCGGAGCACCGGCGCGCCCTCGGTGGCTGACGGGCGCGACGCGTCGACCAGTTCACGCACCAGGCGCTGCCGGGCGAACAGCGTCAGCACGTAGCAGCCCACGCCGACGACCACCGCCAGGTAGGCCAGCACCACGAAGATCACCCGCGGCCTCCCGGCGCCGGCACGCCGCGCACCGCCGCGCTGCCTACCGGCGGCTGTGGCCTCTGCAGCGCCAGCATCCTGCCGACGCTCGGCGCTCCCCGAGACGCCCCTGTCGCCGCCGCTGCTCCCACGGGCTCCTCCCCCATCACCCTGCGGACTCCAGGGCCTCGACGGCGGCCGCCAGCGCCTGCTCCTGCCGGACCCGCACGCGCAGCAGCGCCGCCGCCAGCACGAGGAAGGCTACGGTGTTGGCCACCAGCGGCGCCAGCATGCTCGCAGGCAGCGCCGGGCCCTCGGGACGGAACACGGTGGCCTGGGGGTGGAGCGTGCGCAGCCAGACCACCGACCAGTGGATCAGCGGGACGTCCAGCAGCCCCACGATGCCGAGCACGGCGGCCGCCCGCGCGCCGCGCTCGCCCGGCGCCCAGGCCCGCAGCGCCAGGTAGCCGACGTAGACGAACCAGAGGACGAGCGTGGTCGTCAAGCGCGCATCCCACGTCCACCACACCCCCCACACCGGTCGGCCCCACAGCGCGCCCGTCACCAACGTCAGCGTGATGAACAGCACGGCGAGCTCCGCGGCCGCCAGGGCCAGCCGGTCCCAGGCGGGGTCGCGCCGACGCAGGAAGAGCGCGCTGGCCAGCCCCACCACGCCCAGGGCCAGATAGGCGACGAGCACGCTGGGCACGTGCACGTACATGATGCGCTGCGGAACGCCCTGGATCGCTTCCTCGGGCGCCAGCAGGAGCGCCCAGGCCGCGCCCACCAGGACCAGTGCCACGCCGAGGGTCAGCAGCAGCCGCACACGCGCGCTCCCGGCTGGACGGGCACGGTCATTCCTCGACGAGGTGATCGAACAACAGCACGCTGGCTGCGCCAAAGAGCATAGCAAAGGCCCCCAGCACCTGCAATTGCGGTGCGACCGCCGCCAGCGGCGCGCCCTCGAGGAGCTCCGCCGTCGCCGCGGTCGCGGCCGCGAGCACCGGCACGGCCACGGGCAGGAGCAGCACCGGCAACAGCGCCTCGCGTACCCGGGCCAGCGTCACCAGCCCGCCGAACAGCGCACCCGCCGCGGCCAGCCCGGCGCCGCCTGTGGCCAGCACCGGCGCCAGCCGCCACGCGTGCCGCCCCACCGCCTCGCTGGAGAGCACCGCGAACGCCGGCACCGACACCACCTGCACCACCGTCAGCGCGGCCCAACTCGCGAGCGCCTTGGCGAGCACCACGACGCCGGCGTCCACCGGCGCCAGGCGCAGGGCCAGCAGCTGATCCCGCTCCACCGCGAACAGACGCGCAAAGCCCAGCGCGGCCGCAAACGTGTAGGTCACCCACATGGCTGCGGCCGCCGCCCGCGGGGCGCCCCCCAGCCCGGACAGCACCACCACCAGCAGCAACGCCAGCAGGGCCATGGCCCCGGTGAGCTCGCGCGTCCGCCACTCCACGCGCAGGTCCTTCGTCACCAGCAGCCAGAGCGCTCTCACGCCAGCGCCTCCCGGAACCACACCGCGAGCGCGGCGTCGTCCAGTGCCGCCGCGGGCTCGACCAGCGCCACCCGGCCTCCCCGCAGCACCGCCGCCCGATCGGCCAGGGCGCGCGCCTGGGCGGGATCGTGGGTGGCGAAGATCACGGTGCGGCTCGCGCCGATCGCGCGCAGCGTCGCCGCCAGGCGCGCCGCCGCCTCCAGGTCGAGGCCGGTGAACGGCTCGTCGAGCAGCAACAGCACCGGATCGTGCAGCAGCGCCCGCGCCAGGTCCACCTGCTGGCGCTGGCCGCGGGAGAGCACGCGGGCCCGCCGCGTGCGCAGGGCACCCAGGCCCAACGCCTCCAGCACCTCGCCCGCCCGCGCCGGCGGCAGCCCGTAGAGCCCCGCGAAGAAGCGCAGGTTCTCCTCCACGGTGAGGCCGTCGTAGAGGAGCGACTCGTGCGGGACCAGCGCGAGCCGCCGTCGCACGCTGGCTGCGGACGCGTCCGGGTCCCCGAACCAGACGACCCTACCGCGGGTGGGCCGCAGCACCGATGCCAGGATGCGCAGCAGGGTGGACTTGCCCGCGCCGTTGGCGCCCAGCACCGCCACCGTCTCGCCGGTCCGCACGCGCAGGTCCACCCCGCGCAGGACGGGGCGGTGGTCGAACGCCCTGGCCACGCCTGCGGCCTCCACCGCGTAGGCCGGGCCGTGCGCCCTCACACGCGCCTCAGCCGCGGGGGCCGGCGGCTTCGGTCTCCAGCAGGTCCACCAGGCGTTCCACGGCCTCCACGGGGAAGAGCACGAACGGGTAGGTCCGCGCCGTGGTGACCTCCGCATCCCGGGCGAGACGGTCGAGCCGCCGGAGCGCGTCCTGCACGGCGGCCACGCGGTCGGCCACCTGCACCTGCAGGATCGTGTTGATCTCGCGGATGCGCGCCGTGGCCTGCCGCCGCTCGCGGCGTGTGCGCGCCTCGCCACGGTCCAGCCGACGGATCAGCGCCCACTTCTCCTCCACCAGCGCGCGGTGCGGCCCGTCGTGCGCGGGGAGGAAGCGGTCGGGGTTGTGCCGCAGGTCGAGCAGTAGCCGGTGCAACCTGCGCCGCTCGTCGGCCGCCTGTCCGGCGTCGGCGAACGGCAACCAGAGCGTGGCGGTCACCGTCGCGTACGGCGGGGGCGCGATGCCGAAGAAGGCGCGCACGATCGCGTCGGTGGCCCGGTCGTAGCGCCCGCCCCCCAGCCCGTGGACGAACAGATCCGCGACGCCCAGCCGCACGAAGGCGGTGAGCGTCATCGCGCGGGGTCGGACGGGCAACGCGGCGAATGCCGCGTCGTCGGGGTCGTCGGGGATCCGGCCGACCGGGACGTCGTCCGCCAGCAGGCGGCCCGTGGCCACCTCCACCAGCAGCGGCCGGCGCCGGCCCTCCTGCACGATCCAAAACGGCGTCTCGACCCTGCGGTCGTCCACCAGCAGGTCGGGAAACGGCTGCGCTATCGTCCGCACCCCGTAGTGCTGGCGATAGGCATCCAGCTGCGCGTTGTGCACCTGGGCGAAGCGCCGCGCCTCGCGCACGATGGCCCAGCAGAACCGGCGGAAGGCCCCGGTCCGGTGCAGGTGGGATACGGGCAGGTCGACGTAGGGCCGCGGGCCTTCCAGCGTGCGGCGTGCCCACGTCACCGCACCGGCCAGCCCGTCGCTCGCTGGCGGCGGCGGGAGCGCCCGCGCCCGCTCCCAGCCGGCCAGCACCTCGGGCGCGTCGAGCGTCCGCATCCGGCCATCGATCTCGGCCAGGAAGGCACGCCAGGCGTCCGGCGACGGCGCCGGCATCGCCTCGACCGGCACGTCGGGGTCTGCCCGCGCGAGCACCACCTGGGTGCGCACCAGTCGCCCGTCGGCCACGGCGGGCACGTCGGCGGCGACGACCTCGAGCGCGTCGGTGTCCACGACGCAGTGGAAGCCTACCCCGCCTGGCGGGACGAGCCGGCTCATGGCGAGCACCTTGATCCAGATGCCGGGGTGCACGAACACCGGCTGGTGCCCGGTGGCCAGGAGCAGGTCGGCGTCGGCCGCCGCGTCCGGGGGGCCGGCAGACGCCACCGGGACGCCCAGGCTGCGCGTGTAGGCCCACGCCAGGGCCAGCGTCTCGGCCCTGGCCTGCCGCCGCCACGCGTGCAGGGCCACCTCTCCGATGGGCACGGTCGCCGCGGCCAGTCGGTCGCGCGCGTCGCGGGCGAGGGCGAGCCACGCCCGAAACGGCGGTGCGGCCACGGCCGCCGGCGACGTCGCCGGGATCTCCAGGTCGAGCGCCGGCCAGGGGGCGGAGGGCGCCATCAGATCAGCCCGTCCCAGCGCGCCACGCCGATCACCTCGCGGCACGCGAAGGGTTCGCCGAACGGGCGGCCGATGAGCTGGCCGTAGTACGCGCACATCGTGCGGATGGCGTCCAGGATCCAGCCGGTCCCGCGGGCGTCGTTGAACTGCGAGGCGTAGGCGGCCACGGCCGCCATCTTCGTGTCCATGTAGGGCGTGATGTCCACCACGAACGCCGGCTGTACGTGCAGCCGGTAGTGGGTGCTGAAGAAATGGTACACCCGGGCCGGGTAGTGCGGCTCGCCGCGCATGTCGGTCTTGGTCAGCTTCGCCCAGAACCGCGCCGCCTCGCCGATGGCGCATGCGGCCACGTGGTCGGGATGCGCGTCGACCCAGTAGGGCAGGCACAGCACGTCGGGCCGCACCTCGCGGATCACCTCGGCCAGCGCCCGGCGCGCCTCCAGCGTCGCTTCCAGCGCCCGGTTCGGAAAGTCCAGCGTCATACGGCGCACGCCCAGCAGCCGCGCCGCCTCTGCCGCCTCCTGGGCCCGGCGCTCCGGGGTGCCCATAGGCGTGGGCTCGCCGTTGGTCAGGTCACAGATCACGACCTCGTGGCCCTGGGCCCGGAGCAGGGCGATGGTGCCGCCCATGCCGATCTCCACGTCGTCGGGATGCGGCCCTACGGCGAGGACACGAGCCACCGGCGCACCTCCTGCTCGAGGACCCTGTGGTAGTACTGCCGGCGCACCTCGACGTCGTCGAGCCCGCCCCAGAACCGGCGGTCCGGGTTCTTGTAGATCCGCGGCACGGCCAGTTCCACCACGCGCAACCGATGCGCCGCCGCCTGGATCCACACCTGCAGGGGCAGCCCGTAGGACGGCTCGTCGAGCTGGAAGAGGCGCAGCGCCGTGGCGCGGTAGGCCTTGAAGCCGCAGAACGCGTCGGTCAACGGGTAGCCGGTGAGCGCCCGCAGCCGCGCGGTCATCTCGGCGTTGAGCGCCCGCCGGTCCGGCGGTGGCGGGTCGCCGCCCGCCGCGGGGTCCAGGTACCGGCTCCCCGAGACGATGTCGGCGTCGGCCAGCGCGGCGAGGAACTGCGGGATCTGCCGCGGCTCGTGCTGGGCGTCGCAGTCGATGGTGACCACGGCCTCGTACCGCTGGGCCAGGGCGTAGGCGAACCCGTCGATCAGGGACTGGCCGTAGCCCTGGTTGCGCGGATGGCGCAGGACGGCCAGGTCGGGATGCGCCCGCAGGATCTCCGGCGACCGGTCGGTGGACCCGTCGTCCACCACCAGCACGTCCGCCTGCGGCGCCGCGGCGCGGACCTCCGCCAGCACCTGCGGCAGCGTGGCTTCCTCGTTGTACAGCGGCAGGACGATCAGCGTGCGTCGCATCGCTGCATGTCAACGCCCGACGCGCCGGCGGGATTCCCGAGGACGGCACCCGGGCTCAGAGCAGCTTCGAGCCGTTGATCACCAGCTTGAAGTCGCAGCCCAGGAAGGCGGCAGCGCGCCGGCACATGAGCATCCGCCCCAGGAAGATCTCGAAGTACTCCATCACCTGGGAGATGGCCGTATCGATCGTCAGCTCCAGCGTCACCGTCTTGCTCTTCTCGTCCACCCGCAGGAAGGAGTGCTGCACGGCGTAGTTGACCCGGTCGTGGATGTCGAAGGTCTGGGGCTCGGGGTTGCGCACGCGGGTGCGGTGCACGTCGGACTTGTCGGCCAGAATCACCGCCGCGCCCACGGCGCTGATCGGCTCCCCGTGGGCCTCCTCGTGGTTGCCGATGGCGCCCATGACCACGGCCCGCTCGTCGGCGGGCATGCCCAGCCGTTGCAGGATCCGGTCGGCGAGCACGGCGCCCGTGTGCTCGTGGTTCTGTCGGCTCACCAGGTTGCCGATGTCGTGGAGGTAAGCGGCAATGGCCGCCAGCTGCACCGTGCGCTCGTCGTGGCCCAGGCGGCGCAAGACGTTGGCCGCGATGTTCGCCGTGAGGGTGGCGTGGCGGCCGCCGTGCTCCGTGTACCCGATGACCCCCAGGGATTCGTTGGCCTTCTGGATGAACGCCTCGACCTCGGGGTCCCGCTTCACGTCGTCGAGGGTGGGCCCGGGAGTCGCCGCGCCCATCACTCCTCGGCCTTCTCGCTGCGCGACCGCACGTAGCTCACCGCGCCGCGGTCCGCCTTCACCCGCACGTTGGGCGCCAGGTCCAGGGTCAGGACGTCGTCCTTGATGTCGGCGATGGTGGCGTGCAGCCCGCCGATGGTGACCACGCGGTCGCCCCGCTTCAGGGTGTTCAGCATCTCACGCCGCTTGCGCTGCTGCACCCGCTGCGGCCGGATCATCAGCAGGTAGATCAGCGCGAAGAACAGGACGTAGATGGCGATCAGCGGGATCTGCGACTGCTGGGCCTGCAACAGTGGCGGCATCGGTCCTCCTCATCGCGATGGCTGCCCGGCGCACAGTGTTTACCCATCGGACCGGCCGTCTCCTGCCCGCCCCGGCAGGCCACGCCCGTCTACCAGGCGCTCCGATAGCGCGCCAGCACCGCCGCCTGCCAGGAGGCGTAGGCGCCCGCTGCGATGGCCGCCCGGGCCTGCCCCACGAGCCGCTGGAGGAAGAAGACGTTGTGGTACGTGGCGAGCCGGGGCCCCAGCATCTCGTCGGCCGCGAACAGGTGCCGCAGGTACGCGCGGGTGGTGCGGGCGCACACCCGGCAGGGACAGTCCGGATCCGGCGGCGCCAGGTCGGTGCGGAAAGCCGCGTTGCGCAGGTTGAGGCGGCCGGTCGCCGTGAAGACCACGCCGGTGCGGGCCACCCGGGTGGGCAGCGCGCAGTCGAAGAGGTCGACGCCCCGCGCAATCCCCTCCAGCAGGGCGGGCACGGAGCCCACGCCCATGAGGTAGCGCGGCCGCGCCGCCGGCAGCGCGGCCACCGTGGCCTCCAGCAGCTCGTACATCAGGGCGGCGGGTTCGCCGACGGACAGCCCCCCGATGGCGTAGCCGGGGAAGTCCAGGGCGGCCAGCCGGCGCGCGGCCTCGACCCGCAGCGCCGGGCTGAACGCGCCCTGGACGATGCCAAACAGCCGCCCCGCACCCCCGTGGTGGGCCCGGGACCGCTCGGCCCAGCGCAGGGTGCGCTCGAGGGCCGCGCGGTCCTCCCCGGGCGGCGCAGGGTAGCCCAGCAGGTGGTCCAGGGGCATGAGCACGTCCGCGCCCAGCCGCTGCTGGATCTCCACGACCAGCTCGGGCGTGAAGCGGTGCGTGCTCCCGTCGATGGGCGACTGGAACGTCACGCCCTCGTCGTCCACACGCCGCATGCGGGCCAGGCTGAACACCTGGTAGCCGCCGCTGTCGGTGAGGATCGGCCCCTGCCATCCCATGAAGGCGTGCAGGCCGCCGGCGCGCTCGATCACGGCGACGCCGGGACGCAGGTAGAGGTGGAAGGCGTTGGCCAGGATCATCTGGGCGCCGGCCTCGGCCACTTCCTCGGGCGTCAGGGCTTTGACCGTGCCGTTGGTGCCCACCGGCATGAACGCCGGCGTGTCCACGACGCCGTGCGCCGTGTGCAGGCGTCCCAGGCGCGGGCCGCCGGGACGCGGCTCGTGCAGCACCTCGAAGCCCATCACGGGTAGATGCCGCGCACCGCCAGGGCGTCGGCGACACGCTGGACCGCCCGCTGCAGCGCGGCCTGCCGCAGGTCCAGGCCGCTGGCGCGGGCGGTGGCGACGACCTGGTGCAGAGCCTGCACCATCAGCCGCTCCAGCCGCCGGTTGATCTCGGCCTCGTCCCAGAAGAACGCCTGGAGGTCCTGCACCCACTCGAAGTACGAGACGACCACACCCCCGGCGTTGGCCAGGATGTCGGGCACCACCACGACGCCGTTACGGGCCAGCACCGCGTCGGCCTCAGGGGTGGTGGGGCCGTTGGCGCCCTCGACGATCATGCGCGCGCGAATGCGGCCGGCGTTGGCCGCGGTGATCTGTCCCTCCAGCGCGGCGGGCACCAGGATCGTCACCGGCAGCTCGAGCAACTCGGCGTTGCTGATGGGCACCGCGCCGGGGAAGCCCACCACCGAGCCTGTGGTCGCCGCGTGCTGTGCCACCGCGACGATGTCGAGTCCGCGGTCGGCGTAGATGCCGCCCCGGACGTCGCTGACGGCCACCACGCGACAGCCCGCCTCCTGGAGCAGGCGCGCGGCCACCGACCCGACGTTCCCGAACCCCTGCACCGCGACCGTGGCCCCCTCCCAGGGGAGGCCGAACAGGCGCGCGGCCTCCCGGGCGACGAGCATCACCCCCCGGCCGGTGGCCTCCTGGCGCCCCACCGACCCGCCGATGACCACCGGCTTGCCGGTGACCACGGCGGGGATCGAGTGGCCGCGGTGCATGCTGTAGGTGTCCATGATCCACGCCATCACCTGGGCGTTCGTGCCAACGTCGGGCGCCGGGATGTCGCCGTGGGGGTGCATGAGGACCGAGATCTCGGCCGCGTACCGTCGGGTCAGGCGCTCGAGCTCCCCGCGCGACAGGGTGTGCGGGTCGACGACGACGCCGCCCTTCGCCCCGCCGTAGGGCAGGTTCATGAGCGAGCACTTCCACGTCATCCACATGGCCAGGGCCCGCACCTCGTTGAGAGACACCGCGGGATGGTACCGGATGCCGCCCTTGGTGGGGCCCAGCACCAGGCTGTGGTGCACGCGGTATCCCGTGAAGACTCGCACCGACCCATCGTCCATCTTCACGGGGAAGGTGACCGTCAGCTCCCGCTCCGGCACCATCAGGTACTGCTGGATGCCCCGCTTCAGGCCCAGGCGCTGCGCGGCCTGCACGAACTGGCGCAGCGCCATCGCCCACGGATCGTCGACGGCCGCTGCGACCGTCACGGGGTCTGCGTCCACCTGCACGGAGGTCCTCCTCTGTCGCCAGCGCCCACGCGTCCTGCGTACAGCGCGCGCCGTCGATGGCCTGCACCTCGCGCATGCCCGCAGCACGCAGACCGACGACGTCGCCCTCGATGACCTATTCGACACGCGCGCGGCGGTTCCGTGGTCACCGCCCGGGTGCGCCGGGGCAGCGGCGTGCACCAGCGGGATGCCCCGCCCAATCGTCCCGTGGTCTGCCCGTGGCCGGCCGCCGGGGCGCGGTGCTGGTCGGCAGCCTGGATGCCCTGTCCCGTGTCCGGGTTCAGATAGATCCGAAACCTCCTGACATCCCGTTGTCGGGCACCGGCCGCATCGCTACAATGACGACGAACGACCCCGTGCCGAAGGAGGGCCGCATGGCCGACCAGCCAGCTTCCCCGCAGCAGCCGGCGTCCGGCGCCGCACAGTCGCGCGAGGAGAAGATCGCCGCCCTGCGGGCCAAGGTCGAGGCGATGAAGGCGGCCCGGGCCGCGGCAGCGGGCGGCCAGCCGACCACCGCGGCGCCACCCGCGGCCACCGTCGAGGTCCCCGTCTCCTCGCTGAACCCCGGAGGCCGGCCCGGCACCCCGCCCCAGACGGCGACGATCGAGGCCCTCGGCACGGTCAACCACAGCGTCGAACTGCGGGCCGCGGCCACCGAGGACGACAACATCAAGAAGTTGCTCGGCGGGCTGGGCGCGTACCAGAACCCCCTGCGGGGCGGCGTCTGGCAGCTCGACTACCGCTACTACGCCGAGGCGCGCCGGCGCCTGGAGGCCGCAGGCTACACGATCAGCGAGCGCGACTACCTCGGACGCCCGCTCAAGGAATGGCAGCCCGCCGCGCGCGGGTGGACCCGCGTGCGGCCGACCTAGTCAGACGACCAGCATCGCGTCGCCGAACGAGTAGAACCGGTAGCGGGCGCGGATCGCCTCGTCGTACGCCCGGCGGATCACCTCGCGCCCGGCGAACGCGCACACCAGCATGAGCAGGGTCGTGCGCGGCAGGTGGAAGTTGGTGACGAGGGCCTCCACGGCCCTGAACCGGTGCCCCGGCCTGATGAACAGGTCGGTCCAGCCCTCACCCGGCCGCACCTGGCCATCGGCGTCCACCGCGGTCTCCAGCGCCCGCACCGCGGACGTGCCCACGGCCACGAGCCGGCCCCGGCGTCCGTTGATGGCCGAGGCGGCAGCGGGAGACAGCGCGTAGTACTCTGGATGCATCCGGTGGCTCGCGACGTCGGCGGTTGCCACCCGCTGGAACGTGCCCAGGCCGATGTGCAGGGTGAGCGCCACCACCGCGACCCCCTGCGCCTGCAGGCGTGCCAGCAGCGCCGGCGTGAAGTGCAGGCCGGCGGTGGGTGCGGCCACCGCTCCGTCGGCGCGCGCGTACACGGTCTGGTAGTCCTCCGGGGACGCCAGCGGCTGTTGGATGTACGGCGGCAGGGGCGGCTCGCCGTACCGCCGCATCAGCGCGGCCAGGTCGTCGCCGGCGGCCGCGCGCACCAGGCGCCGGCCGTCGGGCAGCCGCCCGCCCACCACCACCGGGTGCCCGCCGACGTGCACCACGGTGCCCGGCGAAAGCCGCCGGCCCGGCCGCACCAGCGCTTCCCACGCGGCGTCGTCTGCCGCGGGCCGAAG
>CAZGNA010000072.1:0-13099 GCA_964526945.1 uncultured bacterium
CTGCTGGAGGCGATCGCCCGGCGCCGGCGGCTGCGTGGCCCGGCAGGGACCGTGGTGTGCTGGCGCGGCCGCGAGTTCCAGGCGCTGGCGGACGACGCGCTGGCCGCCGCCCCGGGCCCCCCCATCGAGCGGCACAACACGCTGGTGTCCTTTGGGGGCCGGCTGCTCCTCAAGGTGTTCCGCAGAGTGGAACCAGGGGTCAATCCCGACCTGGAGCTGGGCCGGCTGCTGACCCAGCGCCGGTTCCCCCACGCCTCGGCGGTGGTCGGTGCCATCGAGTACCGCGCGCGCAACGGCGAGCCGACGACGCTGGCCGTGCTCCAGGCGTTCGTGCCCCACCAGGACGACGGGTGGAGCCAGGCGCTGCACGCGCTGGACGACTACCTGGAACGCGCGCTGGCCAAGCGCGCCCAGGGCGTCGAGGCGCCGCGCCCGGCGGGGAGCCTCCTGGACCTGGTCGACCAGGAGCCGCCGGCCTTGGTGCTGGAGCTGATGGCGCCCTACCTGGAGACGGCGCGGCTGCTGGGGCAGCGGACCGCGGACCTGCACGTGGTCCTGGCGTCCGTGCCCGACGACCCGCGCTTCGCGCCCGAGGCGTTCACCCCGCTCGACCAGCGGTCCCTCTACCAGTCGATGCGCACCCTGATCCGGAGCGTCGTGCAGGTGGTGCGCGCGCGGCTCGGCACGCTGCCAGAGGACCTGCGGGCGCTGGCCCGGCGCGCGCTGGAGACGGAGCCCGAGATCCAGCGGCGCCTGCGCGGGCTGCTGGAACGGCGGTTGCTGGCCCAGCGGATCCGCTGCCACGGCGACTACCACCTGGGGCAGGTGCTGTCCACGGGGAAGGACGTCGTGCTCATCGACTTCGAGGGTGCCCCCACCCGGCCGCTGGGGGAGCGGCGGTTGAAGCGGTCGCCGCTCCGCGACGTGGCCGGGATGCTGTGGTCGTTCCACCGCGCCGCCTGCGCCGCGCTGGCTACCGCCGGGGAGTGGGGCCGCCTGCGCCCCGAGGACGCCGTGACCCTGGCCCCCTGGGTCCGGGTCTGGGAGCGATGGGCGCAGGCGGCCTTCCTGCGGGCCTACCTGGCGGGAGCCGCGCGGGCGCGCTTCCTGCCCCGCACCCGCGCCGAGAGCGCGCTGCTGCTGGAGGTGTTCTTGGTGGAACAGGCCATCGCCGACGTGGGGGACGCGCTCGGGCAGCGGCCGGGGGAGCTGCGCGTCGCCCTGGAAGGCCTTCTGCAGCTCGTGGCGGGTGACGGCGGATGACGCTGTTGAGCGAGGACGATCTCTACCTGTTCAACGAAGGCTCGCACCTGCGGCTGTTCGACCACCTGGGTGCGCACCCGCTGCCCGGCGGCGGTGTCGCCTTCGCCGTCTGGGCACCCAATGCGGACGGGGTGTCGGTCTTCGGCGACTTCAACGCGTGGGATCGGCTGCGCCATCCGCTGGCGCCGCGCGGGGTCTCGGGCATCTGGGAGGGTGTGGTGCCCGACGCGCGCCCCGGCCACCGCTACCTGTTCCATGTCACCGCCCGCGGCGGTGCGTACCGCGTGGACAAGAGCGACCCCCTCGCCTTCCAGACGGTGCCGCCGCCAGGCACCGGGTCGGTGATCGCCGACCTCAGCTACGCGTGGGGTGATGGGGCGTGGATGGCCGAGCGCGGCCGTCGGCAGCGCCTGGACGCGCCCATGGCCATCTACGAGGTGCACCTGGGCTCGTGGCGCCGCGTCCCCGAGGAGGGCAACCGCCCGCTCACGTACCGCGAGCTGGCGCCGCTGCTGGCCACCTACGTCCGCGAGCTGGGGTTCACCCACGTGGAGTTCCTGCCGGTGATGGAGCATCCGTTCTATGGCTCGTGGGGGTACCAGGTCACCGGGTACTTCGCGCCCACGGCGCGCTACGGGACGCCCCAGGACTTCATGGCCCTGGTGGACGTCCTCCACCAGCACGGCATCGGCGTCATCCTGGACTGGGTCCCCTCGCACTTCGCCACCGATGAGCACGGCCTGGGCCGCTTCGACGGCACACACCTCTACGAGCACGCCGACCCCCGGCAGGGCCTGCACCCCGACTGGCACAGCTACGTCTTCAACTACGGGCGGCACGAGGTCCGCAGCTTCCTGCTGAGCAGCGCGTGCTTCTGGCTGGAGCGCTACCACGTCGACGGCCTGCGGGTCGACGCCGTGGCGTCGATGCTCTACCTGGACTACTCGCGCGCCCCGGGCCAGTGGGTCCCCAACGTCTACGGCGGGCGCGAGAACCTGGAGGCCATCGCCTTCCTGCGTCGGCTCAACGAGGAAGTCTACCGGGCCTTCCCCGACGTGCAGACCATCGCCGAGGAGTCGACGGCGTGGCCTGGGGTCTCACGGCCCACGTACGTGGGCGGGCTCGGGTTCGGGCTCAAGTGGGACATGGGGTGGATGCACGATACCCTGGCCTACCTGCGCCTGGACCCGATCTACCGGAAGTATTATCACCAGCGGCTGACGTTTCGCGGCCTGTACGCCTTCAGCGAGAACTTCGTGCTGCCGCTGTCGCACGACGAGGTGGTCTATGGCAAGGGCTCGCTGGCGGGCGCGATGCCCGGGGATCCGGCGCAGCGGCTGGCGCACCTGCGCCTGCTCTTCGGCTACCAGTACGCCCAGCCGGGGAAGAAGCTGCTGTTCATGGGCGGCGAGTTCGGGCAGTGGCGGGAGTGGGACCACGAGTCCAGCCTCGACTGGCACCTCCTGGCCGATCCGCGCCACGCGGGCGTGCAGCGCTGGGTGGCCGACCTCAACCACACCTACCGGACGCAGCCGGCCCTGCACGAGCTCGACTGCGCGCCGGAGGGGTTCGCGTGGATCGACCCGCACGACGCCGAGCAGAGCGTGCTGAGCTTCATGCGCCGCGGGCGGTCGCCCGATGCCGTGGTGGTGATCGTGTGCAACTTCACGCCGGTCCCTCGCCACGGGTACCGGGTGGGCGTGCCGCGGGCTGGCTGGTGGCGTGAGCTGCTCAACAGTGACGCCGTCGAGTACGGCGGGACGGGGTGGGGCAACCTGGGTGGCGTCGAGGCCACCCCGGTGCCCTGGCACGGCCAGCCCCACTCGGTGGTCCTGACGCTCCCGCCGCTGGCCGTGCTGTTCCTGGCGCCGGGCACCGGCTGCTAGCCGCGTCAGCGCGGCGGGATCGCCCGCAAGACGGCCGCCTGCCGCGGCCCGAGGAGCACGCGGTGCCCGGGCGGGAGGGCGACCCGGCGCCGGGCGTGCCCGGGCCGCGACGAGAGCACGAGTTCCCACCCCCAGGCGTCCGGGGGCTCGGGCAGGACGAAGCGCCGTGCCCGGCCGGCGTTGAACAGCACCAGCAGGGTCTCGTCGGTGACGCGCCGGCCCCGAGCGTCCGTGTCGGCGATGCCGCCCCCGGACAGCAGCATCCCCAGCGCCCGCAGCCCCGGCGCGCTCCAGTCGTCGGGGGTCATCAGCCGCCCGTCGGGATGGATCCAGAGGACGTCCGGGGAGCCTTCGGGCGTGGGGGCGCCGGTCAGGAACGTCCGCCGTCGGAAGGTCGGGTGCGCCTTGCGGAAGGCGATCGCGGCGCGCACGAACTCCAGGAACGCGCGCTGGCGGTGGTCCAGCGTCCAGTGGTACCAGCTCACCGGGTTGTCCTGACAGTAGGCGTTGTTGTTGCCCCGTTGCGTGCGGGAGAGCTCGTCGCCGCCCAGCAGCATGGGCACGCCCAGGGAGCAGCACAGCGTGATCACCAGGCTGCGCTTGAGCGTCTCGCGGCAGGCCAGCACCGCCGGGGCGTCGGTGGGGCCTTCGTGCCCGCAGTTGACGCTGTAGTTGGCGTCGGTGCCGTCGCGGTTGTCCTCCAGGTTCGCCTCGTTGTGCTTGCGCTCGTAGCTGACCAGGTCTTCCAGCGTGAAGCCGTCGTGGGCGGTGACGTAGTTGACCGAGGCGCACGGGCGGCGGTGCGCGCGGGCGTACAGGTCGGCCGAGCCGGTCACCCGCGTGGCGAACTCGCCGGCGGTCCCCTCGTCGCCGCGCCAGAAGCGGCGCACGGCGTCGCGGTAGCGCCCGTTCCACTCGGCCCACGGCCACGGGAAGCAGCCCACCTGGTAGCCCCCGGGCCCGAGGTCCCAGGGCTCGGCGACGAGCTTGACGCGGGAGAGCACCGGGTCGTGCTGGAGGGCCTGCAGGACGGCTGCCCGCATGTCGACGTCGCGGCCCTCCCGCGCCAGGACCGGCGCCAGGTCGAAGCGGAATCCGTCGACGTGCATCTCCTGGACCCAGTAACGCAGGCTGTCGACGATGAGCTGGACCACGTAGGGGTTGCCGGCATCCAGGGTGTTGCCGGTCCCGGTGTAGTCCACGTAGGTGCGGCGGTCGTCGGCCAGCTTGTAGTAGGCGGCGTTGTCGAGGCCGCGAAACGCCAGCGTGGGCCCGAGGTGGTCGCCCTCGCCGGTGTGGTTGTAGACGACGTCGAGGATCACCTCCAGCCCGGCGGCGTGCAGAGCGCGCACCATGGTCTTGAACTCCCGCACCGCCGCCAGGCCACCTCCCGCCGCATACGTGGGCTCCGGCGCGAAGTAGGCCAGCGGGGTGTACCCCCAGTAGTTGCGCAGTCCGTGCTCGACCAGGCGGCGGTCCTGGACGAACGCCTGCACCGGCAGCAGCTCGACGGTGGTGATCCCCAGGCCGGTCAGGTGGTCGACGACGGGCTCGGCGGCCACCCCCAGGTACGTGCCGCGCAGGTGGGGTGGCACCTCGGGGTGCAGGGCGGTCAGGCCCTTCACGTGGGCCTCGTAGATGATGGTGTCCTCCCAGGGCACCCGGGGCGGCCGATCGTCGCCCCACGCGAACGCATCGTCCACCACGGCGCCCAGCGGCGCGTACGGCGCGCTGTCGGCGTCGTTGAACGACAGATCGGCGTCGGGGTGGCCGACCACGTAGCCGTACAGGCTGTCGTGCCAGCGCAGCGGACGTCCCACGGCCCTGGCGTACGGGTCGAGCAGGACCTTGCGGGCGTTGAACCGGAGGCCCTCGTGAGGCCGGTACGGTCCGTGCACCCGGTAGCCGTAGAGCTGGCCGGGCGCCAGGCCGGGGAGGTAGCCGTGCCAGATGGGACCGGTGCGCTCGGACAGCGGCACCTCGCGGCCTGCGGGATCGTCGGGGCCGTCGAACAGGACCAGCGTGACCGCCTCGGCGCCCTCGCTGTAGACCGCGAAGTTGACGCCCAGGCCGTCCCAGGTCGCCCCCAGCGGCGTGGGCGCGCCGCGCCAGACCTTCACGGTCGTCGTCGGGCCCGTCCGCCGGCCCTCATCGCGCCGGCGGGGGGCCGGCGACGTCCGCCGGGCGTCCGCCCTGTGGGATCTCCTCCACGGCCTGCGGGTACTCCAGCGACGACAGGTCGCCTGGATCGCGGCCGAGGTACCGGGCCCGGATCACGCGCCGCATCACCTTGGCGTTGCGCGTCTTGGGCAGGTCGCGCACGAAGTGGATCTCCTCGGGCGCGAGCGCCTTGCCCAGCTGAGCCGCCGCGGTCTGGCGCAGCGCATCGCGCAGCGCGTCGTCGGGCGCGTGGCCGGGCCGCAACACCACGAAGCAGGCGATCGCCTCGCCCTTGATCGGGTGGGGGATGCCGATGGCCGCCGCTTCGGCCACGGCCGGATGGACCGTGAGCGCCGACTCGACCTCGGCGGGGCCGATGCGCTTGCCCGCCACGTTCAGGGTGTCGTCGCTGCGCCCCAGGATGTACCAGAAGCCGTCGTCGTCGACGCGCACCCAGTCGCCGTGCACCCAGACCCCGGGCCACCGCGACCAGTAGGTGTCGAGGTAGCGCTGCGGGTCGCGCCAGAAGCCCCGGGTCATCCCGGGCCAGGGCTGCGTCAGCACCAGCTCGCCCACTGCCCCGCGCACCGGCCGGCCCTGCTCGTCGTAGACGTCGGCGGCCATGCCGGGGATCGGCCCGGTGAACGCCGTGGGCGCCTGCGGGTGGAGCAGGTCGCAGCAGAGGATGCCGCCCGAGATCTCGGTGCCCCCCGAGTAGTTCATGATCGGCAGCCGGCTGCGCCCCACGTGCTCGAAGTACCACAGCCAGGGTTCGGGGTTCCACGGCTCGCCCGTGCTCCCCAGGATGCGCAGGCTGGAGAGGTCGTGCCGATGCGGGAGCTCGGGGCCGTGCCGCATGAGCGCCCGGATCGCGGTGGGCGAGATCCCCAGCACGGTGACGCGGTGGCGCTCGACGAGCTGCCAGAGCCGTGCGGGCGTGGGGTGGTCGGGCGTGCCGTCGAAGAGCACCATGGTGCCTCCCAGCAGCAGCGTGCCCAGGATCAGCCAGGGCCCCATCATCCAGCCCAGGTCGGTGTACCAGAAGACCCGGTCGTCCTGGCCCACGTCGAAGCAGTAGGCCATGTCCATGGCGCCCTTGAGAGGGAAGCCCATGTGGACGTGCACGCACCCCTTGGGCCGTCCCGTGGTGCCCGAGGTGTAGATGATCATGAACGGCGCTTCGCTGTCGACGGGCTCGGGCGGGCACGCGCGCGGGTAGGTGCGGGTCAGCTCGTGCCACCAGCGGTCGCGCCCCGCCGTCCACGGCACGTCGCGGCCCAGGTGCCGCACCACCACCACGTGGCGCAGTTCGGGCAGCTCGGCCGCGGCCGCGTCCGCCGTTTCCTTCATGGGCACGACCTGCCCGCGCCGCACAAAGCCGTCGGCGGTGACCAGCAGCGTGGCGCCGCCGTCGGCCAGGCGCGTGGCCACCGCGGCGGCCGCAAACCCCGAGAAGCACGGGATGTAGATGGCGCCGATGCGCGACAGCGCCAGCGTGGCGATGACCGCCTCGGGGATCATGGGGAGGAAGACGCCCGCCACGTCGCCCCGGCCGATGCCCAGCCCGCGCAAGGCGAACGCCAGCCGGCAGACCTCTTCGAGCAGCTCTTGGTAGGTCAGCGTCCGCACGGTGCCGTCGTCGCCCTCGTAGACGAGCGCCAGGCGGTCGCCGCGCCCGGCGCGCACGTGCCGGTCCAGACAGTTCCAGGTCAGGTTCGTCTGGCCGCCGACGAACCAGCGGGCCCACGGGACGCCCTGGCTGGTATCGAGCACCTGCGCGTAGGGGCGGAACCACTCCAGACCCAGGTCCTCGACCACGACCTGCCAGAACCACGCCGGGTCCTCGATCGACCGGCGGTAGAGGGCATCGTAGTCGGGGGCGCCCGCGCGGGCGATCAGGCGCGCCAGGCGGCTGGCCCGGGCCTGCGCGGGGTCCGGGGTCCAGACGATGCGGGCGGGGGACTGGGTCGACATGGCTGGACCACCTGCTCGCCAGGCGAGTTCGACGCAGACGGTGGCCGCGCCTGCAGGGAGCGCGGCATCGCGACCTCCGCCCGCGGCGCCCGCCCGCAGGGAAGCGTCGCCCCTGCGCCGAAGGGCTTCCGTACACCCGGAACGTCAGCCCATAGCCGCCAGGAGGTGAGAGCGCGTGAAGGTGACCATCACCACCAACGGGGTCACCGCCACCCACGACGTCGAGCCCCGGCTGCTGCTGGTGCACTACATCCGTGACGTGCTGGGCCTGACCGGCACGCACATCGGGTGCGATACCACCAGCTGCGGCGCGTGCACCATCCTCCTCAACGGGCAGGCGGTCAAGTCGTGCACGGTCCTGGCCGTCCAGGCCGACGGCGGGACGATTCAGACCGTGGAAGGCCTCGCCAGGGACGGGCAGCTGCACCCGCTCCAGGAGGCTTTCTGGGAAGAGCACGGGCTGCAGTGCGGGTTCTGCACGCCCGGCATGCTCATGACCGCGCTCCAGCTCCTCGAGCGCTACCCCCAGCCGACCGAGGACCAGATCCGCCATGGCCTCGAGGGGAACCTGTGCCGGTGCACCGGCTACCAGCACATCGTCAACGCCATCATGAGCGCGGCCCGCAAGATGGCGGGGCAGCCTGCCCGCGCGGCTGCCGGTGGGGGGAGGTGAGGGGGCGTGGCCGTGACGGCGCTCTTTGGCGCCAGCATCAAGCGCCGCGAGGATCCCCGGCTGATCACCGGCCGGGGACGGTTCACCGACAACGTCGCGCTGCCCGGCCTCACCTACGCGGCCTTCGTCCGTAGCCCGCACGCGCACGCCCGGATCCGGGCCATCGACACCACCGAGGCCAGGGCGATCCCGGGCGTGGTGGCCGTGTTCACCGGGAAGGACCTGGCCGACGGCGGGGTGGGCACCCTGCCCTGCGGGTGGCTGCTGCCAGACCTGAAGATCCCGCCGTACCGGCCGGTGGCCGTGGATGTGGCGTCGTTCCACGGGCACGCCGTCGCGATGGTGGTCGCCAACAGCCCGTATGCGGCGCGTGACGGCGCGGAGGCGGTGCGGGTCGGCTACGAGGTGCTGCCGGCGGTGGTGGATGCCGAACGGGCCCTGGCCCCCGACGCGCCGCAGGTCCACGCGGTGGCCCCCGGCAACGTGGCCTTTCGCTGGTCGATCGGCGATCGGGACAAGACCGCTGAAGCGTTCGACCGCGCCCACACCGTGACACGCCAGCGCCTGGTCAACCAGCGGCTCATTCCCAACGCCATGGAGCCGCGGGCGTGCGTGGCCCGTTACGACCCGTCCACAGAGGAGCTCACCCTGTGGCTCACCTCACAGAACCCGCACGTGATCCGCCTGCTGCTGGGCGCGTTCGTGCTGGGCATCCCCGAGCACAAGCTGCGGGTCATCGCCGGCGACGTCGGCGGCGGGTTCGGGTCGAAGATCTTCCTGTACCCCGAGGAGGTAGCCGTCTGCTGGGCCTCCAGGCAGTTGGGGCGCCCGGTGAAGTGGGCAGCACAGCGCCGCGAGAGCTACCTCACCGACGCCCATGGCCGCGATCACATCACCGAGGCCGAGATGGCCATCGACGCCGACGGGCGCATTCTCGGGCTGCGTGTCCGGACGATCGCCAACATGGGCGCGTTCCTGTCCACCTTCGCCCCGTTGATCCCCACCTACCTGTACGGGACGCTGCTGTCGGGGGTGTACGAGATCCCCGCGATCTGGTGCGAGGTGACCGGCGTCTTCACCAACACCACGCCGGTGGACGCCTATCGGGGCGCGGGGCGGCCGGAGGCGACCTACGTGGTGGAACGGCTGGTGGATCTCAGCGCGCGGCAGCGGGGGCTGGACCCCGCGGAGATCCGGCGCCGGAACTTCATCCCCCCCGAGAAGTTTCCCTACCAGACCCCGGTGGCGTTCGTCTACGACAGCGGCAACTACCCCAGGGCGTTTGATCGCCTGCTGGAGATGCTCGACTACGCGCGGATGCGGGCAGAGCAGGCCAAGGCCCGCGGCGAGGGGCGGCTGCTGGGGATCGGCTTCTCCACGTACATCGAGGCGTGCGGCCCGGCCCCGTCGAAGATCGCGGGCGCCCTGGGCGCGCAGGCGGGCCTGTGGGAAAGCGCGCACATCCGCGTCCACCCCACAGGGAAGGTCACGGTGTTCACCGGCTCGCACGCGCACGGCCAGGGGCACGAGACCACCTTCGCCCAGCTGGTGGCCGACCGTCTGGGCGTGCCCATCGACGACGTCGACGTGGTCCACGGCGACACCGGCCTCGTCCCCTTCGGCATGGGCACCTACGGCAGCCGCTCGGCGGCCGTGGGCGGGGCGGCGATCTACGCGTGCGTGGAGAAGGTGGTGGACAAGGGCCGCAAGATCGCCGCGCATCTCCTGGAGGCCGCCGAGTCCGATGTGGTCTTCGAGCAGGGCCGCTACCATGTGGCGGGCGCGCCCGACCGGGCCAAGACGTTCCAGGAGGTGGCGCTGGCCGCCTACCTGGCCCACAACCTGCCCCAGGGGCTGGAACCGGGCCTGGAGGCCACCAGCTTCTACGATCCCTCCAACTTCGTCTTCCCGTTCGGTGCCCACGCCGCGGTGGTGGAGGTCGACGCCGACACGGGCGAGGTGAAACTCCTCCGGTACCTGGCCGTGGACGACGTGGGGCGTGTGATCAACCCCAAGATCGTAGACGGCATGGTCCAGGGGGGCGTCACCCAGGGTGTCGCGCAGGCGCTGTGGGAAGGCGCGACGTACAGTGACGATGGCCAGCTGCTGACGGCGTCCATGCTCGAGTACGCCGTTCCCAAGGCGGCCTTCGTCCCGGCGTACGAGCTCGACCGCACGGTCACGCCGTCTCCCGTCAACCCCATGGGCGTCAAGGGCGCCGGCGAGACCGGCACCATCGCCGCCACGGCCGCGGTCGCCAACGCCGTCATGGACGCCCTGGCCCCGCTCGGCATCACTCACCTGGACATGCCGCTGACCCCGCGGAAGATCTGGCGGGCGATCCAGCAGGCGAAAGGAGGGACGCGATGATCCCGGCAGCGTTCGACTACGCGCGGCCGGCGACGCTGGACGAGGCGCTCGCCATGCTGCAGCAGAACCCCGAGGCCAAGCTCCTGGCCGGTGGCCACAGCCTGCTGCCGTTGATGAAGCTCCGCCTGGCCTCGCCGCCCCTGCTGATCGACCTGGGGCGCATTCCGGGCCTGAGCTACATCCGCGAGGACGCCCAGGCGATGCGCATCGGCGCGCTCACCACCCACGCCGAGATCGAGCGCTCGCCGATCGTCGCCCGACACTTCGCCGCCCTGGCGCAGGCGGCCGAGGCGATCGGCGACCTCCAGGTGCGCAACCGCGGTACCATCGGCGGCAGCCTGGCCCACGCCGATCCTGCGGCCGACTACCCTGCGGCCGTGCTGGCGCTGGAGGCCGTGATCCACGTGCGCGGCCCGGCCGGCGCCCGGGCGATTCCGGCCGACGGCTTCTTCACAGGGCTGTACCAGACCGCCCTGCAGCCCGGCGAGATCATCACCGAGGTGGAGGTGCCGATCCCGCCGCGCGTGACGGGCTCGGCCTACCGTAAGATGAAGCATCCCGCCAGCGGCTTCGCGGTGGTGGGCGCGGCGGCGGTGGTGCGCATGGGGCCTGATGGGCGCGAGCAACGGGTGCGCCTGGCGTTCACGGGCGTCGGCCCCCACGCCTACCGCGCCAAGGCCGTGGAAGCGGCGCTGCGCGGCACGCGCATCGACGAGGCCACGGTGGTCGCGGCGGTGCAGCAGGCCACCGACGGCGTCGACGTGCTGGAAGACCTGTTCGCCGACGCCGAGTACCGCGCCCATCTGGCGCGGGTGTACGGGAAGCGCGCGCTGCGGGCAGCGGCGCAGACGTCGTAGCGCACCGACCGGTCCGGCGCGGGGGTGCCCGGGCGTGGACGCCAGGGCACCCCTCGCGTCGTCGTGCCGGCGCCAGGAGGCAGCGATGGGTGAGGGGCAGCTGTCGGGCCGCGCCGCGATCGTCACCGGCGCGGGCTCGGGTATCGGCCGGGCCATCGCGCAGGCCCTGGCCCGCGAGGGTGTGGCCGTGGCGGTCGCCGACGTGGACGTCGGCCGCGCCCAGACCACAGCGGCCGAGATCGCGGCAGCCGGCGGACGGGCGCAGGCCATCGCCTGCGACGTGGCCGACGTCGGGGCGGTGCGGGCCATGGTGGCGCAGACCGTCGAGCGGTTCGGTCGCCTGGACATCCTCGTGAACAACGCGGGCGTGCAGTACGTGGCGCCCATCGTCGAGTACCCCGAGGAACGCTGGGACCGGCTGGTGGGCGTGATGCTCACCGGCACGTTCCTGTGCACCAAGCACGCCCTGCCCCACATGATCCGTCAGCGCTGGGGGCGCGTGGTCAACATCGCCTCCGCCCACGGCCTGGTGGCGTCGCCGTTCAAAGCCGCGTACGTCGCGGCCAAGCACGGGGTGGTGGGGTTCACCAAGGTGGCGGCGTGGGAGCTTGGCGAGCACCAGATCACCGTGAACGCCATCTGCCCGGGCTACGTGCGCACGCCGCTGGTGGAAGGGCAGATCGCCGACCAGGCGCGCGTGCACGGCATCGCCCCGGCCGAGGTCGTCGAGAAGGTGATGCTGCCGGCGCACGCCCGCAAGCGCCTGATCGAGCCCGAGGAGGTGGCCGCCCTGACGGTGTTCCTGTGCACCGAGGCAGCGGCCATGATCACCGGCGCCGCGCTGCCGCTGGACGCGGGCTGGACGGCCCGGTAGGCGCGCGGCCGCCATGGCGTTCGCCCCGGGCCAGCGGGCGTCGTGGACCAGGACGATCACCGAGGCCGACGTCGCGGCCTTCGCCGCCCTCACGGGCGACCACAACCCGCTGCACGTCGACGCCGCCTTCGCCAGCCGCAGCCGCTTCGGCGAGCGCATCGCCCACGGGATGCTCACCGCAGGCCTGATCTCCGCCGTCCTGGGGATGCGCCTGCCCGGGCCGGGTGGGATCTACCTCAGCCAGACGCTGCGCTTCCTGCGGCCGGTACGGCTGGGTGACACCGTCACCGCGACCGCCGAGGTGCTGGCGTGGCGGCCGGACCGGCGCCTGCTCACCCTGCGCACCACCTGTACCAACCAGCGTGGGGAGACCGTGGTCGACGGCGAGGCGACCTTGCTGGTGGATCCGGTGCCGTAGGCCGGTCGGCAGGCGCGGGCGGATGCAGGCGCGACGGGCTAAACGGAGGGGTGCGCCTGGCGGTCTGATGAGGTGGAGATGCTGAGTCGTCCGCCGCGTGGCCCGCGCGGGCCGCGACGCTCCCCGGGAGTCACATGCGCAGGCGTCTGATGATCGCGGTCGCTGCCGTCCTCCTGCTGGCGGGCGGGCTGTGGGGCGTGCGCGGGCGCTCGGCCCGGCCTGCGCCGGCGGAACGCTTCCGTACGGCCGTGGTCACACGCGGCACCCTGGCGGTGCGCGTGACGGGCACCGGGACGGTCCAGCCCTACTCCCAGGTGGAGGTGCGGTCGCGCGCCACCGGCACCGTGGTGGACGTGCGCGTGCAGGAAGGCGACCGGGTGGCCGCCGGCCAGCTGCTGGTGGTCATCGACGACCGCGACGCCCGCGCGCAGGTGGCCACGGCGCAGGCCCAGCTGGCGAGCGCACAGGCCCGGTGGGAGCAGGCGCGCCGGCAACTGGCGCTGGCGCGTGCGCGCCGATGCGCTCGAGAAACTATTCGGCGAAACCGCGGAGTATCTGCGCGCGCTCGCGGCGCTCACCGATCGCTGAAAATTTTTCCGCGCGCGAAAAAATCGCGCGACGATC
>CAZGNA010000073.1:0-13098 GCA_964526945.1 uncultured bacterium
CTACGTGGTGGTCGTCGCCGACGGCCCCGCGCTGGCGGGCGCATCGCGCGACGCGCGCTGCCGCGCGCTGGAGGGCGCGCTGCGTGCGCTGGCCCGCGCGCCCCGCTTTCGCTTCCACCCCTACCCCGTGACGCCGTTCCACGAAGACTACCTGTACCACGCCGACCTCGCCCGGGTCGCGCAGGCGCGGTACGCGGCGGATGGTGGAGACGCCCGCACGCCGCGTCTGCGCGCGCGGGACGCACGGGCGGCCGCGCTGCTCGAAGGTGCTGGTGTGGCAGCTCTCCGCCAGGTTGAGACGGCACCGGCCCGCGGGGGCACAGGGCCGACGCGCGGCACCCCGGGGCCTCTTGGAGAAGCTGCTCGCACCCCCTGGGACGTGACGGTCGAGGTGGTGCCGACAGAGCAGCTGCTCACCAGGTGGGCGATGCGTCCCGACGGTGGGCAAGGGCCGCCGTGGGTGCGGGAAGGCTGGTTCCACGCGGTGCTGGTGCTGCGTGGCCGCCTGACCGACACCGAAGGTCAGGCCGTCGACGCCCTGGTGGCGCGCCTCACGAGAGGTGCACCGCGCCGGCTGGAGGAGCGCGTGGCGCTGGAGCGCGAGATCCCGGCGCGCCTGGCCGACGCCTGCCGCGCGGCGGTCGCCGGGTACGTGGTACGCCGCGAACCCTACACCACCGAGTTCACCGCCGGCGTGGAGAACGTGGCGTTCGATGCCCACGCGGGGCTGAACGCCCCGATCTTCATCCGCACGGCGAAGCTCAAGGACTTCCCCTGGAACGGCGTGTTGCGCCTGGCCGTCGCGGGCGCGCCCCAGGCGCCGTGGAACCCGCTGGGCGGCTTCACCGATCCCTTCGGCCGCTTGCTGTGGGCCGCGGTCGGCGATCCGGCGCTGCTGGCGGCGCCCTACGGTGCCGGCATGGTGCCCAACCGCGTCGTGCCGCGGCCGGCGCTCCCGCCGGGGATCGCGGATCGGCTGCGTCGGTGGGTGGCGCAGCTGGCAGGCGGTACCGTCCTCATGCCCCGTGATGCCCTGGTGCCCGATGCCAGCGGTCGGTGGCGCCCGGTGGGCTGGCGCGCGGCGGCGCAGGCCCGCGTGGTATATACGGTACGTACCTCGGCGTTCCACGACGGCACGATGATGACCGCAGCCGATGTGCTGTACCCCTACCTCCTGGCGGTCCGGTGGGGCGCGGCCGGCCCGGCCCACGACCTGCGCCTGGCAGAGGCCACGGCGCTGGTGCGGGCGCACCTGGCCGGGGTGCGCGTGGCGCGCATCGAGGAGACGACGCTCGTCCTGGGCGACCTGCGGCTGCGGTGGCGCGACCCGATCGTCGAGGTCTACCTGCGCGGCGACCTGCCCGACGCGCAGCACCTCGCGGCGCTGGCACCGCCGTGGAGCACCGTGCCCTGGCACCTCATGTACGTGATGGAAGAAGCCGTGCGCCGCGGTCTGGCGGCCTGGTCGGCCGACGAGGCGCGCCGGCGCGGGGTGCCGCCGCTGGACCTGGTGTGCGATGCTGCGCTCGTTGCGCGCCTGCGCGCGCTCGTCGCCGAGTTCGAGGCCCGTGCCGCCATTCCCCCGGGGCTCGAGGCGTACGTGACGCCGCAGGAGGCGCGGCTGCGCTGGCGGGCGCTGGGGCGCTTCGCCGCCCGCACCGGCCACCTGCTGGTGACCGCCGGCCCCTACCGGCTTGCACGCTGGGATGGGCAGCGCGCCACGCTGGCGGTGTTCCGCGACCTCACCTACCCGTTGGTGATCGGCGCCTTCGACCGCTATGCGCTTCCCCGGCCCGCGCACGCCGTCGCCCTGCGGATCGCCGACGGCCAGCTGCGCGTGCGAGTGGAGGTCGAGCTCAAGGAGCGCGTGCAACGCGACTACCAGGTCACGCGCGAGACGCTGCGCGACGACATGCTGCAGGGGACGCCCCGCGTGCGGCCAGTCTGCCGGTTCGTCGTCGTCGACACTGCCGGCCGCGTGTTGCAGGTCGGGGAGGCCGCCTACGCCGGCGGTGGCGAGTTCGCTGCGCCGGTGCGGACGTCCGGGCCGGCCACGGTGCTGGTCGCCGCATACCAGGACGAGAACTTCACAGTACCGCAGATCCACACGCTGGCACTGCCGGGTACGCGGTGACGGTGCGAGGTCGCAGCGCCGGGCGAACGCGGAGTGCGGGCTTGCGGGCCCGCTGTCCGGCAGGCCGTGGGATGCGCCGCAGATTCGGCGGCAGCTTCCTGGGCGGCCGTTGGATTGCCAGCACGCTGCCTGCCCCCGAGCGGCCCGCGGAAGACGCGGGCACGCTGCCTGTCTCCATGCGGCCCGCGGGGCGCGCGAGGTCGTTGCCCGTCCGTACAGACCGCACGACACGCGTGGTGGACCGCCCCGTGCCGCTCCGCCTCGTCGCACAGAAGGTGCTGTCGCTGCCCGTCCGCATGGACCGCACGACGCACGCGACGGACGCGACCGTTCGCGTTGCGTGCGCGGCGGTCCTCGTGCTGCTCGCGGGCGTCCTGTGGCCCCTCCCGGCCCGCGCCCATGCGGTGCTCGACCGCGCGGCGCCCGCGCCCGGCGCCAGCGTGGGCACGCCGCCAGCTGAGGTCGTGCTGGTCTTCAGCGAGCCGATCGACGCCCGGTTCAGCACCGTCGTCGTGCGCGACGCCAGGGGCGCGCAGGTCTCAGGGCCGGTGCACGCCGGCGACGATGGCAGGTCGCTGCTCACGTCCCTGCCGTCCCTGCCCACCGGCGTCTTCACCGTGCGCTGGCGCGTGCTCTCGGCGGTCGATGGCCACGTCACCAGCGGGGTCTACCTTTTCGGCGTGGGCGCGAGCCCGGCGCCCGACCGCGGCGCCGCGCAGCCCCGTCCTGAGCTCGACCGCGTGCTGGCACGCTGGCTCGCGCTGGCGGCGGCGCTGGTGCTCGCGGGCGCGGTCTACGCCCGGCTCCTCGTGTTCGAGCCCGTCGCGCGCCGTCTGGCACCGCCCGCGGGCGACCTGCTGCGTGCGCGCCTGCGCACCGTGACGCACGCCGCCGGGGGCGGCGTCGCAGTGGTCCTGGCTGCCGACCTCCTCCATCAGGCGCACCTGGTGGCCGCAAGCGGCGGTGCCGGCGCGGCGTTCCTGTGGGACAGCCGCACCGGGCAGGCAGCCCTGCTGGGCATCGGCGCCGCGGTGGTGACGGCTGCGCTGGCAGGGCGACCGGGTGGCTCCGGAGGGCTGTTGCCCGGCGGCCGCTCGCCCGGTGATTCCGCGTCGTGCGCGAGGCGACACCCGCACACCCCGGGCATCCAGATCCGCGCCGCCCTGGCCGCCGGCGCCGCCAGTGCGATGCTGCTGACCTTCACCCTGACCGCGCACGCACCACCCGCCGGCCCGCTCGCCGTGGCGGCAGACTGGCTGCACCTTGCCGGCGCCGCGGCCTGGCTGGGTGGACTCGCCGTGCTGGTGCTCGTCGTCCGAGGTCTCGACGATACCGCTCGGGCCGACGTCGCCCGGCTCGTGGTGCGGCCGCTCTCGCGCCTGGCGGCTGCCGGTCTGCTGGTCACCGCTGGCACCGGACTCTACGCGGCCTGGCTCCAGGTACCGGCGCTGCGAGCGCTGGTGACGACGACCTACGGGCTCGCCCTGCACGTCAAGCTGCTGTTGCTGCTTCCGCTGCTGGCCTTCGGCGCGGTGAACCGCTTCCTGCTGCGGCCGCAGCTGGAACGCCAGGCGCACGCGGGGCTGGCGCGGCGGTTCGTGCGTTCGGTGGCCGGCGAGGTCGGCGTGGCGGCGGCCATCGTGCTGGCGGCCGGCGTGCTGACCACCACGCCGCCGGCACGCAGCACCTACGGCGCCAGCGCGCAGACTGCGGCGTTGCTCGTGGGCCTTGCGGGCGACACCAAGGTGCAGCTCGTCGTCGACCCTGCCCGCCCCGGCCGCAACCGCTACGAGGTGACCCTGGATGCCTCCTCTGCCGCGCAGGACGCACGTGTGCTGCTGCGGTTCGTGAAGCTCGACGAAGACCTCACGCCCACGGCCGTCGTCCTGCCCCCTGTGGGCGGTGGGCGATTCCAGGCACAGGGCGATCACCTCGCGGCCGCCGGCTGGTGGGAGGTCGAGGTCGTGCTCCGCCGCCGCGGTGTGCCCGACGTCTCCACGTTCTTCGCCCTCGACCTCGGCAACGGGCTGCCGGCGCAGCGCGACCCCGAGGCGCTGCACCTGCTGCAGGAGGCGCGCGAGGCGGCGCTGGGCGCCTGGCGCGAGTGGGAGCAGGTCACCGACGGTGCCGGCAGCCTCGTCATCACCCAGTACCGGCTGGCGCCACCCGACCGGCTGCACTTGCGCGCCCGCTACACCCTGGCACCCACCGGCACCGTCGGCCAGACCGAGGTCGTCGTCATCGGCGATCAGCGGTACGAGCGCCGCGACGGCGGGCCCTGGGTGCGCACCACACTCCGCCAGCCCGTGATCGCCGAAGGGCACCGCGTCTACCTCAAGCTCGCCGAGCACGTCGCCCTGGGGCGCGCGGGGCGCTGCGACGACGAGCCCTGCCGCGTGGTGCTGTGGACCAACCCCGGCGGCAGCCCGGCGTTCGCTGCCTGGATCGGCCAGCGCACCCTGCGGGTGCACCGCCTGTACATGCGCGCGCCGGCGCACTACATGACCGTGCGGCCGTCACCGCCCGACGCACGCGTGGTCATCACGGTCCCGCGGTAGGAAATGGCGTGCGAGAAGGCCATTCTGAGGAGGGGAGCGATGGACGTCGTCGACGCAGGCGCCGCTCGACGAGGCTGGCTAGCGGTGTGCCCTCGGGCGCCCGCTGCACTTCATCGAGGATGACCGTAGCCACCAACGAGATCGGCGCGGCGCAGCGCGGGAAGCTGGACCGCGCCGGGTTGGCCGACCTCTTGGCGTTCGTGGTGGTCTCCGCGGGGATGGCGGCGGCCAAGCCCGATCCGGCCTTCTACCAGGCTGTGCGCCGGGTCGCCGGCGCGCCCCCCCGGCGACATGGTGGTCGTGGGCAACCACGTGGCCCGGGACCTGCTGCCGGCGCTGGCGGTGCGCATGCGCGCCGTCCGGTCGCGGCGCGCCGACGACGAGCCGCAGGAGGCCGCCTGGAGCGGTCCTGCCATCACCTCCCTCTTCGAGCTGGGGGCGGTGCTGCGGGCGATGCCGTAGGGGAAGCGAGGCCTGCGCGCCGGCCCGCCGCGGCCGCCCCGCAGCGCGGCCCGCTCCAGTGCCCTCAACAGGGCGGGTTGTTGATGGTGATCGGCGCGCCGAAGTCGAAGTAGTCGATGGTCACCAGCTGCGGCCCCTGGAGCTCCAGACGCCGGGGCAGCCCGCTGGCCGTGGCCACGTAGAGCTTCTCCCGCACCGTGGTGCCGCGGCTCTCCACGGTCAGCAGATAGGTCTGAGTGGGGGTGCCCTCGACAGTCTCCGCGCCGCCTTTGGCCACGGTCACGGTGACATCGGCGCCACCGTGCTCGACCATCTCCTTGGGGGTCCGTACCGGAGCGGCCACGGGCATCTTCTGGCAGGTGCCGCCGGATTTGGTCCACATCTCGCCGCCAATCAGGAACATCTCCGTGGTCGTGTTGCCCCGGACGACGGTCATGTGGAAGCGGTCGGGGGCCACGAACGCCGAGGTGGTGGTGCTGTCGCCTGACGTCATGCGGGAGCGCCAGGTCCGCGCGGCGGCGAACTTCTGAAAGGCGGCCTGCACCTCGGCCATCGCCCCCGGGTCACCCTTGAAGGTGGGGCCGGTTGGGGCGGCGGTCACGGGCAAGGCCAGCAGGCCGGCGGCGACGAGGGACAGCAGGGCAATTCCCCTGGGCGGCAGGTGCATAGTACACTCCCCTTCCCTTTGGGTCTGCGGGTGAGATTCGCCCTGGGGAGGCCGCGCGCCTGCGGACGTGGTGGGGATCTTTCCTTACGTGGCGGCGGTCCTGCGTCTGCTGGGGGCGCTACTGGAGGAAGTGCAAGATGAATGGCTGGTGGCGCGGCGGTACTTCAGCCACGAGTCTATGCGCAAACTGCTGTCGCCGCCAGCCGAGGAGTAGCGTCCCAGGTGGTGGTATAAGAATCCGGGCGTCGGTAGAGGGCCCGTGGTGGCATTGACAGCGCAAGCCACCGGCGGCTTCCCTTCGGGGCAGGCTACCCACACGCGAAGGGAGGGATGCTGTTGGTGCCACCGGTGGCCAGCGATTTCAGAATGGCACTTTTGGAGCTGGTACACCAGTACCTGGCGTTCGGAAGCCGACTGCGCGCTGGCTCCACAACCGAGCCTGGATCGATGGGGACTGGCTGCCCCCGATGCGTCAAGGCCTCAGCGAAGCTGAACGGGTAGAGCACCACCGACCACGAGCGGCCCCGGAGCGCCGTGCCGACTTCTCAAGAGAGCAACGTGGCGGAGGACCCGGTCACAACCACCTCGGCTGTCCCGCTGTCCAGCAGGGGCCGTACGAAGCGCTTCCAGCCCGGCACGACCTGGATTTTCTCCTCCGTGCAAGGAGAACCTATCACCCCGATCCTCCCCGCCGCGCCGCCTCCCGCGCCCGCAGCTCCGCCCGGCGGATCTTCCCGGTGGTCGTCAGGGGCAGGGCGTCGACGAACTCGATCTCGCGCGGGTACGCATAGGCGGCCAGGCGGGTCTTCACGTGCTGCTGGATCGCCGCGGCCAGTTCGGGCGAGGGCGCGTATCCGGCCCGCAGCGTCACGAAGGCCTTGACGATCTGGCCCCGCACGGGGTCCGGCGCGCCGATCACCGCGCACTCGGCCACCGCCGGGTGGGTGAGCAGGCTGCTTTCGACCTCGGCGGGCCCGATGCGGTAGGCGCCGCTCTTGATCACGTCGTCGGTGCGTCCTTCGAAGTAGAAGTAGCCGTCCTCGTCGCATCGGGCCAGGTCGCCGGTGCGCAGCCACACGCCCTGGTACTTGGCGGCGGTGGCCTGCGGGTTGCGCCAGTAGCCCAGGAAGACGACGGGGTCGCCGGGGCCGCGTACGGCGATCTCGCCGGACTCGCCGGGCGGGGCGGGGGTGCCGTCGTCGCGCAGCACGACCACGTCGTGACCCGGGAACGCCCTGCCCAAGGAGCCCGGGCGCACGGGATACAGGCGCGAGCAGTTGCCGCAGACCAGGTTCGCCTCGGTCTGGCCGTAGATCTCGTGGAGCAGGACCCCGGGCAGATGGCGGTTGCGCCACTCGAGGATCACCGGGTTGACGGGTTCGCCCCCGCTCATGATCGCCCGCAGCCGCAGGTCGCCAGCCGGCGGCACCTGCATGCACATCTTCAGGGCGGTGGGCGGCAGGAACGTGTGCGTGACGCCGTAGGCGGCCATCAGCCGGAACGCGCGCTCGGGATCGAACTTCGTCGTCTCGAACGCCACCACGGGGCCGCCAAAGCGCAGCGCCGGGAAGAGCAGGTCGTAGGCGCCGCCGATCCAGGCCCAGTCGGCGGGCGTCCAGTACACTTCCCCGCCCTGGGGCACGAAGTCGAAGTACAGCTGCACGGAGGGCAGGTGTCCCAGCAGCACCCGATGGCCGTGCACCGCGCCCTTGGGTGGGCCGGTGGTGCCCGACGTGTAGATGATGAGCGCGGGATCGTCGGGCCCTGTGGCCTCCGGCGTGAACGTGCTCGCCGCTGGGTCGAGCAACACGCGCCACGGCACGTAGCGACAGGCGCGCACGCGGCCGCCCTCGGGCAGCTCGGGCAGCTGCGCGTCGTGGACGACGACGACCAGCTGCAGGTCCGGCGTCTGGTCGTGCAGGCCCGCCAGCACGGGCACCACGCGCGGGTCGGCCACAGCCACCCGACAGCCGCTGTCGGCGAGTCGGTAGGCCAGCGCATCGGGCCCGAACTGGCGTGTGAGCGGCACGGCCACCGCGCCCAGCCAGTAGATGGCGATGTGCGCGGCGGCGGTCTCGGGGCGTTGATGCAAGACGACCGCCACGCGATCGCCGCGCTGCACGCCGTGGGCGCGCAGGGCGTTGGCCAGGCGCGCCGCCTGCGCGCGCAGGTCGCCGTAGGTCACGGTGACGCGCGCGCCGGCGTCGGACTCGTAGTGGATGGCGATCCGGTCCGGCGCGGTCTGCGCCCACCGGTCGCACACGTCGACGCCGATGTTGTAGGCGGTGGGAATCTCCCAGCGGAAGGCCCGGCGGGCCTCCTCGTAGGGCCGCCCGGCGAAGTGCTCGTAGCGGATCACGACCTCAGGCGCGCATCGGGGTGGACGTGGCGGAGCCCGGGTCGCGCGGCGCGCCTGAGCCCGACGACCCCGACCCTGGCGCGCCCGGCACCCCCGACCCTGGCGTCCCGGCCGCCGGCGTGCCGGCCGCCACGTGCCCGGCCAGCACGGCGATGCCGGCGACGACGCCTGCGTAGACGACGAGGGAGAGCGCCTGGGCGGTCCCGCTGAGGGTGGCCAGCGTCTGGCTCGACAGCTCCAGACCCGAGAGCGCCAGGCCCAGCACCGGCAGCACCGGCGCCCCGCACCCGATGACGCTGCACGGCAGGGTGGAGAACCCCACGGTGGAGAGCAGGGCCCCGGCCACACCGGCGCGCCGGCCGGTGGCGACAACCGGCACCGCGCACGCCCGCAGCCGGTCGCGCCGCGCATACCACAGCGCGAAGTACGTGGCGAAGAGCAGCGACAACACCATCCACCGCACCACGTCGCGCACCGTGGCCGTGTACCCCCACTCGGCGTCGTCGTAGGTGCCGGAGGCGATCACCCAGTAGAGCGCGGCGTTCCAGAGGAACTCGGCCTTGCGCTGCCGGGTGGCCTCGTCGGAGGCGAGCCACGCGGGCAGGTTGCGCAGCCAGGGATTGACCGAGACGTGGTCGGGCGGCTTCCGCGCCACCGTCAGCACCAGGGGCGGCAGCACCACGTTGACGAGGAACACGGCCGCCGCGACGGCGGCGAAGAGGCGGCGGCGTTCACCCACCGCGACGGCGATGCCCGTGAGCGCGCGGCGAACGGCGCGCAGGCGCTGGCGGCTCATCGGACTCCCCCCTTGCCGGCCGAGCGAAGCGCTATGCGTCGTGTGCGCTTCCGTACCCGGCCAGTTGGTCACCGTACGGGTCCCCTGCCGGCCGGGCGAGGCGCGATGCTTCCTGTACCTGTAATCTTAGCGCCGTCCAGCCGTCCTGGGAACGCCGATACCCGACGCCCACGCGATCGTCCGACGCCCTTTGCATGACCTCGAAGCGCATCCCGCGCGCCTCGCTGTGTCGGCTGGCGGGCGGCAACCGCGCCGGCGGGTCGGCCGCAATGCCCGCGCGCGCCTCGCTGTTCTCTATGCACGCAGGGCTCGCCTCGGTCGTCTGGCCGACCGTGAGCGTCCTCACGATCGTTCCTGCCGCGCTGCCTGGGGGCCATGACCGTGGACCGGTCAGCCCCGGATCGTCCGCATCACCTCGTCGGCGGCCAGCGCCTGGTCGGGCGTGCCGCTGAAGATGATCTCGCCCCGGTCGATGACGTACAGGCGGTCGGCCACCTTGGCGGCCGTCATGACGTTGGACTCGGCCACCAGCAGCGAGACCCCGGCCGCCTTGATCTGCTTCACCGCGTCGGCGAACCGGTGCACCACCACGGGCGCCAGCCCTTCGAACGCCTCGTCCAGCAGCAGCAGCGCCGGCGCCGTGGCCATGGCGCGACTGATCGCCACCATCTTCTTCTCGCCGCCGCTGAGCAGCAGGCCTCGCCGCTGCATGAGGCGGTCGAGCTCGGGGAACAGCGTGCGGATCAGCGCCGCGCGGGCGTCGCCTCCGTTCCCGCGGGCGCCGCCGTTCGGGCGAGCGCCCCTGGCCATCCAAAAGCCGATGGCCAGGTGCTCGGCCACCGTCAGGTCCGGGAAGAGCCCGCAGTCCTCCGGCGCGTAGCCCAGGCCCAGGCGTGCGCGGGCGTGGGGCGGTAGCGGCGTGATCGCCCGGCCCTGGAAGGTGATCTCACCGGTGCGGATGGGGACCAGGCCCATGATGGCCTCGAGGGTGGTGGTCTTCCCCGCGCCGTTGCGGCCAACCAGACAGACGATCTCGCTCGGGCCCACCGCGAGGCTGACCCCGCGCAGCACGTGTGCCGGGCCCCGGTAGGCGTGCAGGTTGCGCACCTCGAGCACGGTGACCTCAGGCATGGCCCAGCAACGTGGTGACCACCCGTTCGTCGGCGCGGATCTGCTTGGGCGGCCCGTCGGCCAGGATCTGGCCCTGGTGCATGACCAGGATGCGGTCGGAGTACGTGAACACGATGTCCATGTCGTGCTCGACGATGACGGCGGTCAGCCCGCCCTCCCGGCAGACGCTCGCCACCGTGTCCATGATGCGGCCCTTCTCGCGGGTGCCCACGCCGCTGGTGGGCTCGTCCAGCAGCACGAGCTGCGGGCGCAGCGCGTACGCCACGGCCACGTCCAGCAGCTTGCGCTCGCCCTGGGCCAGGCTGGCGGCCGGCAGATCCCACTTGGGGGCCAGCCCGAACTGCTCCAGGATCGTCATGGCCTCGTCGCGCACCGCCGTGTCGCGTTCGGCCAGGGTCGTGGCCGTGCGGATCTTACCGTTGCGGGCGAAGAGGGCCAGGCGGACGTTGTCCAGCGCCGTGAGCTGGTCGAACAGGTTCACCAGCTGGAAGCTGCGGGCGATGCCCGCATGGATGCGCTGTGGGACCGGCAGGTGCGTGACGTCGACGCCCTGGAAGAGGATGCGGCCACGGTCGGGCGTCAGCAGGCCGGTGATCAGGTTCACCAGGGTGGTCTTCCCCGCGCCGTTGGCGCCGACGAGCGAGACCAGCTCCCGCGGCTGGATCGTCAGGCTGACGTCGTCCACGGCGTGCGTCTCGCCGAAGTACTTGCGCAGGTGCTCGGTCACCAGCAGCGCCACGTCAGCCCCTCCGCAGGCGCGGTGCCGACGACCTCAACGGGCGCCGGGTCGTGGGGGCACCAGCAGGCGTCACGTCAGCTCCTCCGCAGACGGGCAGCCAGCCGGGCGCCTGCGCCGACCAGGCCGGTCGGCATGAGCAGCACCAGCAGGACCAGCACCACGCCCAGCACCGCCTGCCAGTAGATGGCGTAGCCCACCGCGTACGCCTCCAGGTGGTTGAACACCACGGCGCCGACCAACGGGCCGACAAAGCTCTTGAACCCACCCAGCACCGTCATGAACACGATGCGGCCCGAGAACGGCCAGTAGAGGATGTCGGGGGTGACGTGGCCGTTGAGCGGGGCCCACAGCGCGCCCGCAATCCCGGTGAACGCCCCCGACAGCACGAACGCCACCAGCCGGTAGGTGCGCACCGGCACGCCCACGAACTCGGCGCGCACCTCGTTGTCGCGGATCGCCTGGAGGGCCTTGCCAAACGGCGAGTGCACCACGAGCCACAGGACGCCCACGCACAGCGCGAAGATCACCAGCACGTAGTAGTAGTAGGTGGTGGCCAGGAAGGTGAGCTTGTCGTCGCCGCCGCCGATCAGCCCGAACAGCAGCGTCGGCGAGGGCACGCGGATACCGTCGGTCCCGCCGGTGATCCAGAACAGCTTGATGGCCAGACCCCACAGCACCTGCGAGAGCGCCAGGGCCAGGATCGAGAAGAAGATGCGCGTGTACCGTACACACACCACGCCGAACACGACGGCCACCACCAGGCTCGACAGGAAGCCGGCCGCCAGGTAGGCCTCCATCGAGGTCAGGTGCAGGTAGCGCACCAGGAAGGCGGTGGTGTAGGCGGCGGTGCCGAAGAACGCCGAGTGGCCGAACGAGAGCAGGCCCGTGTAGCCCAACAGCAGGTTGAAGGCCAGCGCCGTGATGCCCGCGATGAGACCGTAGGACAGCAGGATGCGCTGGAACGGCGGGACCTGGGGGATGAAGGGCAGGGCGATCAGCAGCGCCGCCAGGACGGCCACGTAGCCGGCGCGGCCCAGGGTGCGCGCGGGCGCCGGTCGGGGAATCGCCTCGGTGGACGCCGCCCCGCGGTTCACGCCCGCCGGGCCTCCCGGGTGCCGAACAGCCCGCTGGGCCGTGTGATCAGCACCACGGCCGCGATGAGGTAGAGGATGGCCAGCTCGAGCTCGGGCACGTACTGGATCGCGGCGGTCCGGACGAGCCCCACGATCACGGCGCCCACCAGGGCGCCCTCCAGGCTGCCCAGCCCGCCGATGACCACGGCCACGAACGCCAGGATCAGCGCCTCCACACCCATGCCCAGCACCGCGCCCTGGATGGGTACGATCACCGCGCCGGCGAGCCCCGCCATGAAGCAGCCCAGCACGAACGCCTGCAGGTAGATCCGCCGGACGTCGATGCCCAGGGCGGCGGCCATGCGCATGTCCTGCGAGGTGGCCCGCAGCAACACGCCAAACCGGGTGCGGTAGACGAACGCCCACAGCAGCGCCGCGGCCACGAGCCCGACGAGGATGACCAGCAGGTTGTACGTCGGGTAGGGCGCGCCGAACACCGTCACCGGCCGGAAGGAGGCCCACAGCGCCGTGGCCGCCAGCGGCGTGGGGCCCCAGACGAAGCGCATCAGGTCCTCGAGCAGCAGCAGCAGCCCGAAGGTCATCAGCAGCTGGTACTCCTCGGCGCGTCGGTACAGCGGGCGCAGGAACGCCGGCTCGACCAGCGCCCCCACCGCCGCCACCGCGGCCGCGGCCACGGGGAGCAGCGCCAGCAGCGCAGGCGCGGGCAGACGCGCGGCCAGCCCGCCCACCAGCCAGGCCATGACGTACGCGCCCACGGCGTAGAGGCTACCGTGGGCGAGATTGACGATGCGCATGACCCCGTAGATCAGGCTGAGCCCTCCGGCGATCAGGAAGAGGATCGCCGCGTACAGGAGCGCGTTGAGCAGCTGGATGACCAGAATGCTCATGCCGCCTCCGGACCGGGGCCGCCCGGCGGGTTGCTGCACCAGATTCCCCCGCGACCCCGCGTGGTCCTGCTGGTGCGCCTGGTGGCGCGCGGTGCGCCCTCAGGGCCGTGGGGGCCCTGGCGGCCGGTCCCGGTCGCGGCAGCATCATCGGCCGACGGCTGGCCGCGCGCCGACGGCGGGAGCCCGATGGGTGCCTGCCCGCGGGCCGGTCAGGCCATGACCACGATCGCGCGGCCCACGATCTCGCCGCGGCCGAGCGCGGCGTAGGCCG
>CAZGNA010000074.1:0-13057 GCA_964526945.1 uncultured bacterium
CGACGTGCTGGAGATCGGCCGCGAGCAGCGCTACGACATCTACGACCTGTTCCTGCGCTACCCCGACCCGCTGGTCCCGCGCCGCTGGCGCCTGGAGGTCGACGAGCGGTGCAGCCGCGACGGCACCGTGCTGCGGCCGCTGGACCTGGAGCAGGTGCGTGCCGCCACCCGCGCGCTGGTCGCCCAGGGCGTGCGGGCGCTGGCGGTGGTCTTCCTCCACGCGTACCGCAACCCCGCCCACGAGCAGGCAGCGCGCGACCTGGTGCGCGCCGAGTTCCCCGACCTCGCCGTCTCGATCAGCAGCGACGTGGCCCCCGAGATCCGCGAGTACGAGCGCACGTGCACCACCGTCGCCAACGCCTACGTCCAACCCCTGGTCGCGCGCTACCTGGACCGGCTCGAGGCCGCCGTCGCCGCGCGCGGCTTTCGCGGGCGCTTCTTCCTGATGCAGTCCTCGGGCGGCCTGCTCGCCCCCGAGGCCGCCCGCCGGTACCCGATCCGGCTGCTGGAGTCCGGCCCCGCAGGCGGCGCGCTGGTCGCGGCGTTCTTCGGCGCCCGCGCGGGTCGCCCGACGATGGTGGCGTTCGACATGGGCGGCACCACCGCCAAGATCGCGCTGGTGCGCGATGGACGGCCCGACGTGCGGCCCATGATCGAAGTCGCACGGGTTCACCGGTTCAAGCGCGGCTCGGGGATCCCGATCACGATCCCCGTGGTGGACATGCTCGAGATCGGCGCGGGTGGCGGCTCCCTCGTGCGGATCGACGCGCTGGGCCTGCTCAAGGTCGGGCCCGACAGCGCCGGGGCCGTGCCCGGGCCGGCCTGCTACGGCTTCGGCGGCCGCGAGGCCACCGTCACCGACGCGTGCCTGACGCTGGGGTACTTCGATCCGCACTACTTCCTTGGCGGCGCCATGGCGCTGGACGCCGCGGCGGCCCACGCGGCCCTGGCCCGCGCCGGCGCGCCGCTGGGGCTGGACGCCGTGCAGACCGCCTGGGGCGTCTACAACATCGCGTGCGAAGCCATGGCCGCCGCCGCCCGCGTGCATCTCATCGAGCGGGGTGAAGACCCGCGCCGGTTCACGCTCATGGCCTTCGGGGGCGCGGGGCCCGCCCACGCGGCCCGCGTGGCCCGCATCCTGGGGATGCGCGACGTCGTGGTGCCGCCAGCCCCGGGCGTGGCATCGGCGATCGGCTTCCTCGTGGCGCCCGCCAGCGTGGAGCTCGCCCGATCCCTGCCCGGCGAGCTGGAGACCCTCGACTGGCCGGCGGTGGATACGCTGCTGGCCGACCTGGAGACCCGCGGCCGGCAGGTCCTGGCCGAGGCGGGCGTCGCCGCCGGGCACGTCCAGGTCGAGCGCCGCGCCGAGATGCGCTTCGCCGGCCAGTTCCACGACATCGCCGTCCCGCTGCCCGCGGGCGCGCTGGCCGCCGGCGGCGCCGCCGCCCTGCGGCAGCGGTTCGAAGACGCGTATCGCGCGCTGTACGGCCACGTGCTGGACGGTTACCGCGTCCAGGCCCTGAACTGGCGGGTGCTGGTCACGGGGCAGCGGCCCGAGGCCGCGCTGCTCGCGGCGTGGACGCCGACCGCGGGCCCACCGCAGAAGGGGGTGCGGCGGGCGTACGTCCCCGAGCGCGGCGGCTTCGTAGAGGTGCCCGTGTTCGAGCGCGCCCGTCTGCCCGTGGGCGCGGTCGTGGTCGGGCCGGCCATCGTCGAGGAACGCGAGGCCACCACCGTCGTCGGGCCGGAGGACCGGCTCACCGTCGATCGCCACGGCAACCTCATCATCGCCATCGGCGCTGCGTCGTGAGCACCCCGTCCGTTGCCCCCCAGCCCGGCGCCCGGCCGGCGCGCCCGCCCATCCTCATCATCGGAGCACCAGCATGAGCGTCGTCTTCGATCCCATCACGCTGGAAGTGATGTGGAGCCGCCTGATCACCATCGCCGAGGAGTGCTGGGTCACCATCTGGCGCACCGCCTTCTCGACGATCATCGGCGAGGCGCAGGACGTGGGGTGCGAGCTGTTCGACGCCGAGGCGCGCTCCATCGCCCACGCGCCGCGCTCGATGCCCGTCTTCAACCTGACCCTGCCCCTGGCGGTGCAGGCGATGCTGCGCCACGTTCCCCCGCACGACCTGCGCGAGGGCGACGTGCTCATCACCAACGACCCGTGGATCTGCGCCGGGCACCTGTTCGACCTGGCCGTGGTCACCCCGGTCTTCCACCGCGGCGCGCTGGTGGGGCTGGTGGGCACCATCGCCCACTGCTCCGACATCGGCGGCACCCGGGACCCGGAGCGCGTCCGCGAGATCTACGAGGAGGGGCTGCAGATCCCGCCGTTGCGGCTGTACGACGCGGGGCGCCTGAATCAGGACCTGGTCGCCGTCATCCGCGCCAACGTGCGGCGTCCGGAGATGGTGCTGGGCGACATCCAGGCGCAGGTCTCGGCGTGCCACGTGGGCGCCGAGCGGCTGCGGGCCTTCCTGGACGAGTACGGGCTCGACCGGCTGACCCCGCTCGCCCACGAGGTGCAATCCCGCGCCGAGGCGGCCATGCGGGCGGCGATCCGCGCCGTGCCCGACGGCGTCTACCGCAGCGAGGTGACCATCGACGGCGTCGAGGGGCCGCTGCGGCTCCCCTGCGCCGTTGCGGTGACCGGCGACGAGATCACCGTGGACTGGAGCGGTGCGCCGCCCCAGTCTCCGCGCGGCGGCGTGAACTGCACCTACACCTACACCGCCGCGCACACCGTCTACGCCCTGAAGTCCATCCTGACCCCGACCATCCCGTCCAACGCCGGCTGCTACCGGCCGCTGCACGTGCGGGCGCCGGAGGGCAGCATCCTCAACTGCCGACGCCCGGCGGCGGTCAACCAGCGCACCATGACCGGGTGGTTCTGCGGCCCCGCCATCTTCCGGGCCCTGGCGCCGGTGCTGCCGGAGGCGGTGCAGGCGTTCACCGGCCTGCCGTCGTATGCGGGCGCCTACGGCCGCGACGCCGCCGGCCACACCTTCAACGACCACCTCCTGCTGGGCGGCGGACAGGGCGCCAGCGCCCACGGCGACGGCAAGGCGGCCCTGCTCTACCCCACCTCGGCCGGGAACGTCTCGGTGGAGATGTTCGAGCAACGCACCCCGCTCCTGGTCGAGGCCAAGGAGCTGGTCCCCGACTCCGGGGGCCCCGGCGCTCACCGCGGCGGGCTGGGGCAGCGGCTACGGCTGCGCAAGCTCTACGACGACGGCCTGCCGGTCTGGGTGGACGTCCACCCGATCGGCGCACGGATAAGCCAGCCCGGACTGCACGGGGGCCTCGCCGGCCGGCGCGCGCGGTTTTGCGTCGTCGAGGCGGGACGCGTCGTGGCCGAGCCCGAGTGGAGCGAGCTGGTGGAGTTGCGCTCGCCGGCGCAGGAGATCGTCCTCGAGACGGCCGGCGGCAGCGGCTACGGCGACCCGGCGCGACGACGCCCCGAGGACCTGGCGCACGACCTCCAGGAGGGCTACGTCACCGAGGTGGGGGCGGCGGCGTACGCGCCGCCCCCACCCGAGGCCCACGCCGCAGCGGGCTGACGCCGGGACGCGGCTTACGCCGACGCTTCCCGCCGGCGGAACATGAACGCCGAGTAGTCGAGGTTCTGCGCGGCCACCCCGAGCTGGCGCAACATGGCCATGGCCTGGGCCCGGTGATGCACTTCGTGCAGCAGCATCTGGGTCACCAGGTCGGCCTTGGTGGCCGTGATCCAGACGACGGGCTGGCCCGGGCGGGCGAACTGGTACGTGACCTCCGTCTCCCAGTCGGTGATGCCCGCCAGCAGCGCCCGCGTGCGTGGGGCCATCTCGGTCCAGAAGCGTTCCAGGTCGGCGAAGGCAGGCAGCCGGTCCTCCCGCACCGGCCACTGGTCCGGTGGCGGCAACGGTTCCCCGCGCAGGCGATGGCCGTAGGCCCATTCGCCCCGGGCCATCTCCACCAGCGTGGCGCGCAGGCTCTTCATCCCGAAGGGGAACTCCCGGGTGTACTGCTCCTGGCCCAACGGCCGCACCCAGTCGAAGAGCCGCGCCCGCGCCTGGGTGAGGTAGTCGTAGATGCGAACCGGATTCATCGTGCCCTCCCTGTCGTGTGGCGGTGTCGACGTGTGCAGCGTGATCATCCCACCCCGTTGATCGGCCCACGCGTCCCTTGATATGCAGTATAGCCCTTCTACCGTACTCCCCGCAGCCGCGCGTCCAGCACGTCGCGGAGGCCGTCGCCCAGGAAGTTGAAGCCCATCACCGCGGCGAAGATCGCCAGGCCGGGGAACGTCCCCACCCACCACTCGAAGAACTTCTGCCGGCCGGCGGCCACCATGGCACCCCACTCGGGCGCCGGCGGCGTGGCGCCCAGCCCCACGAAGGACAGGGCAGCGGCGATGATCATGACGTTGCCGACGTCCAGGCTGGCCTTCACCAGAGCCAGGGGGAAGATGTTGGGCGCGATGTGCCGGCGGAGGATTCGGGCGTCGGACGCCCCCAGCGCGCGCGCGGCCGCCACGTACTCCATCTCGCGGAGGCTCAGGACCTGTCCGCGCACGATGCGGGCATACTCGGGCCACAGCACCAGCACCATGGCCAGCAGCGCGTTGCGCAGCCCGGGGCCCAGCGCGGCGGTGATGGCCATGGCCAGGATCAGCGAGGGGAAGGCCAGGACGGCGTCGCTCGTTCGCATCAGGGCGTCGTCGACGAGCCCCCCGGCATAGCCGCTCACCGCGCCCAGCACGGTGCCCAGCAGGGCGGTGAGCACCACCACGCCGAGCGCCGTGGGGATGGACAGGCGCGCGCCGAAGAGCACGCGGCTGAGCACGTCACGCCCCAGCTCGTCGGTGCCCAGCGGGTAGCGTGCCGACGGCGGCGCGAGGCGGTCGGCCAGGTGCTGCTCTGTGGGCGAGTGGGGCGCCAGCCAGGGGGCGCACACCGCCACCAGCGCCCACAGCCCGACCACCGCCAGGCCCAGCATCGCCGCGCGGCTGCGCCGGAGCTCACGCCACACGGCCACGCCACCCCGCAGACGCCGGCTGCGCGCGCGGCCATCGCGCTGCGCCGGGTCTCTGCCGCCGCATGGCCTCACCCCGCAGACCGCCGCACCGCGCCGCACGCGCCCTGGCCGTCCGCGTCGGGTCCTCGTACGACCGGCGCATCTAGCCGAGCCGGATGCGCGGATCCAGCAGCCCGTAGACGAGGTCGACCAGGAAGCTCACGCTCACGTAGACCACCGCCACGAAGAGCGTCACGCCCATGATCGCCGGGAAGTCCAGCTTGCTGGCCGCATCCACCGCGTAGCGGCCGATCCCTGGCCAGGCGAAAATCGTCTCGGTCATCACCGCGCCGGCCATCAGGTTGCCGAAGGCCAGCCCGACCACGGTGACCGTGGGGATCAGCGCGTTGCGCAGCGCGTGGCGCCCGATCACCGCCCGCTCCGGCAGCCCCTTGGCGCGGGCCGTGCGGACGTAGTCCTGGGCGAGCACCTCGAGCACGCTGGACCGGGTGATGCGCGTGATCGTCCCCATGACGTAGGCGCCCAACACCAGCGCGGGCAGGGCCAGGTGGTGCAGCGCGTCGGCCAGGGCGTCCCACCGCCCGCGCACCAGGCTGTCGACGACCAGCAGCCCGGTGAGCGGCTCGGGCGGGACGAGCTGCGGGTCCAGCCGGCCGGGCCCGGGTGCCAGCCGCAGCCGGTAGTAGAAGACGGCCAGCGCCAGCAGGCCCAGCCAGAAGACCGGCATCGAGACGCCCACCAGCGACCCCACGCGCGCCACGTGGTCGGCCGCACGGTCGCGGTGCACCGCGGCCAGCACGCCCAGCGGCAGCCCGACGACCACCGCGACGACGATGGCGGCCACCGCCAGCTCCACGGTGGCGGGGACGAACGCCTTGAGGTCGTCGAGCACCGGCTGCTGGGTCGCGATGGACGTCCCCAGGTCGCCCTGCAGCAGGTTGCCCACGTAGGTGAGGTACCGGCGGTGCGGCGGTTGGTCCAGGCCCCAGCGGGCGCGGTAGGCCCGCACGATCTCGGGATTGGCCATCGCCCGCTCCGACAGCACCATGGCCAGCGGGTCGGCCGGGATCAGGTACGTGAGGACGAAGCCCAGCAGCGTGACCAGGAACAGGACGGGCACCGTGACGAGCACCCGGCGCACCACGAACCGCCAGAAGCTGCTCACCCGGCGCCACCCTGCCCCGCGCGCGCTGCGCCGCTATGGCACGTCTGTGCCCGCGCGGCCGTCTGCCACGGCCGTCCGGTTCCCAGCGCGTGCTCCCGCCACACCGCCGGCCCCGGACACCACGGCCGGGGCCGCGACAGGCTCAACCGCGTTCGCCCGCGGGTGGCCGGGGCTCCTGCAACCCGGACCGTCCACCGCGGCGCACGTCCGCCTAGCGGATGAAGTAGTAGTCCAGGAAGTAGACCGGGTTGTACACGACTCCCTGCACCCCCGGCGCCACGGCCAGGTGCACCTTGGGCTGGATCAACCCGACGAACGCCGCGTCGTTGATCAGGATGCGCTGCAGCTCCAGGTACAGCTGGGCCCGCCGCGCGGGGTCGGTGATACGCCCGGCCTCGGTCGCCAGCTGCGCCGCCCGCGGGTTGTCGTAGTAGACGCGCCGGGCCGCGGCCGCGCCCTTCACGGCGAACGGCACCGCCCACCCGTGGGGATCGGCGAAGTCCGGCGTCCAGTCGGCGATGGTGATGGCGAGCTTCCCGCCGCGGTAGTCCGCACGCCACTGCACCGTCTCGCGCGGCTCGAGCTGCAGCTGCACGCCGATCTGCGCAAGGTCGGCCTGGAGCTTGGTGACCAGCGTCTCGGCGGCGAGGCCGCCCACCAGCACGGTGGTGGGGTAGACCATCTTCACCGGGAAGCCGTTGGGGTAGCCGGCCTCGGCCATCAGGGCCTTCGCCCGCGCCAGGTCCCGCTTCGGCGCGAGGCCAGGGTCGGTCCCGAGCAGGCCCACGGGGATGATCGACGGGATCTGGATGGCGGCGCCGCGCATCAGGCCCCTGACGATGCCGTCGTAGTCGATGGCGGCCGCGATGGCCTGCCGCACCCGGCGGTCGGCCAGCGCCGACGAGATCTGCAGGTTGGTGGTCATCGCCAGGTAGGTCATGTCCAGGGTGTTCCCCTCGACTACCTGCCCGCGGCCGGACCGGCGGAAGCGGGCGATGAGGTCGGCGTCCAGGCTCTGGGCGATGTGCACGTCGCCGCGCTCCACCTGCTCCAGTTGCGTGGCCGGGTCGGGGATGTCGCGGACGACGATGCGTGCCACCGGCGACGGGGCGCGCCAGTAGTTGGGGTTGCGCTCCAGCACCACCTCGACGCCACGCTTCCACCCGCGCAGGATGAACGGCCCCGTGCCGGCCGAGTTCTGGTCGAGCCAGTCGGTGGCCCGGTCGGCCTTGTCGGCGCCGGGCGCGTCGGTACCCCCGTGGGCCCGCACCGCCTTGCTGTCGACCACCGCGAAGTTGGGAGAGACCAGCATCGCCAGGAAGGCCGCGTTGGGCTCCTTGAGCGTGATGCGCACCGTCTGGGGATCGACCGCCGTGATGGCCGCCACGTGGTCGCTGAACAGCCACGCCGGGTTGTCCTTGAGGTTCCCCAGCCGCGTGAAGGAGAAGACGACGTCCTGGGCCGTCATGACGTTGCCGGTGTGGAACCGCACGCCCCGGCGCAGCCGGAAGGTGTAGACCTTCCCGTCAGGCGAGACGGTGTACGACTCGGCCAGCAGCGGCTCCAGCTTCGTGAGGCTGCGTCCCTGCTCGCCCAGGGTCACCAGCGTCTCGTACGCCGCGCGGATGATCTGGGGCGGCGCGATCTCGTACTGGCGATGCGGGTCGAGCGTGCGGATGTCCATCTTGGCGCGGGCCACGACGAGCGCGCGTCCGCCGGGCGCCGCCTGCACGGCGGCCCCACCCGCTGCCAGCATGCCTGCGAGCACGACGACCAGCACACGTCCTGCGACTCTGTTCACCGTGCACCCTCCTCCTGCGGTTCTGGTTCCACGACGACCTTGATCGCCCCGCGGCGACGGACCAGCTCCAGGGCGCGGGAGATCTCGGACAGGGGAAACGTGTGGCTCACCAGCGGTCGGATCTGTCCAGCCGCCAGGAGCGCCAGTGCCTGTTCGTACTCGTCCCACGTATAGCACAGGCGGCCGACGAGCCGCAATTCTCGGCGGACCACCATCCCCAGGTCCACCGGCACGGGCTCGTGGAAGACCCCCAGGACGACGATGCGGGCACCTTTCGCCGCGCTGGCCACGACCTGCGGCACGACCGGCGGCGCGCCGGTGGCCTCGACCACCACCGAGGCCCCGCCGCCCGTGAGGTCGCGCACCGCAGCGACAGGATCCCGGGCGCGCAGGTCCACCACGACGGCCCCGAGGTCCTGCGCCAGCCGCAGGGCGTCGTCACGGCGCCCGACCGCCACCACCCGCCGCGCCCCTGCCCGCCGGGCCAGCTGGACGGCGTACAGCCCGATGACGCCCACCCCGAACACCGCCACGGCGTCGTCGGGCGTGACCTGCACGGCCGCCAGGCCGTGGAGCGTGGACGCCAGCGGATCGGCGGCGGTCGCGTCTGCGAACGACAGGCGCTCGGGCAGCCGGTGCAGGTTGGCCGCGGGCGCCACCATGTAGTCGGCGAAGCCGCCGTTGGCGTCGATGCCGAGCTCCACCAGCGCGTCGCACAGCTCCGGCTGCGCGGCCGCGCACGCCGCGCAGCGCCCGCAGGCCACGACCATGCCCACGGCCACGCGCTCCCCCGGCGCCCACCCGTCCACGCCGGGACCGAGGCGGTCGACCTCGCCGGCGACTTCGTGTCCGGGAATCAGCGGCAGGGGCACGCGCCGGCGCCCGTCGACGATGGGAAGGTCCGAGCCGCAGATGCCCGCCGCACGCACCCGCACCCGCACCCAGCCCGGCGGGGGCAGCGGAGCGGGGACGGTGCAAAGCGCGATCCCCGGGCCCTCGCGCTCCTTGACCGCGGCCAGCATCAGACCGGGGTGGGTGCGCTGACCTGCCGGAGGACGCCCAGGAGCGCGTCGACCGCTTCCTGGGCCTGGTCGCGGGTGAGCACCAGGGGCGGCGAGATGCGCAGTGTCGCCTCGCCGCACTTGGTGAGGACCACCCCGGCGCGCGGTGCGGCCGCCAGGGCCGCCCGCGTGCGGACCGCGTCGAGCCGGCCGGTGGCGGGGTCGACCACGTCGGCCCCGATCATCAGCCCCAGGCCGCGGACGTCGCCGAGCGCCGGAACGTCGGCCCGCGCCGCCCGCAGCGCGTCCACCAGGAACGCGCCCACGACCCGCGCCCGCTCCAGCAGCCCCTCGGCCTCGATCACGTCGATGGTGGCCAGGCCAGCGCGACACGCGACGGGGTTGCCGCCAAAGGTCGAGCCGTGGGCCCCGGGCGCCCAGGCGTCGGCCAGGTCGCGTCGGGCGAGCACGGCGCCCAGCGGCAACCCGCCGCCCACGGCCTTCCCCAGCACCAGGATGTCGGGGACGAGCCCCCAGTGCTCGACCGCGAACCACCGGCCGGTGCGGCCCAGGCCGGTCTGCACCTCGTCGGCGATGACGAGGAAGCCGTGACGCCGGGCCAGGGCCCAGACGCCCTCGAGGAACCCGGGCGGGGGCAGCAGGTAGCCGCCCTCTCCCATGATGGGCTCGATGACGATGCCGGCCACGTCCTCGGGCGGGACGACCGTGCGCAGCGCGTCCTCCAGCAGCGCCAGCGCTGCCGCGCCCCGCGCCTCGGGCGTCGCGCCCAGGGGCAGGTGCGGCGCGGGGTAGACCGCGTGGTAGACGCCGGGCAGCAGCGCCGCCAGGCGTCGTCGGTACGCCGCCACGCTCCCCGTCAGGCCGAGCGCGCCCATGGGGCGGCCGTGGAACGCGTGGTGGAACGCGATGAGCAGTGGCCGGCCCGTCGCGTACCGGGCCAGCTTGGCCGCGGCCTCCATCGCCTCGCTCCCGCTGTTGAGCAGCAGCCCGCGGCCCTCGCGCAGCGCTCCCGGCGCCAGCGCCCGGAGACGCTCCAGCAGGTCCACGTAGGGCGCCATCACGCCGATGTGGGCCGCGGCGTGCAGCAACGTGCGCGCCTGCTCGGTGACCGCCGCCACGACGCGCGGGTGGCAGTGGCCCACCGCCATGGTGGCGATGCCGGCGGCCAGGTCCAGGTAGCGGCGGCCGTCGGCGTCGTACAGGTACACCCCCTCGCCGCGGACGAACGTCAGGTCCGTGTACCGGTAGAGCACGGGCGCCACCGCGTCCGCGTACCGTCGCAGCAGGTCGGTGGCCTCGCTCATGCCTTCGCGAACACCGCCACGATGTTCTGCCCGCCGAACCCGAACCCGTTGGCGATGGCCGCGCGCACCCGGGCGCGGCGCGCGCGGTGCGGCACGCAGTCCAGATCGCACTCGGGGTCCTGTCGGTCCAGGTTGATCGTGGGCGGGACGAGGTCTTCCTGCACCGCCTTCACCGCCGTCAGGGCCGCCAGCGCCCCGGCCGCGCCCATCAGGTGGCCCACCATGGACTTGGGCGCGCTGACGGCCAGGTGGTCGGCATGGGCACCGAACACCTTGCGGATCGCGCGACATTCGGCCACGTCACCCACCGGCGTGGCGGTGGCATGCGCGCAGACGTAGTCGACGTCGGCGGGCGCCAGCCCGGCGTGTTCGAGGGCCCGGCGCATGGCGCGCGCCGCGCCGTGGCCCTCGGGGTCGGGCGCGGTGATGTGGTAGGCGTCGGCGGTCATGGCACCGCCCAGCACGGCGGCGTAGATGCGGGCGCCGCGTGCCAGGGCGTGGTCGCGGCGCTCGAGCACCAGCGCCACGGCGCCTTCCCCGAAGACGAACCCGTCGCGGTCCACGTCGAAGGGGCGACTGGCGCGTTCGGGCTCGTCGTTGCGCCGCGACAGCGCCCGCATGTTGGCCATGGCCGCGATCGACAGCGGCGTGAGCGCCGACTCGCTGCCGCCGGCGATGATGACGTCGGCGTCGCCGTCGCGGATCAGGCGCAGCCCGTCGAGGATGGCCTGCACGCCCGAGGCGCAGGCGGCGGTGGCGGTGACCGCCGGGCCGCGCAGGCCCAGCTGGATCGACACCTGACAGGCGCCGATGTTGGGCATCATCATGGGGACGAAGAAGGGGCTGACCCGGCGTGGTCCCTTCTCCAGCAGGACGAGCCGCTCGCGCTCGACCAGGGGCATGCCGCCGCCCCCGGTGTTCATCACGACGCCGATGCGGTTGGCGGCGTCGCCGTCGGGCGTGATGCCGGCGTCGGCCAGCGCCTGCACCGAGGCCGCCACGGCGAACTGCGTGAACCGCTCGAGCCGCCCCGCCATCTTGGGGTCGACGTAGGGCGCGGGGTCGAAGCCCTTCACCTCGGCGGCGATCTGGACCGGCAGATCCGAGGGATCGAACAGCGTGATCCGGGCCACGCCGGACCGCCCCTCGACCAGCCCCTGCCAGGTCTCTCCTGCAGACAGGCCGAGCGGCGTCACCGCCCCCAGGCCGGTCACCACGACGTCAGACGCACCCACGGCAGCCCTATGGTAGCAAATTCCGCCGCCATCGTCGCAGACCGGGGACCGGTACCTGGCTCAGCTGGGCGGTCGCTCCGCCTCTCCGGCGGCTGGCGCGTGCGCCCGGACGACATCGGTGATCGCGGCCACCAGGTGCGCTTCGGGCACGGCGCCCACCACTTCGCCCACGTCGTTGATCACGGTCTTGGGCACCGCGTACACGTTGTACCGCTGGGCCAGGTCGGGGAACTCGCTGGCCTCGACGATGTCCGCGCGGACCCGCGGGGAGGCGATGGCGAGATCGGCGGCCAGCCTGGCCGCCCGGGGACAGTGGGGTCAGGTGGGCGTGACGAAGACCTGCAGGTGGACGTCGACGGGCAGGCGCGCCAGCACCGCGCGGGTCTCGTCGGAGATGGGCGCACGGCCCTTGGAGACGTCCAGCACCAGCTCCAGCAGGGTCACGAACTCGTAGCCGGCCGGCGCACCGTAGAAGCGGACGCCGTAGTCCTCGGCACCGATGATCAGCGTGGCCGGTGCCCGCGCCACCCCGTACCGGCGCGCCAGGTCGGGCTCGCCGGCCAGGCTGTGCTCCTCCAGGTGCACGCGGTCCGAGAGCCGGGCGAACTCCTGCAGGATCCGCCGCGTGTACTCAGCCATCTCCCAGTCCGCCCCGGGCACCGCCAGACCGCCCAGGCTCGGGGCGAAGAACACCAACCGCACGTCGCCTACCAGCTCGTCGGCCAGCCGCTTGCGGACGAACGCTGCATCCTGATCGGTGAGCAACGGCATCGCGTCCTCCGATCTCCCTCCCGCGCCAACGAGAGGCCAGGCGGGGGTATTCCGCGAATGCTCCGGTGTGACCGCTGCGCCCGTGCTGGACGACGACGCCAGGGTCCTGGCCCACCTGCGGGGGTACCCCGAGGACCTGCGGCACTTCAGCAACCTCGTCAAGCAGGCGCACCCGCGGGGCGTCTCGGCGCTGCGCCTCGTGCTGAGCCGTCCGCAGGCGTCCGACTCGTTCGTCGCCGCCGTGTGCCGCGCCGTGGCCGAGGGCATCCCGGTGGTGAGCGCCGTGGAGGCCGCAGAGCGCTTCGGCCTGCCCCCCCGGCGCTTCCTCGACGAGGTGGCCGCACGCCCGGACTTCCCCAGGCCGTTGTTCGCCTCGGGGGACCGGCGCCTGTGGCGGGCCGACGACGTCGAGCGCTACCGGGCCAGCCGGCCCGCAGGGTGATCCGGTGGCCGCGTTCGCCCTGTGGGTGACGTGCGTGGCGTGCCGCCGGCCCTTCGACAGCGGGCTGCGGATGGATCGCGCCTCGTTCGCGCGCGGCACGCTGGCCGCCAACTACCACACCTGCCCGCACTGCGGGGTGCGCGCCACGTACCGGAAGGCCGACTACACGCTGCACCCGGCGCCGCCCCGCAGCGATGCGGGCGCGCGCGGTGGCCGCACGGCGCGCAGTTGACGGGAGGCGACGGCCGGGCTGGCCCGTGCAGCCTTGGAGGCTCCGGGCCCGACGCGGGCG
>CAZGNA010000075.1:0-10693 GCA_964526945.1 uncultured bacterium
CCGCCGGTGCGCATCGTCGCCGAGGTGAAGCGGGCGTCGCCCGCGCGCGGCGTGATCCGCGACGATGCCGATCCCGCAGCGGTGGCGCGCGCCTACGAGGCCGCGGGCGCGGCTGCGATCTCGGTGCTGGCCGACGCCCGCTACTTCCGGGGCGCCCCGGCCGACGTGGCAGCCGTGCGCGCCGCCGTGGGGCTGCCGGTCCTGTACAAGGAGTTCGTCGTGGATCCCTATCAGGTCTACGAGGCCCGCGCAGTGGGCGCCGACGCCGTGCTGCTGATCGCCGGGGCCGTCCCTCAGGCGACGCTGGCGGCCCTCGTGGCGCTGGCCGAGGCCCTCGGGCTGGCGGCGCTGGTCGAAGTCGACGGCGAGGCGGCGCTGGCCGACGCCCTGGCCGCCGGCGCGCGCATCGTGGGGATCAACAACCGCAACCTGCGCACCCTGGCCGTGGACCTGGCGACCACCGAGCGGCTGCGGCCGCAGATCCCTCCGGGGCGGCTCGTCGTCAGCGAGAGCGGCATCGCCACGCCCGAGGATCTGCAGCGGGTGGCCGCAGCGGGGGTCGATGCCGTGCTGGTGGGCACAGCCCTGATGGCCAGCCCGGATCCAGGGGCCGCGCTGGCCCGGCTGCGGGCTGCGGTGGATCCCGTCGCGAAAGGAGAAGGGCGCCCGTGACGGGACCACGGGGCGATGGCCGGCATGGCCGTGACGGCGTGGCGTGACGACTGGTGTGCGCGAGACGTGCAGGTACGGGCGCGGGTGACCGCCGGCGCGGCAGGTGACGACGACCGTGTGACGGCTGTGTGGAGGAGCGACGTCTGCGGAGGGGACACATGAAGAAAGGGCGACTGCTGACCGGGGACCGGCCGACCGGCAGGCTCCACCTGGGCCACTACGTGGGCACGCTCGCCAACCGGGTGAAGCTCCAGGACGAGTACGAGTGCTTCTTCCTGCTGGCCGACTACCATATCCTCACGACGCGGCTCGAGCGCCTCGACGAGATCGAGGAGAACATCCGGGAGATCGTGCTGGACTACCTGAGCGTGGGCATCGACCCCGAGCGGTCCACGATCTTCCTGCAGTCGGGCGTGCCGCAGATCCCTGAGCTGGCCCTGATCTTCTCGATGCTGGTGACCGTGCCGCGCCTGCAGCGCGTGCCCACGCTCAAGGAGGTGATGCGCGACCTCCACATCGCCCAGCCGTCGGCAGGCCTGCTGAACTACCCGGTGCTCCAGGCCGCCGACATCCTCAGCGTCAAAGGGGAGATCGTGCCCGTGGGCAAGGACCAGGCCTCCCACCTGGAGCTGACCCGCGAGCTCGCGCGGCGCTTCAACGACACCTTTGCGCCCGTGTTCCCCGAGCCAGCCACCCTCATCGGCGAGGTGGGGACGCTGCCCGGCACCGACGGCAAGGCCAAGATGAGCAAGTCGCTGGGCAACGTCATCTACCTCTCCGACGACCCCGAGACGGTGACGCAGCGGGTGATGCGCATGTACACCGACCCCAAGCGCATTCACCCCACCGACCCGGGGACGGTGGAGGGCAACCCGGTCTTCATCTACCACGACGCCTTCAACGCGAACCGGGAGGAGGTCGAAGAGTTGAAACGGCGCTACCGGGCCGGCAAGGTGGGGGACGTGGAGGTGAAACAGCGGCTGGCGCGGGCGCTGAACGCGTTCCTCGACCCCATTCGGGAGCGCCGGGCCCACTACGCCGCCCGCCCCGGGCTGGTGGAGGAGATCGTGGTGGAGGGCACGCGGCGGGCCCGGGAGATCGCCAGCCAGACGCTGGCCGAGGCCAAGGAGGCCATGAAGATGGCCTACTTCCGGGCTGTGCGTCCGCGCGCATGATACGGGTCAAGATCTGCGGCATCACCGACGCCGCCGAGGCAGAGGCGGCCGCGGCGGCCGGCGCCGACGCCGTGGGCTTCGTGTTTGCGCCCAGCCGTCGCCAGATCGACGCGGTGCGCGCGCGGCAGGTGGCGGCGGCCCTCCCGCCGTTCGTGACCCGGGTGGGCGTGGTGGTGAACGAGCCCCTGGAGCGGTTGCGGGCCCTGGTGGAGGCTGTGGGCCTGGACGCGGTGCAGCTGCACGGCGACGAGTCGCCCGCCTACTGCGTGGCCGTGGCCACGTGGGGCGTGACCGTGATCAAGGCCGTGCCGGTGGGCGGGCCGCTGGACCTCGAGGGCCTGCGCGCGTACCGGGCGGCGGCCGTGCTGCTCGACGCGCACCGGCCGGGCCAGCGGGGCGGAACCGGGCAGGCGTTCGACTGGCGGCTGGCCGCCCCGGTGGCGCGGGTCCTGCGCGTGGTGCTCTCGGGCGGCCTGCGCCCCGAGACGGTCGCCGACGCGGTCCGCATGGTACGTCCCTATGCCGTCGACGTCAGCTCGGGGGTCGAGACCGACGGGCGGAAGGACCCGCGCAAGATGGCCGCGTTCGTGGCGGCGGCACGCGCCGCCGCGGCCTCCCGGACGCAGGAGCCCCCAGGCCCCAGCACGCCTCCCGATCTGGCGGCCCGGGCGTCGACGAACCGGCATCCCCGGCCGGGACCGGAAGCGAGAGGAGGCGACCAGACGCGATGACGTTGTCGACGCAGACCGCCGCCGCGGGGCGGTTTGGGCGGTTTGGCGGGCGCTACGTGCCCGAAACGCTGGTGCCCGCGCTGGACGCGCTCGAGCAGGCGTACGCCCGGCTGGCCGACGACGTCGAGTTCCAGCGCGAGCTGGCCGCGGCGCTGCGCCACTACTGCGGCCGGCCCACGCCCCTGTACTTCGCCGCGCGGCTCAGCGCGCGGCTGGGGGTGCGCGTCTTCCTCAAGCGCGAAGACCTGAACCACACCGGCGCCCACAAGATCAACAACGCCCTGGGGCAGGTACTCCTGGCGCGACGCATGGGCAAGCGGCGGGTGATCGCCGAGACGGGCGCCGGCCAGCACGGCGTGGCGACGGCCACCGCCGCCGCGGTGGCGGGGCTGGCCTGCGACGTCTACATGGGCACCGAGGACATGGCCCGCCAGCACCTGAACGTGGTCCGCATGCGGCTGCTGGGTGCCCGCGTGGTGCCGGTCGAGTCGGGCAGCCGCACGTTGAAGGACGCGATCAACGAGGCGCTGCGCGACTGGGTCACGCACGTGGAGTCGACCTTCTACGTGATCGGATCCGTGGTCGGTCCCCACCCCTACCCCACGCTGGTGCGCGACTTCCAGGCCGTCATCGGGCGCGAGGCTCGCGCGCAGATCCTCCACCAGGCGGGCCGCCTGCCCGACGTGGTGGTGGCGTGCGTGGGCGGCGGCAGCAACGCCCTTGGGCTCTTCCACGCCTTCCGCGACGATCCCGTGCGGCTGATCGGAGTCGAGGCCGGCGGCGCGGGGCTGGCGTCGGGCCGACATGCGGCCACGCTCACGGCCGGCAGCCCCGGCGTGCTCCACGGTGCGCTGAGCTACCTGCTGCAGGATGCGGACGGCCAGGTGTTGCCCACCCACTCCATCTCGGCCGGGCTCGACTACCCCGGGGTCGGCCCCGAGCACGCGTGGTTGAAGGAGACCGGTCGCGCCGAGTACGTCGCCGCTGACGACGGCCTGGCCCTGGAGGGCTTCCGGGTGCTGGCGCAGACCGAAGGGATCCTGCCGGCGCTGGAACCCGCGCACGCCCTGGGCTACCTGCAGCACCTGGCGCCGACCTTGCCGCGCGAGGCGGTGGTGCTGGTGGGCCTGTCGGGGCGCGGCGACAAGGACGTGGAGGTCGTGGCTGCAGCCCTGGGGGAGACGCCATGAGCCGGCGTCGCGGGTGCAGGGCATCGGGCGGGTGCTCTGGCGTGATGCCGATCCGGGCGATCGACGCGGAGAGGGCATGAGTGGCGCGCCGGGGGTCGCGGGGGGTGGGCGGGAAGGGAGCGCACCGCGCGTGGGGGCTGGCGCCCCTGCCGGGAGCCGCATCGCGGAGACGTTCGCGCGTCTGCGGACCGAGGGCCGGCGCGCCCTGATGCCCTTCCTCATGGCGGGCGACCCGTCGCTGGCCGACACGGCGCGCTTCCTGGTGCACCTGGCGGCGGCCGGCGCCGATCTGCTGGAGATCGGTGTGCCCTTCTCCGATCCCATCGCCGACGGCCCGACCAACCAGCGGGCCGCGCAGCGCGCGCTGGCGGCCGGTGTGCGCCTGCGTGACGTGCTGGCGATGGTCGCCGACGTGCGGCCGCACCTGGCGCAGCCGCTGGTGATCCTGTCCTACTACAACCCGGTGCTGCGCTACGGCCTGGAGGCCTTCGGCCGCGACGCTGCGGCAGCCGGTGTCGACGGCGTGGTGGTGCCGGACCTCCCGCCCGACAACGGCGCGCCCCTGCGGGCGGCAGCGCGGGCGCACGGGCTCGACGTGATCTTCCTGGCGGCGCCCACCAGCACCGACGCGCGCCTGGCCGCGGTGGCCGCGGCGTCGTCGGGGTTCGTGTACTGCGTGTCGCTGGCCGGCGTCACGGGCGTGCGCGCGCGCCTCGCCGACGACATCGACGGGCTGGTGGCCCGGGTGCGCCGGCACACGGCGCTGCCCGTCTGCGTGGGGTTTGGCGTCTCGACGCCCGAGCAGGCGGCGGCGGTCGCGCGCGTGGCCGATGGGGTGATCGTCGGCAGCGCCGTGGTGGCCATCGTCGAGCGCGACGGCGCGCAGGCCGCCCCGGCGCTGGAGCAGTTCGTCCGGGCGCTGCGGGCCGGCGTGGATGCCGGTGCAGCCGCCGGGACGTCCCGCTAGTGTGGTGGGGGGCGTCTTCCACCCCCGGCCTCATCCCGGCGGCCCCAGGGCGGTCTACCTGCGCACCCTGTGCTTCGTCTTCCACGGGCGCCGCCTGCTGCTGATCCGGCAGCGCAGCCACGGCAGCGTGTGGTGGAACGCGCTGGGCGGCAAGATCGAGCGGAGCGAGGACCCGCTGGAGGCCGCACAGCGGGAGGTCTGGGAGGAAGCGGGCCTGCGCCCGGCGCTGCAGTTCCGCGGCGTGGCGACGGCGATCGTGGCGTCTGCCGGCGCGCACTGGACGATCTTCCTGTTCTCCGGGCGGGTGGACCGTGACCACGTGGCGCCCTCGCCGGAGGGCGCGTTGCGTTGGGCACAGCCCGGGGACCTGCGCACGCTGCGGGTGTTTCCCGACCTTCCCTTGCTGCTGCCGCCCTTGCGGAGGCCCCGGGGTGTGGTGCTGGCGAAGTTCATCTACGCGACGGGCGACCCGCGCTCGTTCGACCGGGCGGCCGCGCGGGTGACGGTCTTCGACCGGGTGGCCGCGCCGTAGCGGATGGGTGGACCGATGGGCATGGACGAGGAGATCCTGGTGGTGCCGCGGGGCGACCTGTTCTGGGACGGTCCGTTTCGGGGCGTGGCGACCCGCGGGCTTGCGGCCTACGTGGCGCGCATCCGGCGCCACGGGGTGTTCCGCCGCCGGGGCGACGTCGAAGACGACCCGACCCACAAGCAGATCATCCCCTACCTGCTCGTGCGCCGCGGCGACCGCTACATGCTGTTCCGACGCACGCGGGCGGGCAGCGAGGCCCGGCTGCACGACCTCTACTCGGTCGGCGTCGGCGGGCACGTGGCGAAGGCCGACGTCGCTGCCGCGGCGGACGTGCTCGCAGCCGGGCTGCGCCGCGAGCTCGACGAGGAGCTGGTGCTGACCGGCTCCTGGGACGCGCGCCTGGTCGGCGTGCTCAACGACGACGACAATCCGGTGGGGCGAGTGCACTTCGGGCTGGTGCACCTGGTGGAGGTCCGCACGGGCGACGTCGCGATTCGTGAGACCGACCGGTTGATCGGCCGCCTGGCGACGGCCGCAGAGATCCGTGCCGTCTACCCTCTGATGGAGACGTGGTCGCAGCTGGTGCTCGACGCGGGGCTGCTGGAGGCGTGAGGGCGGCGCGCGTTCCCGTGGCGCCGCCGTACCGTCTCGACCGGACCCTGGCGTGCGGTCAGTGCTTCCGGTGGACGGTCGCCAGCAGGCCGTCCGACGGCGGCGTGTCGGTCCGCGCCCGTGGCGTCGTCGACGGCGCGGTGGTGCAGGTCACGCAGGATGCCACCGGGCTGGCGGTGCGGTGGGAGGGCGCGCTCGCGTCTGCGCCCGCAGCCGGCGGGCAGGCGGCCGGCGCGGCCAGCGAGGAGGCGGCGCTCGCCCGCATCGTGCACCATCTGGGCGCTGACGCGCCCCTGGCACAGATCGAGGCGACGCTGGCCCACGACCGCGTGCTCCGCCGCCTGCTGCGCGCCACGTCGGGGATCGCCCTCATGCGGCAGGACCCGTGGGAGTGCCTGGTGTCGTACGTGATCTCGGCGTTCAACAACATCCCCAAGATCGTGCTGGCGGTCGAGCGCCTGGCGCGGCGGTTTGGGGAACCGCTCCCCGGTGGAACCGCCCGGTTCCCCTCCCCCGAGCGGCTGGCCGAGGCGCGGCCGGCGGCCCTGCGGGCGTGCGTGCTGGGCTACCGCGCGCCCTACGTCCGCGACCTGGCGCGACTGGTCGCCCGCGGCGAGGTCGACCTGCGCGCGCTGGGGGTCCTGCCGTACGACGAGGCCCGGCGGACGCTGCTGGCGTTGCCCGGAGTGGGGGAGAAGGTGGCCGAGTGCGTGCTGCTGTTCGCCTATGGGATGGGGGAGGCGTTTCCGGTGGACGTCTGGGTGCACCGCGCGGTCGTGCGCTGGTACTTCGGCGGTCGGCCGCGCACGCCGCGGGCGATCCGGGCGTGGGCGCGCGACCGGTTCGGCCCGCTGGCGGGATATGCCCAACAGCACCTGTACGCTGCCGCCCGCGCGGCGCGCGGCATACGCGGAGCAATCAGTTTCTGAAGAGCATGGGACCACGCTGGCGGACCTACCGCCTGGGCGCGGTTCGATCCTGGCGGCGCGCCGACCTGGAGGAGGGGCGGCTTGCACGGTGATCCTCCTGGCCACCGACGTCATCGTGTACGCCCTCAACGAGGACGCGCCCGCGCACGACGCACGCCGACGGGCCGTCGAGGCGGCACCCTTCGGGAGGATTCCGGGCGTGGTGTTCCCGCAGGTCCTTTTGGAAGCTTACGCGGTCCTGACCGATGCGCGTCGGGTCGCGCACCCCCTCCTGCCTGCGGATGCCTGGGACGCTCTGGGGCCCGCGCGGCGCGGCGTCCGCGTGCTCCTACCGACCGCCAGCTGCCTGGACTGTTTCGGGGAGCGGATCGGCACAGAAGGGCCCGGGGGCCGGGACGTGTTCGATGGCGTCCTGGTGGCCCAGATGATCGCACACGGCGGGGGAGCGCTCTGCACCTACGATACCGAAGGCTTCCGCTCCTATCGCGGCATTACCGTCCTCACGCCGGACGAGCCGCTGGACCGCTACACGTTGCGCTAGACGCCCAGGAACGTGTGCTGGACCTGCGCGTCGGCGCGCAACTGTGCCGGCGGGGCCTGGTAGACGATCTGGCCCTTGTTGAGCACGTAGAGCCAGTCGGCGACGCGCAGGGCCATGGGCAGGTGTTGCTCGACCAGCAAGACGGCCAACCCCTCGCCGCGGAGGCGTGCGATCACCCGGCCGATCTCGCGCACCAGCAGCGGCGCCAGGCCTTCCGAGGGTTCGTCCAGCAGCAGCAGCCGCGGGTTGGTGAGCAGCGCGCGGCCGATGGCCAGCATCTGCTGCTCGCCGCCCGAGAGCTGGGCTCCCCGGTGGCCGCGGCGCAGGCGCAGGTTGGGGAAGAGGTCGTAGACGCGCTCTTCGGTCCACGGGCCCGGGCGCGCCCCCAGCAGCAGGTTCTCGCGCACCGTGAGCGTGGGGAAGATGGCGCGGCCCTGGGGGACCAGCCCGACGCCCAGGCGCGCGATGCGCTCGGGCGGCGCGCCGGTGACGTCCTGGCCGAACAGCACCACGCGCCCGCGCCGCGGCGGCAGCTCGCCCATGATGCTGCGGATGGTGGTCGTCTTGCCGGCGCCGTTGCGGCCCAGCAGCCCCACCACCTGTCCTTCGCCCACCGCCAGCGTGATGCCCTGGAGGATGTGGCTGTCGCCGTAGTAGGCGTGCAGGTGGTCCACCGTCAGCATGCGTGCTCCTCGTCGTCGGCCCCGAGGTAGACGGCCTGCACGCGCGGGTCGGCGCGCACCGCCGCCGCAGGCCCATCGGCCAGCACCTGGCCGTAGTGCATCACCGTGATGTTGTCGGCGAGCGCCGCCACCACGTCCATGTCGTGCTCGATGATGCACAGGGTGATCTCCCGCGGGAGCCCGGCCAGCAGGTCGACCATGCGCGCGGTCTCGGCGGGCGAGGTGCCCGCGGTGGGCTCGTCGAGCAGGAGGACCTTCGGGCGGGTGGCCAGCGCCAGGGCCAGCTCGAGCTGACGCTGCTCGCCGTAGGAGAGTTCGGCTGCCAGCTGCCGGCGCCGGTCGGCGAGCCCGACCTGCTCCAGCAGCAGCGCGGCGTCCCGGGCCACCTCCGGGTCGGCATCGGCGGCGCGCCACAGCCGCCGGCCCAGCCCCCGCCGGACCTGCACGGCGAGGCGCACGTTTTCCCACACGCTCAGGCGCAGGAACAGGTTGTTGCGCTGGAAGGTGCGCCCCAGGCCCATCTGGGCGCGCCGGTGGGGCGGGACGTCGGTGACGTCGGCCCCCAGCAGCCGCACGGTGCCGGCGGTGGGCCGCAGCTCGCCGCTGATGATGTGGAACAGCGTGGTCTTGCCGGCGCCGTTGGGGCCGATGACGGCCCGGCGCTCCCCGGCGGCCACGGTCAGGTGCACGCCGGCCAGGGCCGCCAGCGCCCCGAAGCGCATCTCCACGCCCCGCACCTCCACGGCCGTCATGGGCGTCACTTCGCGGGCACGTCGGCGTCGGGTGCGGGCACCTCGGCGTCGCGGGCGGGCCGGTGCCGCGCGGACGCCGGTAGGGGCGCGGGCAGGCCGCGGCGGACGGCCCGCTGCAGCGCATGCCACAGCCCGACCAGGCCGCCGCGCGCGACCAGCACGAAGCCGATGAAGACGAGGCCCATCACCGTCATCCACCGCTGGGTGAGCAGCGAGCTGACCAGGTCCTGGATGGCGACCACGACGAACGCGCCCAGCAGGGGCCCGATCAGGCTGTGGACGCCGCCGATGATGATCATGATCATCAGCTGGCCCGACCGGTGCCAGTGGATCTCCGAGGGCGAGATGAAGCCGTTGAACTGGCCGAACAGCGCGCCGCCCAGCCCGGCCAGCCCGCCGGCCAGCACGAACGCCGCCAGCTTGTAGGCCTGCACGTTGCACCCCAGGGCGCGCAACCGGCCCTCGTTCTCGCGGATGCCGACGAGCGTACGCCCGAAGGGCGCGGCCAGCAGGCGGCGCAGGAACCAGAGCACCAGCAGGTAGCAGACGAGGGCGACCAGGTACATGCGGGGCGCGTCCATCTCCACCCCGAGGCCGGTGGGCTTCGGAATGCCGAGCAGCCCGTCCGATCCGCCGGTCACGGTGCGCCACTTGATGGCCAGGGCGTACAGCATCTGCCCCACGGCCAGGGTGATCATCAGGAAGGTCACCGCCGCCGTGCGCAGCGCGAACGCCCCGACCACCAGGGCGAGCGCCGCCGCCGCCACCATGCCCACGGGCGTCGTCGCCCAGAACAGGGGGGTGACGTGCTTGGCCAGCAGGCCGGCCACGTAGCCGCCGGTGGCGAAGTAGGCGGCATGGCCCATGGAGATGAGGCCGGTGTAGCCCAGCAGCAGGTTGAGGCTCGTGGCGGCGATGCCGAAGATCAGGACCTCGGCGGCCACGGTCAGCAGGAACCGGGGCGCCCACAGCGGCAGTGACGCCAGCCCGGCCACCGCCAGCAGGGTGGCGAGGCGCGCGGCGACGGTCACGGACCGCCCTTGGCCAGCAGCCCGCCGGGCCGGTACAGCAGCACCAGCGCCATGACCCCGAAGATGAAGAACAGGGAGAAGTCGGGCAGCAGGGCCTTGCCGAAGGTATCGGCCTGGCCGATCAGGATCGCGCCCCAGAACGACCCCGACAGGCTGCCGAGCCCGCCGGTGACGACGACGATCAGCGCCAGCATGAGGATCTCGGCATCGAGGCCGGGTGCCACGCCGATGATGGGGCCCGCCACGACTCCGGCCAGCGCGGCCAGGCCGCACCCGAACGCGAACGTGTGGGCGAAGACCCGGTTGATGTCGATCCCCAGGCTGCGCACCATGGTCCGGTTGCTGACGCCGGCGCGGATGATGGCGCCCCAGCGCGTACGTTCGATGAGCACCCAGAGCACCCCGGCGGCGGCCAGGCCGAAGGCGATGACGAACAGGCGGTACTTGGGGTAGAAGAGCGGCCCCAACGCCAGCACGCCCACCAGCCCGGGCGGCGCCGGGATCGCCTCTTCGAACGCGCCCCAGACGTGGCGCGCCTGGTCGGCCAGCACGAACGCCAGGCCCAGGGTCAGCAGCACCTGGTCCAGGTGACCGCGGGCGTACAGGGGCCGGATGAGCGCGATCTCGACGGCGTACCCCAGCAGGGCCACGGCCACGGGCGCGACGACCAGCGCCAGCCAGAAGTTCCCGGCGGTCTTGACCACCGACAGCCCGATGTAGGCCCCGAGGAGGTAGAAGGTGCCGTGGGCCAGGTTCAGGACGTCCATCAGGCCGAAGATGAGCGTCAGGCCCACGGCCACCAGGAAGAGGGTCATGGCGAACGAGGCGCCGTTGAGGAACTGCTGGGCGAGGAAGATCAGGTCCATGGGACGACAGGG
>CAZGNA010000075.1:10722-12509 GCA_964526945.1 uncultured bacterium
CCCCCGCGGGCGTGCGGCGCGCGTGCGCCTACCTGGTGACGCCCGGATCCTTCCAGTTGGTCAACACCTTCAGGACACGGGGCACCACCGCGTCGCCCTCCCGGACGACCTCGTAGATGTAGATCGTCAGGATGATGTTGTTGGTCTGCGGGTCGATCTTGAACGGCCCGCGGGGCCCCCGGAACGTCACGCTGCGCAGCGCCTCGATGAAGCGCTGCTGGTTGGACGTGTCGCCGTTGACCTTCTTCAGGCCCTCGGCGATCATGATGGCCGTCTCGTAGGCCTGGGCCGCGTAGACGTCGGGCGTGCGGTTGTACTTCTGCTTGAAGTCCGCGACGAACTTCCGGTTCTCCGGATAGCCCAGCGTGGAGATCCAGGCCAGGGCGCCCTTCATGCCCACGGCCGCCTCGCCCACCACCGGCAGGATGTCGTCGCCGATCATGAAGCCGTTGCAGATGATGTTGGTCCCGGTCATGCCGAACTCACGCCACTGGCGGATCAGCCGGATGGCGTCGGCGCCGGCGGCGAAGCAGTAGACCAGGTCGGCGTTCTGCATCGCCAGCCGCACCCTCCCCAGGTAGGGCGCGAAGTCGGGCGTGCCCAGCGGGTACCAGATCTCCTCCACCACGCGCCCGCCCGCGGGCTCGAACGTGTCCTTGAAAGCCCGGACGTTGTCCCGGCCGACCTGGTAGTCGGCCTGCAGGGTGACGGCGCGCTTGCCGATGTTCTTGGCCGCCCACTCGCCCTGGGCTGCGGCGATCTGCCAGTTGGTGAACGACGTGCGGAACAGCCACGGGCTGCGCTTCTCGCGGGTGGCGCCGTCGAAGCCCGCGTTGGAGATGATGGTGATGACCCGTGCCTCCCGGATGGGGTCCACCAGGGCGGCCAGCGAGCCCGACGAGACGACGCCGGTCACCAGATCCACCCGATCCTGCTCCACGAACTTGCGGAACTTCCGAACTGCCACCTCGGTGCTCGGCACACCCTCGTCTTCCTTGATCAGCACGATCCGCCGCCCCGCGACGGTCCACCCGATGGACTCGAAGTACATCTCGGTGGCCTGCGTCATCGATTCGCCCAGCCGGGCGAAGACGCCCGAGTAGGGCAGCAGCAGGCCGATCTTGAACTCGCGCGCCGGCCCGGAGGTTCCCGCCGACGCGAACGCGCTCACCAACGCGACGACCGCGATCAGGCTGACCACACCGCGCAGTCGATGCCACATGGGCTCCCACCCCCACGACCGCCTCGCCGGGGCGCATCGCGCCCCGGATGACGCCAGTATTCGCAGCGGCCCGGGGGCCGCCCTGCCGGACGCCCGGCGCACGTGACACCCCGCGCCGGGTGTCTCCGCCTTCCTACCCCCGTAGCGCGCTACGCGCCGTCCGGTCGCCAGCCCGCCAATGCGCCCTTGCCACGTAACCCCGTTGTCCAGCGACCACCCCGCAGTGCACTACGCGCCGTCCGGTCGCCACCCCGGCCACGCCAGCGACGGCCAGCCGCACAGGTCGGCGCGCCCTGCCAGGAGGGCCGCGGTGATGTCACCGACGCTGCGCTGCCCGCCCACCAGTGCGGTCGGGATCCCAACGGCATGGCGGAGCAGGTCGCTGGTGAACACCTGGGCGACGCCCGCAGGCCACAGCGTCGCCACCCGGCGGGCCGCGGCGCGCGGCGGCGGGACCACGACGATCAGCCCGCATCCGGCCGCCCGCAGCGCCCGGGCACGGTCCAGCCCGCGGGCCACCTCGTCGTCGTCGCGCGGATCGCGCCACCCCCGGCACACCACGGCC
>CAZGNA010000076.1:0-12397 GCA_964526945.1 uncultured bacterium
TACCGCACAGGCGCGTGAGACCGTCAGGGCACGGTCCCGATGGTGACGCCGGCGTAGTAGTACCGCAGGATCTCCGGGTAGTCGCGGCCCCGGAGCGCCTGGCCGCGCGCGCCCCACTGGCTCATGCCCACCCCATGCCCGGCGCCGCGACCGCTGAACTCCACGACGCCGTCACCCGCCGGCTGCACGGTGAACAGCGTGCTGCGCAGCACGCCAACCCCCACGAGCGCGCGAAAGTCGACGCCGCGCACGTCCGTGGCGCCGGTCGCAGTGTGCAGACGCACCAGCAGCGCGCGGCCCGACGGGCTCGTCGCCGCCACTTCGATCCGCTGCACCCCGCCCACCGTCCGGCCCGCGCGCTGCAGCCGCGCGTCGAGGGCGCCCAGGTCCGCACGCACGATCCAGCGAGAGGTCGGCGACTCCTGCGCGTAGGGATCGGGCACGCCCCGCAGGTAGGGCTGCGCCGTGCCCCACACGTACTCGCTGCTCTCGGTGGCGCCGCCCGAGTCGCTGTGGTAGGCGGCGAACACCGGGCGGCCCTCGTAGAGCATCACCAGGCCGCGCGTCGCGTCCACCGCCGCCGTCGTGCGCGGGTCCTCGGCCGCCACGCCGCCGTAGACCTGCGAGTCGGTGGTGGCCCGCACGTCGTAGCCCTCGGCGGCGAACCGCCCCGCCCAGTAGAGCGCCAGCGACCGGGCGGCGATCGCCTGCGCGCGCAGCGCGGCCGGCGGCCAGCGAGGATCCATCTCGCTGCGGACCACGCCGTACAGGTACTCTTCCAGGTCGACTTCGTTGATGACGGTCAACCCGCCCTGGAGAGCGCGGCGCAGTTCCAGGACGCCCCGATACGGCCGCCCGTTCACCTGCAGGAAGCCGCCGCGGGGGACGAGCCGCACCGGCGCCGCGTAGACCACCCCCCCCAGGTCGATGCCCTGGGCGACGGCCCGCGCCTGCACGCGGCCGCCGTCTGCCGTCTCGCGCCGGCCGGTGGGCAGCTCGACGATGTCGAACGGCCCCTCGGCGCCGATCGTCGCCGCATCCACCGCAGGCAGCAACCCCACCCGGACGACCGTGCCGCTGGCGGGCTGCGCCGCAGCAGGTCCGTCCGCGAGCCCACCTGCGCTCGCTGCGACGACCAGCGCCAGGCACATCCAGACACCGGGGGACGCCCGGCGGGTCACAGCAGGTTTCGGCGCGTCGATGATCCCGCGCACCCACACGCCACGGAACGCACGACCGCGCGCGGGCACCCACGGCACTCGCGGGTGCCCCCACCACCGGGCAGGGAGACGACGGCGCACAGCCGGCATGGGCTCCAGGGGCTACCGGCGGAACAGCAGGTTGAGCAGCACCGTCAGCAGCACGCTGACCAGGATCATGGTGCCGATGGGCACGTAGACGGTGAGGTGGGGCCGCTGGATGACGATGTCGCCCGGGACCCGGGGCAGGCGCGGCAGCAACGTGAACGCCAGCCCGGCCACCACCAGCACCACGCCCACGACGACCAGCACGCGGCCCAGCGAGGCGAACGGGGTCAGCTCGTCCATAGGTGTCCCTGCTGGCCCGAGGTCCGCAGGGCCTCGGGCGGCTCGAGGCCGAGGTGCGCGTACGCCGCAGCGGTGGCGCGGCGGCCGCTGGGCGTGCGCACGACCAACCCGGCCTTGAGCAGGAAGGGTTCCACCACCTCCTCCAGCGTCTCGACGTCTTCGTGCAGGGAGGCCGCCAGCGCCTCGATCCCGGCGGGTCCACCGTGGTAGGTGTGGATCAAGGTGCGCAGCAGTTCGCGGTCCAGGGCATCGAGCCCCAGGTGGTCGACGCCCTCGAACTCCAGCGCCTCGCGCGCGACCGCCAGGGTGATGACGCCTCCGGCGCGTACCTGGGCGAAGTCACGCACGCGCCGCAGCAACCGGTTGGCGATCCGGGGGGTGCCCCGTGACCGCCGGGCGATCTCCACGGCGCCGTCGGGCTCGATCGGCACCTGGAGGATCTGTGCCGACCGCTGCACGATGCGCGTGAGTTCGTCCACCGCGAAGAAGTCCAGGTGGTGGAGGATCCCAAAGCGCTCGCGCAACGGTGAGGAGAGCAGCCCCGCCCGGGTCGTGGCCCCGATCAACGTGAACGGCCGCAGCCGGTAGCGCAGGGTGCGGGCGTGCTGGCCACGATCGAGCACGAAGTTCACGCAGAAGTCCTCCATGGCCGGGTAGAGCAGCTCCTCCACGCTGCGCGACAGCCGGTGGATCTCGTCGATGAAGAGCACGTCGCCGGCGTTGAGGTTGGTCAGGATCCCCATCAGGTCGCCCCCGCGTTCGAGCGCCGGCCCGCTGGTGGTCACGAGCTCGGCCCCCATCTCGTGGGCGATGACCCCTGCCAGCGTGGTCTTGCCCAGCCCGGGCGGACCGTGGAGCAGGACGTGGTCGACCGCCTCGCCCCGGGCCCGGGCCGCCTCGATGCTGATGCGCAGGCCCTCGATGACGCGCTGCTGGCCGATGCACTCGTCCAGGGTCCGCGGGCGCAGGCTGCGGAGCACCTGCTCCTCCTCGACGCTCTGCGGGTCGAGCCGGTGTCGCGTCACGCCGTCGCCTCCCGCTGGAGCCGGTAGACTTCCTGGAACAGGGCCTCGGCCGAGTCGAGGTGGGGCGCCCGGCGCAACGCTTCATCCACCATGCGGCGGGCCTCCGCCAGGCGGTGCCCGAGCTGGCGCGTCAGCACCTGGACGACCTCCTCCTTGAAGTCGGCCGGCGCCGGCTGCTGTGGGACCTCCTCCCGCAGCAGGGCGTACTTTCCCATTTTTCCGTGCAGCGCCGCCACCACCTTCTCCGCCGTGCGGCTGCCGATCCCCGGCAGCCGCCGCAGGAAGGCCACGTCGCGCCGCTCGATGGCGTCGGCGATCTCGTGCACCGGCCGGACCATGGCGCGCACGGCCTTGGTCGGCCCCAGTCCCTCCACGGTCAGGAAGCGCTCGAAGAACTCCTGCTCGACTTCCCGCAGGAACCCGACCAGCACGGGCCTGGGCTGGTTGGGCGTGGCCTGGTAGGACACGAAGAGCTCCACCTCGACGTCGTCGCCCGCGGGCAGCTGGGCCTCCACCACCGGGGGCAGGGCCACCTCGTACCCCACCCCGCCGGCGTCCACCAGGATCGCCCCGTCGCGCCGGCGGCGCACGCGGCCGCGCAGGTACCCGATCATCGGCTCATCCGCGGATCGCCCCGAGCCGCAGCAGTCCCGTGTACGCCAGGGCCAGCGCGTCCGCCGCGTGGCCGTTGCGGATCGCGCCCACCCGCAGCAGGCGGCGCAGCGCGGTCTGCACCTGCGCCTTGCTCGCCCGTCCCGAGCCGGTCACGGCGTACTTGACGGCGGCTGGCGCCAGGGCCACCGTGCGGACCCCCGCCGCCGCCGCGGCGGCGCAGAGCACGCCGCGAGCGTGCCCGAGCACGACGGCCGTACGCGGGAACCGCGCATGCGCGAAGACGTCCTCGAGCACGAGGAGCTCGGGGCGCACGTCGCGCAGCAGCGCCTCGACGTCGCGGTGGAGCTGGAGCAGGCGGGCGCCCAGATCGCGCCCCGTGGTGGCCAGCACGCCCGTCTCCACCACCACCGGCCGCCCCGCCTCGGCCCGCAGCGCCGCGTAGCCGGTGGCCCGCAGGCCGGGGTCGCACCCCAGGACGACGCCGCCACCGTGGGGCGCACGTGGCGCAGCGGCGACGAGGGTGCGGCGGAGCGGCGGCGCCAGCGTCATCGGGTCCGCAGGGAGGCTACGACATGCCCGTCAACCCACCTGCTGCAGGATCTCGTCGGGGATGTCGAAGTTGGCGTACACGTGCTGGACGTCGTCCAGGTCCTCCAGCGCCTCCAGCAGGCGCAGCACCGCCTGGGCGTCCTTGCCCTCCACCCGCACGGTGGTCTTGGGCGTCATGCGGATCTCGGCAGCCGTCACCGCCAGGCCGCGCTCGGCCAGCGCCTGCTTCACGCGGAACGTATCCTCGGGCCGGGTGATGATCTCGAACCCCTCGTCGGTGGCGCGCACGTCTTCCCCGCCGACCTCCATGGCGGCCAGCAGCACGTCGTCCTCGGTGAGGCCGTTGCGCGCGACGACCACGGTGCCGTGCCGGTCGAACATCCACGCCACCGACCCACCCAGGTTGCCGCCGTGGCGGCTGAAGACCGCGCGGACCTCGCCGGCGGTCCGGTTGCGGTTGTCGGTGAGGGCCTCCACCAGCACCGCCACGCCCCCGGGCGCGAAGCCCTCGTAGTAGACGGTCTCGTAGTGGGTGCCGGCCAGCTCGCCGGCGCCACGCTGGATCGCCCGCTGGATGTTGTCGTTGGGCATGCCCGCGTCGCGGGCGCGTTCGATGGCGGCGCGCAACCGCGCGTTGGCCTCGGGGTTGCTCCCGCCCTCCTTGGCCGCCACGCTGATCTCCCGTGAGATCTTGCTGAACAGCTTGCCGCGCACCAGGTCCATCTTCTGCTTCTTGATGCGGATGTTGTGCCACTTGGAATGGCCGGACATGAACTCCCACCTCCGCCGCCGGGATGGCCGACAGCCCGTTCCGCTCTCTATGCTACCGCATCCTCCCCGATGGACGCACGGCCGCCCCGCGGGCACAGGCTGCTGCCGGCCCGCGAGGGCGCCCGGATGCCGCCACGGTCGCGCTGCCTGTCCCCGGCGACGCGCAGCGGGCCGCTCAGGGAAGGCCGACCAGCACCGAGCGGGACGCGCGCGCGCCGGAGAGCGCCAGGGCCGAGACAATGACGACGTAGCGCGTGCCGGGGGGACGGACGGCGGGCGTGAACTCGTAGCTGAACCGACCGGCGGCGTCGGTCTGCATGGACACCTCCACGAGCTTCTGGAGGCCCCCCTCGGTCCGCGCCGCCACCGCGATGGTCACCATGGCGCCGGGCGCCGACGTGCCGGCGATGACGAAAGGCGGGGTCAGGGGCTCGCCCTCACGCGGCTGGAGGACGACCAGCGGCGCGGCCTCGGCGCCGGGCTGCTCCGGCGGCGGCTCGCTGTGCGACGGCGCAGACGCCCGGGTGAAGACCTCGCGGCGCGGGTGCGGGCACGCCGGGGTGGCCAGCTGCCACGAACCCGCGCACACCGTCGTCACCACCACGCCCTCGGGCGGCGTCCAGTCGTCGGGCGGATGGGGCTGCGTCGCCGGCTTCATGAACGCCGCCCAGATCTCGGCCGGCAGGCCCCCGCCCACGACCCGCCGCATGGGGGTGTTGTCGTCGTTGCCGACCCAGACCGCGGTGGACAGGTAGGGGGTGTACCCGACGAACCAGGCGTTGCGGTAGTCGTCGGTCGTACCGGTCTTGCCCGCCGCGGGACGGCCGATGGCCGCGGCGCGGCCGGTGCCCCGCTCGATGACGCCCTTGAGGAGGTCGGTCATCACGTACGCCACGTCGGGCTCCAGGGCCAGCTCGCGGCGCGGCCGGTGCTCTTCCAGCACCTTGCCGCGGGCGTCGGTGACCTTCAGGATCGCCAGCGGGTGCACCCGCAATCCGCCGTTGGCCAGCGCGGCGAACGCCGCGCTCATCTCCAGGGGCGTGACGTCGGCCGACCCCAGGGCGAGCGAGAGCACCGGCTCGAGCCGGCTCTCGATCCCCATCTTCCGGGCGGTCTCCACCACCGCGGCGGGTCCCAGTTCGGCGATCATGCGCGCGGCGGGCACGTTGATCGACTGCTCCAGCGCCCGGCGCAGCGTCACCGGCCCGGAGAACTTCCCGTCGTAGTTCTTCGGGGTCCACGGCGGGGCACCGGGGATGCGGTACGTGACCGGCGCGTCCTCCAGGATGCGCGTGGGGGGGATCCCGCGGGCGATGGCCGTGGTGTACACGAAGACCTTGAACGCCGACCCCGGCTGGCGGCGCGCCTGCCAGGCGCGGTTGAACTGCGAGCGGGTGAAGTCGGCGCCGCCGATCATGGCGCGGATGGCGCCGGTGCGCGGATCGAGAGCGACCAGGGCCGCCTGCGTGGCGTTCAGCCGCCGCCGCGCCGCGGCCTCCAGGCCGCGGCGCACGGCCTGCTCGGCCAGGGCCTGGAGGCGGGGATCGAGCGTGGTGTACACCTGCAGGCCGCCCTTGTAGACCAGGTCCTCGCCGTAGGTCTCCAGCAGCCTGGTGACGATGAACGAGACGAAGTAGGGCGCGCGGATGCCCGCGAGCCCGGCGTTGGACGCCGGCGCCAGCTGGATCGGCGCGGCGCGCGCCGCGGCGGCCTGCGCCGGGGTGATGTAGCCCAGCTGGACCATGCGCTGCAGTACCAGCGCCTGCCGCGCCCTGGCCAGCGCCAGGTTGCGGTAGGGCGAGTAGACCGACGGCGCGCGGATCAGGCCGGCCAGGAGGGCCGCCTCGGCCAGCGTGAGGTCGCGGACCGACTTCCCGAAGTAGACCTGGGCCGCCATCTCCACGCCGTACGCGCCCTGCCCGAAGTAGACCAGGTTGAGGTAGCGTTCGAGGATCTCGTCCTTGGTGAGGCGCCGTTCGATCTCGACGGCCAGCAGCATCTCGGCGACCTTACGGGAGAAGGCCCGCTCCTGGCTGAGGAAGAGGTTGCGGGCCAGCTGCTGGGTGATGGTGCTCCCGCCCTCCACCACCTGCCCCTCCCGCAGGTTGCGCCACATCGCCCGGGCGATGCCGCGCGGGTCCACGCCCCGGTGGGCGTAGAACCGCTCGTCCTCGATGGCGATCACGGCCTGCTGCAGCGTCAGGGGGATCGCGGCCAGCGGGACGATGCGCCGGTTCTCGCGGTACAGCGAGGCGATCAGCTCGCCGTTCTCGGCGTAGATGCGTGTGGTCTGACTGGGCGGCGCGTAGAGCCGGGAGACGTCGTGGACCTGGCGTCCGACCGCCACCGCCACACCCAGCGCGACGCCGCCGCCGACCAGCGCCACGGTGCCGGTCAGCGCCAGCACCACGAGCACAGCCGTCCAGGACAGGCGCCAGACACGGGCGGGACGGCGAGCACGGACGCGGGAACGGCCAGGACGCGGCACCATGCACCACCTGGGCCCCGCCGACCGCGGGGCGACGGTCTATTCTAGCATATTCCCTCGTGTGCCTCCGGCGGGCCAGGGCGACGCGCCTGCGGCGGCGAGCATGGGCGACTCCCCGCGACGCTGGAGGCGCGCTTGACCGGCGCGCGGCGGCGTGGTACGGTCCTCTCGATTTCCGGCACGTCGTCAGAGGAGTCCATGCCCGAACCCGCCCGCGCCGCCCTGGAGCCGTCCCGCCGCCCGGTCGTCGTGAAGGTCGGTACCACCACGCTGTGCGGCGACGGCCTGGGGCCGCGTCCCGACCGGCTGCGGGCCATCACCGACCAGCTCGCCCGCCTGCACCGCGCCGGGCGCCCGGTGCTCCTCGTCACCTCCGGGGCCATCGCCACCGGCGCAGGGGTGTTGGGCCTGCCCCGGCCGGCGTCCATGCCCGAGCGGCAGGCGCTGGCCGCGGTAGGCCAGCCGGTGCTGATGCGCGAGTACGCGCGCCACTTCGCGCGCGCCGGCATCGCCGTGGCCCAGGTGCTGCTCACCGCCGACGATCTGGCGGTGCGGCGGCGGTACCTCAACGCCCGCAACACGGTGGCGGCGCTGCTGCGGCGACGCATCGTGCCCATCGTCAACGAGAACGACACCGTGGCCACCGAGGAGATCCGCATCGGCGACAACGACACGCTGTCGGCGCTGGTGGCGATCCTGGTGGGCGCCGAGCTGCTGTGCATCCTCTCCGACGTGGACGGCCTCTACACCGGCGACCCCCGGCGGGACCCGTCGGCCCGCCGCGTTCCCGAGGTCACGGCCATCACGGCCGAGATCGAGCGGCTGGCGCGCCAGACGCCGTCGGCACTCGGCACCGGCGGGATGGCCACCAAGCTGACCGCCGCGCGTCTGGCCACCGCCGCGGGGTGCACCGTGGTCGTCGCCGATGGCCGCACGCCGCGCGTGCTCGAGCGCGTCGTGGCCGGCGAGCGATTGGGGACCTGGTTCCTGCCCGCAGCACGCGCGGTCGCGGGCCGGAAGCGCTGGCTGGTGGCCAGTGCGCGCATCCGCGGCCGGCTCGTGGTCGACGAGGGCGCGGCGGCGGCGCTGCGCGAGCGCGGGCGCAGCCTCCTGCCCTCGGGGATCCGCGAAGTCCACGGTACCTTCAGCGCCGGCGACCTGGTCGCGGTGCTCGATCCCAGCGGACGGGAGATCGCCCGGGGCATCGTGGCGCACGACCGGGCCGTGCTCGAGCAGGTCCGCGGTCGGCGCAGCCACGACGTCGCCCACCTGGTCGGCGGGCGGATCGAGGTCATCCACCGGGACAACCTCGTCCTCTCGGGGTGATGGTCGCGATGCGGGTCCCGATACCAGCCAGGGTGGCCCCCGTCGGGGGCGTCAGCCAGACCCGGGCACGTGCGGATCGTCCGGGGCCCCAGTGCCCGCGGGGCGCGCGCACCGATGGCGAGCACCACGCGGGCACCCGGGCGTGGAGGAGCACCCGTGGTCGTTGACGTCACCCATGTGGACGCCATCGTGGCACGGGCGCGCGCCGCGGCGGCGGCGATGCGCGTGCTGCCCCGCGCCGCCAAGGACGCCGCGCTGCTGCGGCTCGCCGACCTGCTGGAGGCCCACGCCGCGCGCCTGCTGGACGCCAACGCTGCCGACGTGGCCGACGCCATCGCCGCGGGGCAGCGGGCGGCGCTGGTGGACCGGCTGCGCCTGACCCCCGAGCGCATCGCCGCCATGGCCCGCAGCGTCCGGGACGTCGCGGCCCTGCCTGATCCGGTGGGCGAGGTCGTCGAGATGCGCGAGCGGCCCAACGGCATGCGCGTGGGCCGCATGCGCACGCCCATCGGCGTCATCCTCATGATCTACGAGGCGCGCCCCAACGTCACCGTCGACGCGGCCGTCCTGTGCCTCAAGGCCGGCAACGCGGCGATCCTGCGGGGTGGCCGTGAGGCGTCGCGCTCCAACGCGGTGCTGGGCGACCTGCTGGCTGGCATCGGGCTGCCCGACGGCGCCGTCCAGGTGATCGCCCACTCCGAGCACGACGTGGTGACCGCGCTGCTCCAGGCGGACGGCATCGACCTGTGCATCCCCCGGGGCAGCGAACGGCTGATCCGCGCGGTCGTCGCCCACGCCCGCATGCCCGTGCTGAAGCACTTCAAGGGCGTCTGCCACCTCTTCGTCGACCGCGACGCCGACCTGGCGATGGCCGTGCGCCTGACCGTCAACGCCAAGGCGCAACGGCCCAGCGTGTGCAACGCGCTGGAGACGCTGCTGGTGGACGCGCCGGTGGCCGAGGCCTTCCTGCCGCAGGTGCTGGCGGCCCTGGCCGCTGCCGGGGTCGAGGTGCGGGCCGACGCCCGGGCGCGCGCCATCGCCGCCCGCGCCGGGGGGCCGGCCGCCGCCCGCGTGCGTCCCGCCACCGACGAGGACTGGGCCACCGAGCACCTCGACTACATCCTGAACGTGCGCGTGGTGGACGGTCTGGAGGAGGCGCTGGCCCACATCCAGCGCTACAGCACCGGCCTCGCCGACGCCATCGTCACCCGCGACCAGGAGCGCGCGCAGCGCTTCCTGGCCGCCGTGGACAGCGCTGCGGTGCTGGTCAACGCGTCGACACGGCTGGTCGACGGCGGCGAGTTCGGGCTGGGCGCCGAGATCGGCATCAGCACCGACCGCATCGGCCCCCGCGGCCCCATGGGCCCTGCGGAGCTGACCTCGCTCAAGTGGGTCGTGCTCGGCAGCGGCCAGATCCGGGAGTGAGGTGCGCGCGCTGGCCCCCGACGTGTCGCACCCGCCCGACCGCCGCCCGGAGGACGCCTGGGGGCCGCCGACCGCCTGCGGCGGCTACCGCCGGGCCAGCACCCCCGTCGTCCACTCCAGCGGATCGACGAGCACGCCGTGCACGCGCAGGCCCCAGTGCAGGTGCGGGCCGGTACTGAGCCCGGTACTGCCCACGCGGCCGAGGAGGTCGCCCGCCCGCACCGGCTGTCCGGCCCGCACCGCGATCGCCGAGAGGTGCAGGTAGGTCGTGAAGACGCCGCCCCCGTGGTCGACGACGACCGTCTGTCCGCCCAGCGGCAGCGGCTCGGCCAGCGTCACCACGCCGTGCTCCGCGGCGACCACCGGCGTGCCCTCGTCGGCGCGGAAGTCCACGCCCAGGTGATACCCCGCCGGCACACCGTTGTAGACGCTGCGCACGCCGTAGTTCGACGTCACCGGGCCGTCCACGGGCAGGCGGAAGGGGCCGTCCCACTGGGGCGCGGGCAGCGGGCGCGCCGTCGCCTCCGCGATCTTGCGCCGCTCCAGGGCCACCAGCGCCGGGTCCAGCAGCTGCGGCGGCACGCGCAGCCGCCGTACGCCGAACGTGCCGGCGCGGACCCGCACGGTGCGGGTCAGCACGACCAGCCGCCCGTCGCGGTCCAGGGAGACCCGCAGCGTCAGCAGTCCCGGTGGCGTGAGCGGGCTCGTGCCCAGAAACGCCTCGTACCCGTCCCGGTGGACGAACATCGGCACGCGGCGGCCGCCGCCCTCGAGCAGTGGCGGCGCCGGGGGTGTGGCATGCAGGCGCACGCGCACCGTCTGCCCCTGCACCAGGACCGGTGTGCTGACCTCGAGCAGCGGTCGGCCGGTCGCAGGTAGGGCAGGGGCGCCGACGAGCGCCCAGAGGAAGACCACGACCGAGACGGGGCGCAGGGACGAGCTGGCGGCTGGACTCCGCATGTGCAACGGCCAGCAGCGCGGGACGAAGGCCACCGCGCAGCGCAGGGACCAGCGAGCGGCCGGACTCCTCACGCGCGATGGCCAGCAGCGCACGACGGAGACGGCCGCAGAACGCAACGGTGCCGCCACAGCGCGCATCGCCCTCGGCGACATCAGCCCCCGGTCCCTTGCATCTGCTGGCACCTCTGCCCCGTGTAACCGTGGTTGCCGTCCTCGCATGCTCACGTCCATCGCTGCGCGGCTGTTGTCCGGCGGCCACCGCCGCCTGGCTGTGGGGGCAATCCTCGCACCTTCATCAGCGCGGCAGCGTGCAAGGTTAGCACGGCCATGTCCGCCGCTGGAAAGGTGGCCGCAGCCCTCGCACGCCCACCACAAGAAAGTTCCCCGCCGACTGCCCGCGGCCTGCTGACGGCGTCAGCCCGCGCCCAGGGTGTCCTGCGACCGACTCGACGTCGACGATCCCTCCGTACAGGCCCTGCAGGATGTCACCGACGGTGGCGCGCATCTCCGCCAAGACGCAGCAGGGGGCCACCGGCGTCGGTGCGAACCTTCATGGCGCCCGGCACGCACGCGCGCCGGTTCGCCCGACGATCTCCGTCCCAGCGGTGACAGGCGCCGCCCAGCCACCGGGTGGACCCGGCACCTGCGCCGGCGGTCGACGATCATGTGAGGAGACACCCATGCACCCTGGCGCACCACCGCACGCGGATCGCGACCCAATAGCGTGCGCTCGACGATCACGTGAGGAGGCACCCATGGCACCGATCAGGCTGTCGCCCGAGCTCAAGGAGTACGTCGCGAAGACCTACACGGCGTTCGCCACCGCCGATCCCGCCACGACCCGCGGCGTGATCCGGGTCGCCACCGCGTTGGTGGACGGTCAGCGCTCCGAAGCGAGGCTCGAGGGGCACCGCGTCGTCTGCGACGAGCCCGTCGAGCGCGCGGGCACGGGCCAGGGACCGTCCCCGCTCCAGTACTTTTTGGCGTCGCTGGGATTCTGAGAGGGCGTCCAGTTCGCCCGTGTGGCGGCGCTGCGCGAGCTCACCCTGGGGAAGCTGGAGTTCCAGATCCGCGGCTACCTGGACCGGCGCGGCGGGCGGGTGCCGGACGTCCCCAACCTCGGCTTCGAGGAGATCCGCTACGAGATCCACCTCGAGAGCCCGGACCCTGCGGCGCGCATCCGGGCGCTGGTGGAGGAAGCCGAGCGGCACTGCTACGTCCTGAACACGCTGCGGCGCGCGGTCAGGCTCCGGGCGCGGGTCGTGCTGAACGGCGCGTTGCTGATGGAGTCCGAGTCCACGCCCTGACCCCACACCCGCGCCCTCAGGCGACACCGTGCGCGCTCCTCGGGGAGCGTCATGGTACCCGGGATCGCTCCGCCACCAACCATGCATCCCTCGAGGTGCCGTGATCTCCACGCGTTGAGCCTCACGACCACCGCCAGCACGCCGGGCCGGGTAGGAGATCGTACCTGCACTCCAGCCGAAGGCGCCGAAGACGGCCCTCGGGCAGCGTTGGGCCGGGTAGGAGGACGTGCCCGAGGCGTGCTCGAATTTATTCTCACAAAACTGGTCCGTCAGCCAGGAAGTTCGGCTGCGGACTCCAGTGGCACTCCTGCCTTCTGCGCTCATATTCGATGAGTTCTATCGACCGAAACCGGCCTATAACGCGCTTGTGGATGCACTCATGAA
>CAZGNA010000077.1:0-12338 GCA_964526945.1 uncultured bacterium
AGGGCTCGGTTGGAGTCTCAAAGTGCAAACACCTAGTCCGTACTGGACAGTCTAGACCCGTCGCCGGGATGCCGCCTGTGGCCCGCCCACACGACCCGCCGATCCGGCGTCCGGCGGGACCGCGGGGCCCTCACGGCCAGTACCACCCGAGCAACGCCTCCCCCCACAACATCGCGCCCAGCGCGCCGGCCGCCAGGAACGGTCCGAAGGGGATGGCGTCCTTCCGCCCCCGCAGCCGCAGCGCGAGCAGGACCAGGCCCACCAACCCGCCGCTGACGAATCCCAGGAACAGCGCTACCGCCGCCAGCGCCGGCGCCCCGAGGAAGACGCCGATCAGGGCGGCGAGCTTCACGTCACCCAACCCCATGCCGCCGCGGCTGACGACCACGATCAGCCACAGCAGCACCGCCGCCCCAAACCCGGCCACCAGCGCGGGCCCGAGTCTGTCCAGCGCAGCCGCCAACAGCGCGCCGACGACCGTCCCGGGGTAGGTCAGTCGGTTGGGGATGAGCTGGTGGTCCAAGTCGATGAAGGTGATGACCACCAGCAGGAACACAAACACCACGGCACCGACGGTCTGCAGGACTGCCTCCCACCCGCCCGTCAGGGGCACGCGCAGACCGGCCACGACCGTGAGCCCGGCCATGAGAGCCTCCACCAGCGGATACCGCGGGCTGATCCGCCCGCCGCAGGCACGGCAGCGCCCGCGCAGCAGCAGGTAGCTCAGCACCGGAACGTTGTCCCATGCCCGGATCGGCGCGCCGCAGGCGGGGCACCGCGATCCCGGCCAGATGATGGACTCCTCACGCGGCAGGCGATAGATCAGCACGTTGGCGAAGCTCCCGAGGATCGCGCCCAGGAGGGCCAGCACGACCGGGTAGCCTGGCATTGCCCCCACCATCACCGGCCCCTGCGTGGCTGGCACGAGCCCGCCGGGGCCCACCGTGGTCTGCGCCCGGGCAGCTGGCCCGTCTGCGGCCGGCCCGGGGCGGTGGGCACCCGCCGTGTGCCTCGAGGGCAGGAGATTGGGGCACAGGTCAGAATAGCAGGGTGACGTGACCTCGACCTCGCGGCGGCCAGGACGCCGTCGCGGTGCGGGAGGCAACGCACATGACGCGCGGGAGCTGGCTGCTGCTGCTGGCCTTCATCCTCGGAGTGAGCTGGCCGGTCGTCGCCCAACAGGGGTCGAGCGCCACGGTGCTCATCACCCCGGGCCAGAGCCTCGCCGGCATCGCCCTGGGACGCTCCGTGTCCTCGGTCGTGGCGCGTCTGGGCCAGCCCGCCGAAGCGCGGGTCCTGCGGGAGGGCACGCTGTACGCCTTCCCCCGCTACGGCATCAACGTCTACGTCGTCGATGGCGTCGTGCGGGCCATCTCGACCACCAACAGCCTCCTGCGCACGGCCGAGGGCGTGGCGCCGGGCGCCACGGTGGCGGACGTGCGGCGGATCTTTGGGGAACAGTTCGCCGACGCCGTGGTCGAAGGGTTGATGGGCATGGCGTACGATCAGCATGGCATCGCCTTCGGCCTCGACGGCGCCGTGGTCTCGGTCATCATCGTGTATCCTCCACGAACCCAGGCAGCCCGCCCCGGCACCCTGCCCGCCCACGGTTTCCAGGCCCCGACATCGCCCCCGCCAGCTGACCGCACCGCCCCGGTCCCTGCCGGTGCTGCAGGCGGAGGGCCCGTTCCACCGTCGTCCGCACCGGCCGCGCCCGCGCCTGCCACGCCGAGCCCCGACGCGGGGACCGCGCCCGCGGGGTGGCCCGGGACCCCCTCGGCGCCCCACCTGGGGTTGGGGCTGGTGGTGATGCCACGCGTGGAGAACCTGCGCCCGTTCTCCGCGGAGACCCTGTACATGTCCGTCGTGGGCTTCCTGCGCTACGTCGTCTACCAGCAGACGGGCACCTGGCTGACGTACCTGGAAGCCACGCGCATGCTGCACGAACAGCAACGGGTGCGCCTGTAAGCCGCCGGATGCCCGGCGCCTGCACCGTGCGGCTGCCGGTCATCGGCCAGCACGACGTCGTCGCACTCCGAGCTCTCGCCGCGCAACGGTTCCGGGTCACCGCGGCGGGGGTGGGTCCCCGCGGCCGACCGTGGCGGCCTGCACGACCGTATCCCCGCCCAGCAGACGGGCCGTGTCACGCGCCTCCCGGGCAGTGCGCATGAGGGCCTCGGCAGTCGTCGCGTGCTCCGGGTACGTCGCGACGCCAACCGACACCGTGGCCGGCTCGCCGCTTCCCGCGGCCATCTCGAGGCCGGGAGCCGGCAACGCCGACACGCGCATGCGAATGCGATCGGCGACCACGTAGCCCGCACCCGCTCCGGTCTCGGGCAGCACCACGCTGAACTCCGTCTCGCCTGTGCGGGCTTTCACGTCCGACTCACGGGTGCCCTCCCGAAGCACCCGGGCCACGGCCCGCAGCGCGGCCTGGGCCACCATCGGCCCGTAGCGCGCGTGGCGGGCCTCGAACTGGTCGATCTCCAGCACCACCACGGTGACCGCATGACCGTAGCGGGCGGCGCGGCGTACCTCCACCGGGAGGTGGGCGTCGAAGAACCGATCGGTGAAGAGATCGGTGACCTCGTCCACCACCGACTGGCCGGCGAGGGCGCGTTGCAGCTGTTCCAGCTCTCGCCGGTGGGTGACCTCGCGCTGCTCCGCCAGCTGCTGGTAGTGCGTGACGAACTCCACGATGGCGTAATCGGTGGCCCGGCTCAGGCGGTCGGTGAGCTCGAGCCGCTCGCTCTCGCTGGCGACCGGCCGCACGCAGAGCTCCTGGGCCAGCTCCCGAAACGCGGTGAACCCCTGGACGACCTCCGCGGCGGTGAACCCCATGGCGAGACGCATGGCAGCTTCCCGCCGCACGAACTCCTGCAGCCGCGCCGGGTCCCCGGTGTCCAGGTACTGCACCAGCGCGGCCAGATAGGCCCGACCCAGCCTGCGGAGCTCCTCGACGGGGCGATGCACGAACGCCGACGCCCGCAGCTGGGCCAGCGTCGACGCCCAGGCGAGGGTGACACGTTCCTGCTCGCGGTCGAGCAGTCTGGCCAGCGACTGGGGCACCGGGGCTGCCCCCCGGTCAGGGCTGGGTCGGCGGCTGCTCCCGCGGCAGCACGTAGGTCGTGGCCTGCAGCGTCACCCGCAGTCGCGGCAGCTCCGCCGGCGCCAGCGACACCTGGCGCAACACGAGGAACCGCGGGAAGTTCTCCAGGCGCCCCATGTAGCGAATGAGGTCCGGATACGTGCCATCGAACCCCAGGTCCACGCGGAAGAGCTGGTACGGTGGCGCCTGCGCCGGCCGCTGCGCGGCCTGCTGCCCGGCGGGGGCCGGAGGCTGCGGCGCCGCGGCCGTCGGTGCCTGGGTCGGCCCCGGCCGCAGCAGGGTCAGCTTGATGCCGACCTCCCGGGCGGCGTCCTGGAGCTGGCGGATCAAGTTGGGGATCTCGCGCTCGGGAGGAAGCCGCCGCTCGACGAGCCGGATGCGATCGACCAGCGCCGCGTACTCGGCTTCCTTGGCCTCTCGGGTGGCGGCCAGCGCCTGGAGCCGGCTGAGTTCCTGGTGCTTGGCGGCCAGCTCGCGGTCCAGACGTGCGAGGGTGTCCGTCTGGGGCACGTAGACCAGCAGGTAGAACCCTGCGCCGATGATCGCGGCAACCACCAGCGCGATGAGGATCCGCTCGCGTGGGCTGAGCCCTCTCACTGCCGCACCCCTTCCACTGTCGCCTGGGGCTTGAGCACCCGGGCGTTCACCTGAAAGCGCACGACCTCCGTCTCGCCCACCCGCTCGAGCTGCACCACGGTGAGATCCACCGAACGAAACAGCTGCCCCAGGGCCAGGTTGTCCATGAGCTGGGCCACGGCGTAGTAGGTCATGCCGAAGCCCTCCAGGTTGAGGGTGGCCTCCTCAGGGACGGACATCGCCGTCAACCAGACGTCCCGGGGGATCAGGAGCCGGACCTCGTTGAGGATCGACGCCGCCGGCAGCTGCTGCTTCAACAGGTCGGCCAGCAGGTTCTCCTTGAGCCGCAGCGCGGCGATCTGACGGTCGAGCTCCTCCACCCGGGCGACCGCGGGCCGGAGTTCGGCAACTTCCCGGTCCACACGGGCCAGGTCGGCCCGTCGCGCGCCCACCTGGCCGTTGAGCACCACCGCCCACACGATCACCGCCACCAGCACACCCAGGGGGATCGCCAGCTCCAGGACCCGCAGCGCGGGAAACCGGCGGCGGGGCGCTCTGGGGAGAAGGTTGATGCGGATCACCCGACGTCACCTCCGCGCATGGCCAGCCCGAGAGCAACGGCCATCGTAGGCCCGAGCGCCTCCAGGCGCTCGGGCGGCACCGCCGCGGTGTTGACCTTCACGTTCGCGAAGGGCGAGACCACGGCGGTCGTGATGCCCAGTTCCGCGGCGATCGCCCTGTCGAGTTTCCGCAGTCGCGCCAGACCGCCGGCCAGGAGGATCTGGTTGATGACGGCCGTCCGCGACCGCGTCTGGTAGTAGTCCAGCGACCGCCGGATCTCCGTGATCAGGTCGCCGATGTGCGGCGCGATGATGTCGTGGAGGCGCTCCGTCGTGTGGTCCGCGGTCACCCCCTCTTCCAGCACCTCACCCTTCTCCTCCAGCAGGCTGCGGGCCGTGGTCAGGTCCACGTCCATGGCCTCGTGGATCGCGGTGACGAGCGCAGCGCCGCCGATGGGGATGTTCCGGGTGAACCGCAGCCGCGGGCCTTCCGTGATCAGGATGTCGGAGGCCTCCGCGCCCAGGTCCACGATGGCCACCGTCTGGCCCTCGATGGCGCCCGACATCACCGCGCGCAGCAGCGCGAAGGACTCCACGTCGAGGATGCCCAGCTGCACGCGAGCGGCATCGGCCGTGGCCACGATGCGATCCACCACGTCCTGCCGCGCGGCCACCACCAGCACGTCCAGCATCCGCCGCCCGTCCTCGGCCGCCTCCCCGAGGACCTGGTAGTCCATGTACACTTCCTTGATGTTGTAGGGCAGGTAGCGCTCAGCCTCGTAGCGGACGGCTGCCGTCAGCTCCTGCTGCGTCATGGGCGGAACGCGCACCTCACGCACCGTCACCGCCTGCCCGCCGACCCCCATGACCGCCCGCTCGGTGCGGATGCCGGTACGATCCAGCAGCGCCCGGATGTGACTGCCCAGTTCCTCGGGACCGGTCGGCACTCCGTCGCGGATGACGCCGGGCGGGCAGGGCGCCGTGCCGACCTTCAGCAAGCGGAACCCGGCCCGCTGCGTGCCCTGCACCTCGACCACCTTGAGAGTGTCGCTGCCGATATCGATCCCGACGTGCACCTGGGCGCCGGACGAGAAGAGGCCCATGGGCGTGCGGTTCACCTCCTCGGGTACCACCCGGCAGGAGACCCCGGCAAAGCCCACCTGCCCGTTCTACAAGACTTCGCAGTCGAAGGCGCAAACCCCTGCCTGCCGCCGCGTGTGGGCTCAGGCGCGTCTACGCCTCCACTGCCTGTCAAGATGCCCAACTACGGGCTTGATAGACGCACGTAGCCTGTCACTTCCACCGTCACGCGCCGCCTCGGCCCGTGGGGTGCCCGCAGCTCCACCGTCCCCGCGGTCGGATTCCCCAGGGGGCTGAAGGTCACGCGGTGCGACGGGAAGGAGGCGGTGTGGAGGTCTACGCCTGGCGGCATGCGCCTGCTGGCGCCGGGGAGGGGGTCCTGGGCGAACAGGGGCCCCTCCAACCGCCCGGTGTCGCAGTGCGGGGCCCCGTTGCCCACCACGCCGGCGAACCGCATGATCGCGTACGTCTCGCGGGACAGGTCGAAGACCACGCGATAGCAGGTACGTTCGGCACTCGCCCGATGGCCGGCCATCCGCAGATCGGCCACGAGCACGCGCGCTGCGGCCGCCAGGCGCCGCTCCGCCACCACCGCCCGGCCCGTTGCCGCGGCGCCGACCAGCACGCCGCCGAGGGCAACAGCCACGACGACCTCGACGAGCGTGGACCCGGCTCTGTCTTCGAAGCGCCCCCTGCGCCCGCACGATGCCGCGTGCGCCGGCCGGGCCCTCGCCGCGCCAGCCCCTCGGAGGAGGCCACCGTGCGGCGTGATCACGGGCCCACCAGCTCCTCCCAGACCGGGCGGTCGTACAGCGGGTCACCGGTCGCGAACGCGGGGTCGCTGCTGTCGGCTGCCGCGCTGACGACGCCAGTGCGCGGGAAGAACGGCGGGACCGCCAGGCGCAGTCGCCCGTCGTAGGCGACCGCTCGCCCGTAGCCTGTGCGCGGATCGAACCCACCCAACGGGCCGAGCGTGCGCTGGACCAGCGCTCCCCACACCGTCACGACACCCTTCTCGGGAAGGCGGTCCCAGCCGTCCACCCAGACCTGCCCCTGCGGCGCGAGGATGGCGGCGTCGACGACCAGGTCGCGCGGGGCGAGCGCACCGGCGATGAGCACGTCTCCACTCCGCGCCCACAGCCCCAGCAGGCCCCGTGACGCGCCCGGAGAGCCCTCCTGGGCGACGAGGTGGTCCGCGATGGCGATCGGGCCCGCCGTAGCGATCGTCAGGTGCAACGCAGGGTGCACCACCCCGCGCAGACCGGCGTCGGGATCGTCGAGGGCGCCGTCGCCGTCGGTGTCATAGGTGGCCGTCAGCGCACCCGCGACGTAGACCAGGCCGTTGAACGTGCCCGGCGGATAGGCGCGCACCGACCCATCCGGCCTGGCGATCGTGACCGCGCGTGTGCGCGGGTCGATCGTCACCCGGACCTCGCCTGGGGGGCGGTCCCCCGCCTGGTCGAGCACGATGAACAGCGTCTGCAGGTCGCCGTCGACGGCAAGACGCATGCGCCGCACCGTGCCCGCGATGTAGAGGCCGCCGCACCGCGGGCGCCCCCCGCACTGGTCTACGACGTAGACCCCCGGGGGCACCGGCGCGTCATCGTCGACGAGGTCGGTGATGGCCGCGCGGAGTTCCTCCACGGTGGGATCGGGCCCCTGCACGGGGTGCAGCCCCAGGGCTGCCCGCGCCGGATTGATCGCACCGGGACCGCCGGTGGGGTCGGCGATGGGCACGACGCCCTGGCGGCCTCCCCGGACGGACGCCCCGAACCGCGGTGCATCGCACCCGGGCACCGTCAGGTGCTCGGCGGCAGCATCGTCGGGTATCTCCAGGCTGCGCGGCCATCCGCAGCCATAGAACTGCATGGCCGTCGCCACCTGGGTCACCGGGCCGCTGAACGCGGGCGTGCCCGCCACCCGGAGCGCGCCGTTGGTGTGGACGCTGCCGTCGATGCGGGTGCCCGTGTGCATCCACGTCGGACCGTCGCCGAGCACGAGCAAAGCATCCGCCACGACAGGGCGTTCGGCGACCACGATCGGCCAGCCACCCAGGGCGCCGCCGCTACGCACGTGGCTGCCCTGCCAGGTGGACGCGGGGTGGGGAAACCATCGCGCACAGGCCTCGGCACCCTCGCTGCGCAGGCAGACGAGGCGCCGCGCCGACCCTGCACGCCCCACCGCCAGCACGGCGTGGTCGAACCAAAAGACGTAACGCTCGAGCTCTCCCTCTGGCGACGCGGCCTGGCAGACAGGCGGTCGCTGCGACCACCGGACCGCGACGGTCGCATGGAACTCGGCCCCCGCGGGGCCCGGCGCTGTACCGAGCACGCGGATCGGCCGGTCGGCCGTGCCAACGGACAGGTACGCCGTCTCGCCCGCCACCGTCCAGTCGGTCGCCTGCCGATCGGCGGGCAGCGCGAACCGTGCGACGAGCTCCACCGGCGACCGGCCCGTCCGGTCCGTGGCGCGGCAGAGAGCGCCCACGACTGGCAGGTCCTCCGCCCGCAGCCGTTGCGGCAAGTCGACACGGACGCGACGCCGCAGCTCGGCCAGTGCCCGGTAGGCACCGGCCTCGGCGGCAGCGAGCGCCTGATGTCCGCGCACGTGACTGGCGGCCATGGTGGCGTCGTCCATGGTGGTGGCGACCAGTGCGGCAATCACGACCGACGCGACGATCGCCGTCACCATGACCCCAATGAGGGCAGCGCCCTGCGTGCCCGTCTGGCTCTCCGCGCCCATGAGAGGCCTCCCCCACGCCCCGCCTCGCCCCCCAACGATCGGGGCGTTGACGGCGGCGATGATCGTGCCAGGAATGCGAGGGCACCGCGTGGCCCGTTGCACCTCGACGTTGGGGTCGGGCAGCAGGCGGCCGGACCTCCGACACCGAGGCCGATCACCGCCGCCCCCGCAGCATCGCCGACGTGGTCTCGACCAGCAGCCGCCCGCGAAACGTCACCTGCACGCTGATCCACCGGAGCAGGTCGTCGTGGGCTCTCGGCGGCGGCCGGCAGGGCGCGGCCGGGGCCGGGACCAGCCAATCAGGCAACGCCTCGGCCGGATCGAGCCGCACGCCTGTGATCGTCACCGTGTAGCCGTAGGCCTCGTACGGTGCCGCAAAGGCGCGCGGACCGTCGTCTCGAAGGCAGTCGAAGCCCCGCCGGCGCGCGGCCTCCGCGAGCTGAGCCTCTGCCCCCGCCCGCACGTCTTCCAGCACCTGTGCGGCCAGCGCCGCCGCGGTCGCTCTGCGCCCCTGCTCGGCGGCCACCCGCAGCACCAGGCCCATCGTGCGTGTGGTCACCGCCGCCAGGCCGGCGAACACCAGCACGGCCACCAGGACCTCGAGCAGCGTCAGACCCCTTTGCGCTTCCTGGGTCGCGCCCACGTGTGTCCTCCCACCCGTGAGCATCGGCCGTCCGGTGTGCACCGTACGGTGGTGACGCAGGGAAGGCCCCCACGCGGCCGCGAACCACCCGCATGCCGGCGGTCTCCGGCAGACCACCATGGAACCGCGCACGACGGAACCGCCCACACCCGTCTGTCGGCAGTGGTGGAACCTCGCCGCCGCAGGGCTCGCGCTGCGGGCAGTCCTGCTCCCCGCTGGCGGCTATCCTTCTGACGTCGCTTCGTTCAAAGCGTGGGCCGTGGCACTGGCCGGCGGGGGTCCCGCCGCGTTCTACGGCGGACAGTTCGCGGACTACCTCCCCGGGTATCTCTACGTGCTGTGGCTGCTCGGCGCGGTCGACGCTGCGGTCCGCTTCAACGACGTCGCCTGGCTCGTGGCGCTGAAACTCCCGGCCGTCGCAGCCGACCTCGCCACCGCATGGCTCCTGCTGCAGGTCGGCCTGCAGCAGCACCATCCTGCGGCGCTGACCGTTGCGGCAACCTACCTCCTCAATCCCGGGATCGTCTTCACGAGCGCGATCTGGGGCCAGGTCGACGCCGTGGGCGCGCTGGTGATGCTGGCGGGCCTGCTGGCCCTGTGCGGCCCCCGGCCGGCACCCCTGGCCGCGGCCACGTGGCTCGCCGTGGCCGTGCTGGTGAAACCTCAGACCGCCCCGGCGCTCCTTCCCGCTGGCCTGGCCCTGCTGCACCTCGGTGCCGGCGACCCGCCCGCGCGACGGGTGAGACGTCTGGCCCTGTGCGCCGGGGTCTCGCTCGCCACCATCGCGCTGCTCGCCCGGCCGTTTGGCCTGACGCCCGTCGAGCTCGGACGCCTGCTGGCGGACGCGGCCCAGGTGTACCCCTACGGCAGCGTCATGGCGTTCAACCTGTGGGGCGCCATCCAGGGGTTCTGGGTCAGCGATGCGATCCGCTGGGCCGGCGTGCCCCTCGCCACGTGGGGGCTCGTGGCCGCCGGCACGGCGGCCGCGGCCGTGGCCGTGTGCACCTGGCGCGCCGGCGCGCTACGCGCACTGCTCCCCGGAGCGGCGATCGTCCTGCTGGCGGCCTTCGCGTTGCCCACCCGGGCACACGAGCGGTACCTCCTGCCGGCGCTCCCGACCCTCGCGGCGGCGGGCTACGTCGACCGGCGCTTCTGGTCGCTGTACGGCGGTGTGTCTGCCCTCTTCGCGTTGAACGTGCTCTATGCCTACAGCCGGCCCTACCTGCACACCGTGCGCCTGCCGGCGTGGGTGGAGCAGACGGTCTTCGCACCGCCCGTGGTCCGGGCCCTGGGCGTCGTCACCGTGGTGGCGCTGGGCTGGGGGCTGGTCATCCTGTGGGACCTCGCCAGGCGCCCGCGGAAAACCGCCGGACCTGCCATCCCAGACGGACCAGCTCGTAGAACGCCTTGAGGAGCACGCGCGGAGCGCCCCCGGTCTGCCGGCCGCGACGGCGCGGGCGGTGGGAGACCGGCACCTCGGCGATGCGTGCGCCCATCCGGCGGGCCTTGCCGAGCAGCTCCGCGCTGATGAAGGCCCCGTCTGCCTCCAGCGCCAGCGACTGCACCAGGGCGGTCGGCATGAGTTTGAACGCGCAGTCCACGTCGCGCACCTGCACGCCCAGCAGCGCCCGCATCAACCACCGCCAGACCAGCGCGAAGACCCGACGGTGGCGGGGATCGGCGCGCCGCTGGCGGTAGCCAACGACCACGTCGGCATGGCGCGTCGCCTCCACGAACCGGTCGAGCTCGGCCGGGACGAACTGCCCGTCGGCGTCCAGCAGGAGCACCCACGGCTTGCGTGCCGCCCCGAACCCTGTGCGCAGCGCAGCGCCGTAGCCGCGGTTGCGGGCGTGCCGCAGCACCCGCACCGGCAGTTCACCCGCCAGTCGGGCGGCCACCGCCGGGGTGGCATCGGTGCTGCCGTCGTCGACCACCACGATCTCGACGTCGGTGGCGGCTGCGATCACCGCCGGCAGCAGCTCGCGGACCGTGGCGTCGAGGTTGTCGGCCTCGTTGAAGGCGGGGAGAACCACGCTCACGCCGTCCAGGAGCCTGCTCCGGACCCTGCCGGTGCCGGTGGCAGGCAGGGCTCCCTGGCCGCGGGTCCGATGCTCGGGCCGCCCTAGATCCACGAGCCGAACCAGATGAGCCGCCGGTAGTGCGCGAGGGCGATGGGCTGGCCCGCCAGCAGCGGGAAGAACGCCACGAACCACGCGGCAGCCAGCGCCAGGTACAGCAGGACCGGGCCGTCGCCGGCCGTGCGCCCCCGCCCGAGCCCTCGCGCCAGCGCGAGCAGCAGGAACGGCAGGGCCAGCAGGAAGTGATACAGGAACAGCACCCGCGAGATGAACGCGTACTGGCCCCAGCCCAGCGCAAACCCCACCAGCAGCACCGCGTCGGCGCGACTGCGCGCGCGCACGGCCGCCAGCGCCGTGGCGGCCAGCGCGGGGAGCGCCGCCCACCACAGGACCGGGTTGCCGATGGCGAGCACGCCGCGCGCCACCCCGGGCGCGACCTCCCGGTACTCGTACCAGATGGGACGCACGAGGAGCGGCCACGACCACCACGCGGACTGGTACGGATGCCCCTGGGTCAGCCCGGTGTGGAAGGCGAACATCCAGCGGTGCAGGGCCACCAGGTCACCCAGCGTGTGTCCTCGCTGCAGGTAGGGCACGTAGGCGAGCAGGTAGATGCCGACCGGGAGCAGCCCCAGGGCTCCCAGCAGCGCCCACCCGTCCGCGCGCGCGGCGGCCGGAGCTTGCCGTCCATGGGCGACGACGAACAGCACGCCCAGCCCCAGCAACGGCGGCACGGCGGTCCATTTCGTGGCGACCGCGCAGCCCGCCGCCGCACCGGCCAGCAGCAGCCAGGCATACCTGCCGCGGGCCGCACCCGCAGCGTGCAGGTAACGCCAGAACGCCCAGTACGCTGTCGCTGCGAACAGCACCAGGAAAACATCGGGCTTGGCCACGCGGCTCTCCACGAAGAGGAGCCCGTCGAGGGCGGCGAGCAGGGCGGCTGCGACCGCAACGAACACGTCGTGGAACAGCGCGCGGCCCAGCGCGTACACCACAGCGATGGTGAGCACGCCGGCGACAGCGCTCGCCAGCCGCCACCCGACCGGTCGATCGCCCGCCAGGCGTATCGAGCCCGCGATGATGAGCTTCGACAGCGGCGGGTGCGTGCGCTCCTCCGTGACCTCGTGACCTGCCAGCACCTGCCGGGCGGCCGGCACGTAGTACACCTCGTCGAACACCAGGCCTGCCGGCTCGCCCAGCGCCCAGAAGCGCGCAGCGGCCGCCAGCGCAGCCGCCGCGACCATCGCCCCTATCAGCAGGTCCCGCGGCTGCGGACGCCGCGCCCCTCCTGCTACCGCCATCGGCGTCGCGTCAGCCGTGCCAGGTCCTCGCGGGCCGCTGCGAGCGCCACGGCGTCGTGGGCAGCGCCGCCGTAGACCGCCTCCTCCACCATCGTCAACACCCGCGCCACCTCCGGCGCGTCCAGCCGGGCCACGACCCGCGTCCGGTACTCGGCCAGCGTCTCGCCGCGCACGCCGGGCAGCCCGCGGCGGGCGAGCAGCGCGCACAGCTCCGCGTACACCGCCTCCAGGCCGTCGCGGGACCGCGCC
>CAZGNA010000078.1:0-12233 GCA_964526945.1 uncultured bacterium
CCACCATCCGCGGCGCGCGGCGTCCACCACCGCTGCGTGGCGCGACGACCTGCACAGCGACAGCGCGACCCGCGGCGGCGCTGGCGCCCGTGCGGGCCTAGCGCTGGGCGGTGAGCCAGGAGATGGGCCGGTTGACGGCGGCCAGCACCGCCCGCACGACGGCCTCGCGCACGTCGTCGCGCACCACCGACGACCCGGCCAGGACCTCCTGCTCGCTGCCGGTGAGCACCACGGCCACCACGGCCACCTCGTGGTCGCCCACCCGCGTGGTGGTCACGCCGTCGAAGGCCAGCAGCCCGGGCGCCCGCAGGAACACCTCGACGGCGCGCAGCGCCGCCTGGGCCACCAGCGCCAGGCGGTGCCGCGGCACGTTGGGCCCCGCGGCCACGCCCTCGTAGAGCATCCCCCGGTCCTCGAGGTGCACCTTGACCTCGGCGCTGTCGCGGACCACCGACAGCGACAGGCCCACGAACTTCAGCCGCGCCTGGGGCGTGGCCGTGGTCTGCTCTTCGGGCCGCATCGCCGCCACCCGCACCTGGCGGGGGTCGAGGTGCACGCCCAGTTCCGCCGCCAGCGCCGACACCACGTCGGTGGCGATCAGGCGTGGGCTGCGGTCGGCCTGCCCCAGCACGTGCACGACGTCGATGGCGCCGTCGGGCGTGGGCACGACGCGCGCCGCCACCACCCCGCGCAACCGCCGGATGATCTCCTCCGCCTGGGCCGCCGTGGACTGCCCGCCGTCGCGCGCCACCGTACCCTCCCCGTCCGCGCCGCGCTCCCGCGGACTCTTAGCCTTCGGGGTCGATGAGGCCGTAGTTGCCGTCGCGGCGGCGGTAGAGCACCCGCAGCCGTTCCGTCGCGGCGTCGCGGAAGACGAAGAACGCGTGGCCCAGCAGCTCCATCTGGAGCACGGCCTCGTCCTCGGTCATGGGCTTCACCGGGAACCGCTTGACGCGCACGATCCCGGGCGTCGCCTCCTCGGCCACGTCGGGGGCCCGCAGGGCGACCTCCACGGCCTGCTCCGCACGCCGCCGCCGGCGCGTGGCGTCCAGCCGCCGCTTCTCGATCATCCGGCTGCGGTACTTCTCGATCTGCCGCTCCAGCTTCTCGGTCGCCAGGTCGATCGAGGCGTACATGTCCTCGGAGAACTCCTCGGCCCGCAGCACCAGGCCATCGCACCAGACCGTGATCTCCACGCCCATCGTCCGCCCGGCCACCCGGTCCCGGGTGGTGCTGAGCACGACCTGGGCCTCCTGAATGTGGTCGAGGTACCGCGTCAGCCTCCCGACCTTCTGCTCCACGTACTGCCGCAACGCGTCGGTGACCTCCAGGTGCTTCCCCTGGACGCGCACCGGAATCTCGGTATTTCCCTGCCGTCCTGCCACGATGCTGCCTCCTCTGCGGATGCCGCCGGACCGCGCCGGGCTACCCGTCCGCCACCTTCTGTGGGCTCCACAGCGCTTCCTCCCGCGGTCACGGGATACGATGGCGCCCTGCACCCCGCTCAGCGGAACAGCGGGGCGAACACCAGCGCCACGACGGTCATCAGTTTCAGCAGGATGTTGAGCGACGGACCCGCGGTGTCCTTGAACGGATCGCCCACGGTGTCCCCGATGACCGCCGCTTTGTGGGCGTCCGAGCCCTTGCCGCCCAGGTGGCCCTCCTCGATGTGCTTCTTGGCGTTGTCCCAGGCGCCGCCGGCGTTGGCCAGGTAGAGCGCCAGCGGCACGCCCGTCACGATGGCGCCGGCCAGCAGCCCGCCCAGCGCCTCCTTGCCGAGCAGCAGACCGACGGCGATGGGGATCACCACGGCCGACAGCCCGGGCACGATCATCTCCCGCAGGGCCCCGCGGGTGGCGATGTCGACGCACCGGGCGTACTCGGGCCGTGCACGGCCCTCCATCAGGCCCGCGATCTCCCGGAACTGGCGGCGGACCTCACCGACCATCGTCTGCGCCGTGCGTCCCACGGCCCGCATCGCCAGCGCCGCGAAGTAGAAGGGCACGATGCCGCCGATGAACAGCCCCGCGATGACCTCGGCGTCCATGATGTTGAGGGTCTCCAGCCCCACGGCCTGCCGGTAGAAGAAGAACAGGGCCAGGGCCGTGAGCGCCGCCGACCCGATGGCGAACCCCTTGGCGATGGCGGCCGTGGTGTTCCCTGCCGCGTCGAGCTGGTCGGCCACCCGCCGGACGTCGGCGCCCAGGTGGGCCATCTCGGCGATGCCGGCCGAGTTGTCGGCGATCGGGCCGTAGGCGTCCACCGAGACCGTCATGCCGGTGATGGACAGCATGCCCACGGCCGCCAGGGCGATGCCGTAGAAGTCGGCCAGACGAAACGCGAAGATGGTCGCCAGCCCGATCACCACCAGCGGCACCACGGTGCTGAGCATGCCCTGGGCCGTGCCGGCGATGATCACCGGCGCGGGCCCGGTGGTGGCCGCCTCGGCCAGGCGCGTGACCTCGCGGCCCGAGGTGTAGTACTCGGCCACCAACCCGATGACGATCCCCGCCGCCAGACCCAGCAGCACGGCGCCGAACGCGCCCCCGGCACGATCGGGCGGCAGCACCGCCCGCGTCACGAGGTACGAGCCAAGGGCCATGGCGGCGGCGCTGGCCAGCGTTCCCATGCGCAGGGCACGCTGCGGGTCGGTGCCCCGCACGAAGAACGTCCCCACGATGGACGCCAGCACGCCGGCGGCCGCCAGCCAGAGGGCCGCCAGTGCGCCGGGCGCCTGCACCTGGGCCAGCCCGATGGCGATCGCGGCGATCACCGAGCCCACGTAGGACTCGAAGAGGTCTGCCCCCATCCCCGCCACGTCGCCCACGTTGTCGCCCACGGCGTCGGCGATCACCGCCGGGTTACGCGGGTCGTCTTCGGGAATGCCGGCCTCGACCTTGCCCACCAGGTCGGCGCCCACGTCGGCGCCCTTGGTGTAGATCCCGCCGCCCACGCGCGCAAACAGCGCCACCGACGAGGCGCCCAGCGAGAACCCGATCACCTGGTTGGGATCCCGGTAGAGCAGGTAGAGGACGCCCACGCCCACCAGTCCCAGGCCGACCACCGTCATCCCCATGACGGCACCGCCGGGGAACGCCACGGTCATGGCGGTCGCCAGACCCTGCCGGGCGGCCTGCGCGGTGCGGGCGTTGGCCAGGGTCGCGATGCGCATGCCGAAGAACCCGGCACCCACCGAGCAGGCGGCGCCGATCACGAAAGCGACGGCGGTCTTGACGTCGATCCCGGGGGTCACCTTCGTGGCCAGGACGACGAACAACACGGCCACGAAGAGCCCGATCGCGCGGTACTCGCGGGCCAGGAAGGCCATGGCTCCTTCCCGGATCGCCCCGGAGAGCTCCTGCATCTGCGGTGTGCCCGGGTCCTGGCGCGCCACGCGCGCGGCGAGTTGCAGCGCGTAGGCCAGGCCGACCACGCCGACGATCGGTCCCCACAGCAGCGCGTCCATACGCGGTCTCTCACCTCCACTGTGCTGCCTTGGCGATACTCCGCCGGTCGCCGCACCGTGGGTGCGGTGCCGGTTCACAGCCCGCAGCGATCTCGGGCGTGCCGCAGGGCCCTCCGAGAACCCACGCGTCGCCGGCACCCCCGGGCCCTCGTGCACGCGGGGCGCCCGCGAGCACGTCCCGTCGCTCGCCTCCGTTAGATGCCGTCCACCCCTTGCACCACGAACAGCCCGGTGAACGTCCGGATCGCGTACCGGTCGGTCATGCCCGCCAGGAAGTCGCACGCCACCCGCGCCAGCGGCTCATCGGCCGCTGCCGCCCGGGCGTCGGGCGGCAGGGCGTCCGGGTGTGCCGTATAGTGCTGGAACAACCATTCTAGCAGCCGCTGGGCTCTGCTGGCTTCCTGCAGGGCCGCGGCCACCTGGTAGACCCGTGCGGTCAGGAAGTCTTTGAGGGCGTTCAGGGCCTGCCGCACCGGGGGCGACAGGTCCACCACCGCGGCGTCCGCGCTGGTGGCCACCACGTCCTGCACGATCACCTCCAGCCAGCGCCCGCGCGTCGGGCCCAGCACGGCGGTGACCGCTTCCGGCACCGCCCTCTCGTCGATGAGGCCGGCGCGCACCGCGTCGTCGGTGTCGTGGTGCACGTAGGCGATGCGGTCGGCCAGCCGCACCACCTGGCCTTCCAGCGTCGCCGGCAGGGGATCACCGTGGTCCGCGGCCTGCAGGTCGCGCAACCCTTTGGAGTGGCCCGCGATGCCGTCGCGGACCTCCCAGGTGAGGTTCAACCCCCACGCCAGGCTCCCGTCGGCGCGACGCCGGCGCTCGAGCCGCTCGACCACGCGCAGGCTCTGCGCATCGTGCCGGAAGCCGCCCCACGGCGCCATGGCCGCGTCCAGGGCCGCTTCGCCCGCATGGCCAAACGGCGGGTGCCCGAGGTCGTGCGCCAGCGCGATCGCCTCGGTGAGGTCCTCGTTGAGCCGCAGCGCGCGGGCGATCGTGCGGGCGATCTGCGCCACCTCCAGCGTGTGCGTCAGGCGCGTCCGGTAGTGGTCGCCCTCGGGCGCGATGAACACCTGGGTCTTGTGCGCCAGGCGGCGGAACGCCTTGCTGTGCAGGATCCGGTCCCGGTCGCGCTGGAACGCGGTCCGCAGGTCGTCCTCCGGCTCGGGCTCCACGCGTCCGCGGGACGCAGCGGCCCGTGCCGCCCGGGGCTGCAGCGCCACCTCCTCCCACCGCTCGGTCTGCGCGCGCACCGAGCGCACACGCGACACGACCGTCCTCCCTCCACCGTCAGCCTGCCAGCCGTCCGAAGTCTGCCACACGCAGGAAGCTCTGCGTCACGGCCCGCAGCAGCGCCAGACGGTTGCCCCGCAGGCGCTCGTCGGGCGCCATGACGAGCACCCGGTCGAAGAACGCGTCGACGGGGTCGGCCAGCCGCACCAGCGCGTCCAGGGCGGCCGAGTAGCGCCCGGCCGCTGCCTCCGCCTCCACGATCGCGGCCACCTCCTGCCAGGCACGATACAGCTCCGCTTCCTCCGGCTCCACGAAGAGGTCCGGCGCGACCCGGTCGGCCGCCGCGCCCTGCGACAGGATGCGTGAGGCACGCGCAAACGCCGTGGCCAGGCGCGGCATCGCGGGTTGGCGACGGGCGGCGTGGAGGGCCCGGGCCCGCGCGGCGAGATCCGCCGGCCGGTCGTCCCCCACCGCCAGCACGGCATCGAGGGTATCATACGCGATGCCCTGCTCTTCCAGCCACGTCCGCAGCCGCTGGAGCGTGAACGCCACGCAGGCCTCCACGGCCCGCGCTCGATCGGCCGCCGGCGCGGCGTAGGCCGCCGTCGCCTCGTCGAACAGCGCTCGCAGCCGAAGCGGCAGGCCGCGCTCGGCCGCGATCACGGCGATCCCGCTGGCGGCACGGCGCAGCCCGTAGGGATCCTGCGAGCCCGTCGGCTCCAACCCTCGGAGGAACGCCCCCGCCAGCAGCACTGCGCGATCGGCGATGGCCAGCAGCGCGCCCGGGAGCGTGGCGGGCAGGGGGTCGCCGGGCCCCTTGGGCCAGTAGTGCTCCTCGATGGCCTGCGCGACCGCGGCGGGCTCTCCGCGCTCCTCGGCGTAGAGACGCCCCACCACCCCCTGGAGCTCGGGGAACTCGCCCACCATGGCCGTCACCAGGTCCGCCTTGCACAGGCGCGCGGCCCGCGCGACCGTCGCCCGGTCGTCTGCGGACGCGCCGACGGCGCCGGCCAGCCACTGCGCAACGCGGGCCAGGCGCTCCACGTGGTCGGCCATCGAGCCCAGCCCCGCGCCGTGAGCGACGCGCGCCAGCGCCGCGCCCCATGTGTCGAAGGTGCCGCGCCGATCCTCCTCCAGGAAGAACCGCGCGTCCGCCAGCCGCGCGTGCACGACCCACTCGTGCCCGGTACGGACCGCTGCCAGGTGCGCCATGCCGCCGTCGCGTACGGCGATGAACGCCGGTAGCAGTGCGCCGTCGGCGCCCTCCACGCCAAAGCACTTCTGATGGTGCTGCAGCGTCACCAGCACCACCGGGCGCGGCAGGTCCCTGGCAAACCGCTCCTCGAAGCGCCCGAGCAGCGGCGTGGGATGCTCGATCGACCACACCAGCTCGTCCAGGAGCGCGGCATCCAGCAGCGGGCGCCCGCCCACGGCCGCAGCCAGGCGCGTGGCGCCTCGTGCGATGCGGGCGCGCCGCGCGGCGGGATCGAGGATTACCCGCCCCTGGCGCATGGCGGCCGGGTAGGCCGCAGCCTGCGACAGCGTGATGGCGCGCGGCGCGAGCACTCGATGGCCGACGGTGCGCCGTCCTGCGCGGACCCCGGCGAAGGTCAGCGGCACCACCTGCCGGTCCAGCAGCGCCACGATCCACCGGACCGGCCGGCCGAAGCGGACGCCCCCGCCGTTCCACCGCATCATCTTGGGGAAGACCAGCCGACCGAGCACGGTGGGGAGCACCTCGGCCAGCACCTCCGCGGCCGGCCGCCCGGGCGCGTGACGCTCTGCCACCACGTACCGCCCGCCGTCCAGGTCGCGCACCTGCAGCGCCTCCACGGGCACCCCCTGGGCCCGGGCGAAGCCCACCGCCGCCTGGGTGGGCCGTCCCTGGGCGTCGAACGCCACGCGTGCGGCCGGGCCACGCACCACCGTGACGACGTCCCGCTGCCGCGCTGAGGCCAGCACGGCGGTCAGCACCAGACGCCGCACCGTGCCGGTGGTCTGCACGCTGCGCACCTCGAGCCGGGCCTCCTGGAGCGCCGCCTGCGCCTCGCGCGCCAGCTGCTCGAGCACGGCCGGCAGCGCGTGCGGGGGCAGCTCTTCGGCGCCGATCTCGACCAGCAGCTCAGGCACCACCGGTGCCTCCCGCCGCCACAGCCTGCGCGTCGGCCGCCCGGGCGAGGTAGGCGGCCGCACACACGCGCGCCAGGGCCCGGGTACGTCCCATGAGCTCCACCCGCTGCGCCACGCTGATGGCGCCCCGGGCCTCCAGGAGGTTGAACAGGTGCGAGCACTTCAGCACCTCGTCGTAGGCGGGCCGCACCAGAGGAATCTCCAGGAGCCGCCGCGCCTCGGCCTCGTGGGCGTCGAACAGCCGCCACAGGGTCTGGATGTCGGCATGCTCGAACCCATGCGCGGAGTACTCCCGCTCTTCCGCCCGGCGCACGGCCCCGTACGTCACCCCCGGTGCCCACACGACGTCGTACACCCAGGCCCGCCGTTGCAGGTACATGGCCAGGCGCTCCAGCCCGTAGGTGAGCTCCACCGCGACCGGCTCCACGTCGAAGCCGCCCATCTGCTGGAAGTACGTGAACTGGGTGATCTCCAGACCGTCGAGGAACACCTGCCACCCCACGCCCCACGCACCCAGCGTGGGCGCTTCCCAGTCGTCCTCCAGGAAACGCACGTCGTGGTGCGCCAGCACGAGGCCCAGCCGCTCGAGGCTGCGGAGGTAGAGCGTCTGGACGTCGGCCGGCGGCGGCTTGAGCACGACCTGGTACTGGTAGTGGCGGTACAGCCGGTTGGGGTTGTCGCCGTACCGGCCGTCGACGGGGCGCCGGCTGGGTTGCACGTAGGCGACGCGCCAGGGCTGCGGTCCCAGCGCGCCAAAGAACGTCGCCGGGTGCATCGTGCCGGCCCCGACCTCGACGTCGTAGGGCTCCTCGAGCACGCACCCGCGCGCGCCCCAGAACCGGTGCAGGGCCAGGATCAGCTCTTGAAACGTCCGCGCACGCCTCGGCATCGGCTCCCACACGATCGACCTCGGGTCAATCGACCTCGGGTCACACAAAAAGGAGCCCCGTCCTCAGGGACGGCGGCTCCGCGGTTCCACCCTGATTCCCGCTGGTCACTTCGACCGGCGGGCCCTCTCGTCCGCGCTAACGGGCGGTTCCCGGCTGCATCGACGCCCGCGCGCACCCGCGCGCCGGACGCCGGGCAGCGGCTTGGGAGCGCCGTTCAGCGCGCGCCGCGCCCGTTCGCACCACCCACGGGCTCTCTCCAGCTGGCCACGCGCCTACTCCTCTCCCGCATCGCCAGACGGCCGATGACCCGGTCATTGTACCAACGCCCCGCGCGCAGGGTCAACGCCACCGGGGGATAAGAGCCTAACCCTTCCCAGCGTGCGTTCGCAGCGCTCGCAACACTACCGGCTCCCTGGCGCGTCGGGGGCGTGACGTCCGCGCCAGTGCCGCGTCCGCCGCATCAGCCGATCCCCAGCGGCTCCTCTTCCCGACTGCGCCGCCGCACCGAGGGGACCGGCACCGCCGAGAGCAGGGCAGCGGCCGCGAACGCCACGAGCCCCGCCACCGCCCACGACACCGGCAGCTCGATCACCTCGGACTCGGTGCGGATCCGCACGACGCCATCCGGGCCGACCCGCACCACGCCGCGGGCTTCGGCGAGGGCCGCGCCCAGGTCCACGAGTGCACGGCGCGCCCGATCGAGGTCGATCTCCATCCCCGCACCTCCCGAAGGGAATATACCACGATGCCTTGCGGGCGAGACTCCGCAACGGCGTCATCCGTTGCGACACCGCCGTGCCCGAACGGCACAGACTACGGGCCGCGATCAAGGCCCGGAGCCGTCGGCGCGGGCCCCGTAGGGAGGCGCGGTCTCCCGCAGGCGCCCGACGACGGCCGGCGCCCGCAGGCGCACCTCCCAGACCGCCTCGGCCATCTGACGGAGCGCGCGGGTAGCCGCGACGAGGTCGCGGACGGGCGGCCGCAGCCTGCGCACTGCCGGCGGCCGCGCGTCCAGGAGAAACGCCAGCAGCCCCACAGTGCGCCCATCCAGGGGGAACGCCTGCGGGTCGTGCTGCCTGCACGCGGCGTCCAGGCTGCCGCCCAGCGCGGCGCTCCACGCCACCGGCCCGCGCGTGCGGGTACCGCACACCGCACAGCGTCCGACCGCCGGGCGGTGTCCCGTGAGCACCAGCAGGCGCGCCAGGAACCACGCGCAGACCAGGTCGCCGCCCCCCTGGACGAGCAGCTCCAGGGCGTCCAGCAGCAGCCGGTAGACGTCCGGATGCGGCTGGCGGTCGGCCAGGGCGCGGTCCACCAGCTCCAGCACCAGCGCGGTGGTCGCCACGCGGTCCAGGTCCTGCCGCAGCACCGGGTAGGCGTCGAGCACGTCGACCTGCGCCAGCACGTCGAGGGTGCGCCCCTCCGCCACCAGGGCGCGCACGCGCGCGGGCGGCTCCAGGCGGCCGCTCAGCCGACTGCGGGGACGCCGGGCGCCACGCGCTACCACCGTCACCTTCCCCTGCTCGCGGGAGAAGAGCACAACCAGGCGGTCGGCCTCGCCCAGGTTCCGCCGACGCAGCACGACGCCTTCCAGCGTGTACAGGCCCACGATCAGGACGCCGTCTGGGGCCCCCTACAGGCTCCACACGAGCAGCGCCAGCGTCAGCACCACCAGCGCGGCCGTCACCGTGCCGGCGATGGCGTTGGCCACGGAGCCGTTCACGTGCTCGCCCAGCAGGCGCCGGTCGTTGACCAGGCGCAGCATGGCCACCAGCACCGCGGGGAGCAGTACACCGTTCAAGGCCTGAGAGAAGACCATGACGGGAATCAACGGCAGGCCGGGCCAGAGGACCGCGAGCGCGCTGGTGATCAGCACGGCCAGGAACAGCCCGTAGAAAACCGGCGCCTGGCCCGGCGACCGATCGAGCCCCGCCTCCCAGCCGAACGCCTCACAGACGCTGTAGGCCGTCGACAGGGGGATGATCGCCACCGAGAACACGGCGGCGTTCAACAGCCCCACGGCGAACAACGCCGACGCGTAGAACCCGGCCAGCGGCGCCAGCGCCCGCGCCGCGTCCTCGGCCCGCGCGACGACGATGCCGGCTGGGTGCAGTGTGGCCGCGGTGGCGACGACGATCGAGCTGGCCACCAGCACCGTGACCAGCGCCCCCAGCGCCGTATCCGCCCGTGCCAGCCGCAGGTCGCCCGCCGTGAGCCCCTTGTCCACCACGGCCGCCTGCTGGTAGAACTGCATCCACGGCGCGATGGTGGTGCCGATCAGGGCGATCAGCAGGTAGAGGTAGTCGCGGTCGAGCCGCACCGTGGGCACGACGGCGGCGCGCGCCACCGCGGACCAGTCGGGCCGGGCCAGGACGGCCGAGATGGCGTAGAGGACGTACAGCGCCGACGCGCCCAGGAAGACGCGCTCGATGAGCCGGTAGCCGCCGCGCAGCACCAGCAGCGCCACCACCGCGGCGACGACAGGGATGCCCAGCAGGCGCGGCAGGCGGAAGATCTCCAGGCTCCCGGCCACGCCCGCGAAGTTCCCGATGGTGTTGGCCCAGTTGGCCACCACCAGGACGGCCATGATCGCCGTGGTGACCCGCACGCCGAACTGCTCGCGGATCAGGTCCGCCAGCCCCAGGCCGGTCACCGATCCCATCCGCGCGGTCATCTCCTGCACGACGACCAGCGCCACCGCCGCCAGGGGCAGGGTCCACAGCAACGCGTACCCGAACTGCGCGCCCGCGGTCGAGTACGTGGCGATGCCGTTGGCGTCGTTGTCCACCGCCGCGGTGACGATCCCCGGCCCCGCCACCGCAAGGAACGCCATCAGCGCCGTCCAGCGGCGCGCAAGGCCCCGCACGGCGGCTACTCCCGCCGCCGCCGGATGCGCTCCAACCGGCGGGGCAGCCGGCCGCCCAGCCGGTCAGCCAGCAGGTCCACGACGTCGTCGACGGTGATGATGCCGAGCAGCCGGTCCTCGGCGTCGAGCACGGGGATCGCCAGCAGGTCGTACTTCGCGAGGAGCCCCGCAGCCGTCTCGTCGCTCTGGTCGGCACGGACCGCCACGACGTCGGGCGCCATCAGGTGGGTCACGGGCGTCTGGGGGTCGGCGATCAACAGGCGCCGCAGGGAGAGCACGCCCAGCAGCCGGCCGGCGTCGTCGACCACGTACAGGTAGTAGATCGTCTCGGCGTCGGGCGCGAGCTCGCGCAGCCGGGTGATCGTCTGCTCCGCCGTCCAGTGGGCGGGCACCGCGATGAAGTTGAGGGTCATGCGGCCGCCGGCGGAGTCGGGCGGGTACGCCAGCAGCCGGCTGACCTCGGCGCCCGCCGCGGGTTCCATGCGGTCGAGCAGCTCCGTGGCGGTCTCGCGCGGTAGCCCGCCCAGCACGTCGGCGGCCTCGTCGGGCTCCATCTCCTCGAGGATGTCCGACGCGCGGTCGGCGGGCAGCGACCGGAGGATGTGGGTCTGCACTTCGGGCTCGGCCGCCTCCAGCACCTCGGCGGCCACGTCGTCGCGCAGCGCCGCCATCACCTCCACCCGCTCCTCCCGGTCCAGCTCGCTGAGCAGGTCGGCCAGGTCGGCCGGGTGGATGGCCTGCAGGCGTTCCCGCGAGATCGACAGCTTGAGAGGCGTCACCGGCCCCCCCAGTGCCGCGACGTAGGTCCAGGGCAGCGCGTGGTCAGACAGCGGCCGCCGGAGCCGCGCGCACACCCAGCGGACCGGGCGTTCCAGCCCCAGCCGTCGCAGCAATCCCGTGAGCCCGACGTCCACGCCGCTGAGGAGCAGATCGCCGTTGCTGCGGGCGAGGAACAGGTCGTTGACCTTCACGACACGCAGACCGTGGGTGTCCACGACCTGCTTGTCCAGCAGGGCTTCCCGCAGGGGGACCTCGTCGGGCTGCAGGGGGCGCGGCTGCAACGCCGCGCGGTCGACGCTCAGCCGGACCTGGGGCTCCAGCGCGGCGACCGCACTCCAGGGGATGAGAGCCACCCGCGGCCGGTCGACGTCCAGCAGCAGGCCCGTGATGCGCGGCCGCGTGGGGTGCACCTCGGCCGCCAGGTCCGCGAGCCGCCCCAGCGGGTAGCCGCGGGCGTCCACGACCCGCCGTCCCAGAAGCCGGCTGAACGGCAGCGACGTGACATGCACGATCCTGCTCCCATCCCGGACCGCATCCAGGCGGCCGCGCGTGCACGGCGCCGCGACTACTATACGAACGCCCGCGTGCGAGCGTCAAGGAACGCAGGAGGAACTGGCAGATCGGTGAGAAGCAGCAGCGCACGCGTCAGCGCGCCATCGCGCGCCCGCTGGCGCCTCACCCCATGCCGGGCCCGAAGGGGTGGGCCAGCAGGTCGGGCAGCCGGTAGAGGCGGGGTGCCCCCCGTGGCGCCACCACGACGACGGTCTCGACGCCAAACTCGTGGAGCACCTGCCGGCAGGCGCCACACGGCATCGCCGCCGGTCGGGCCGCGACCGCGACCGCCCGCAGCCGCCGGTGGCCGCCGGCC
>CAZGNA010000079.1:0-12229 GCA_964526945.1 uncultured bacterium
TGAGGACAGCCGCCGCAGGAGACGTCCCCGCGGGCGGGGCTGCGCCCGGCGCAGCAGCGGCCCGCCGGCCTGTGCGCACCGTGGCCGCGCGCGGCGACGGCCCCGTGCGCACGCACCGGCTGCGCAGCGGCGAGAGCCTCTGGACGGTCTCCAGGCAGTATGGCGTCACGGTCGAGGCCCTGGCCGCTGCCAACGGCCTGCGGGTGGATGCAGTGCTCCAGGTGGGGCAGGCGCTGGTCGTCCCCGGCGGTACCGGGGCGACGTCCGGGCCGGCGCGCCCGCGGGGGGGCGCCCGATCCCCTGCGGCGCGGGGGCAGAACTTCACCTACGTGGTCCAGCCCGGCGATACCCTCTGGAACATCGCCTTCCGCTACGGGACCACCGTAGAAACCCTCCTGACTTTGAACGGGCTGGACGACCCTGACCGTCTGCAGCCCGGACAGCGCCTGACGATCAGCGGCCGCCCGCCCCGGGGTGCGCGGAGCGTCTCCGCCCCGCGCGTGGCAGAGGTGCCCGCGGTGCGCGTTGGGCTGCGGCTGCTCTGGCCGGCCCGGGGGGTCATCACCTCGCGGTTCGGCTGGCGCCGGTACCGCTACCACCACAACGGCATCGACCTGGCTGCGCCCGCCGGTACGCCGATCTCCGCGGCCAGCGATGGCGTCGTCGAGTTCGCCGGCTGGAAGGGCGGCTACGGGCGCGTGGTCTACCTGCGGCATCCCGACGGGGTCGTCACGGTCTACGCGCACGCCAGCGCCCTGCTGGTGCGGACGGGTCAGCGGGTGGCGCGGGGACAGGTCATCGCCCGCGTCGGGTGCACCGGCGCCTGCACAGGTCCCCATCTGCACTTCGAAGTGCATGTCGACGGCCAGCCCGTGAACCCGGTGCGCTACCTCCAGTAGGCGGGGCGACACAGTCGCCCGGGAGTCGGGCCGGCTGCTCCCGGTCGACGCATGGCCCGCCTGCAGGCGGCCCGCGAGCGGCTCGTCGGGAGCGTCTGCAGAAGGCCGCCCGCCGCTGCCGGGGAGGGCCACGGGCAGCGCCGTGGCAACGCGCTGGGCGTCGGGCGGCGGGATCTGGTATACTCCCAGCGTTGCACCTGTCCGGTCGGACGACGAGGAGACCTCACCATGAAGCAAGGGATCCACCCCGAGTACTACCAGGCCCAGGTCGTCTGCGCGTGCGGCGAGACGTTCGTCACCGGCTCGACGCGCAAGCAGATCCGTGTCGACATCTGCTCGAAGTGCCATCCCTACTACACGGGGCAGCGGCGGCTCGTCGACACCGAGGGGCGCGTCCAGAAGTTCGCCCGCAAGTACGGCCTGAAGGTCTGAATCGCCCGGCGCGCGCGCCGTCCCGCATCCCCGAGCCCTGCCGCCGGCGCCGTCCGGACGCGGTGACGCCCGGTGCTATAATCGGGGCGGTGACAGCCGTGGATGCCAGGATGCGCGAGCGACTGGAGTCGATGGCGGCGCGCCACCAGGCGCTGGAGGCCGCGCTGGCCGATCCATCGCTGCTCGCCGACCAGCCACGGTACCAGCAGGCGGTGCGCGAGCACGCCGAGCTGGCCGAGCCCGTCGCCCGCTTCCGCGCCTACCTGGACCTGGAACGTCAGGTCGCCGAGGCCGAGGCGATGGCCCGCGAGGACGCCGACCCCGAGCTGCGGGCGCTGGCCCGGGCCGAGGTCCAGCGGCTGCGCGAGCGGCTCGAGGCGCTGGAGACGCAGTTGCGGGAGCAGCTGCTGCCCCGCGATCCCTATGCCGACCGCAACATCATCGTCGAGATCCGCGCGGGCGCGGGCGGCGAGGAGGCCGCGCTGTTCGCCGGCGACCTGTTCCGCATGTACACCCGGTACGCGGAGCGCCGGCGGTGGAAGACCGAGGTGCTGGAGGCCCACCCCACGGGCATCGGCGGCTTCAAGGAGATCGTGTTCAGCATCTCGGGCCAGGGGGCCTACAGCCGGCTGAAGTACGAGAGCGGCGTGCACCGCGTGCAGCGGGTGCCCGTCACCGAGTCCGCAGGGCGCATCCACACCTCGACGGCCACGGTGGCGGTGCTGCCCGAGGCCGAAGGAGTCGACGTGGTGCTCAAGCCCGACGAGCTGGAGATCGAGACCTATCGCGCGGGCGGCGCCGGCGGGCAGAACGTCAACAAGGTCGAGACCGCCGTACGCGTCCGGCACCTGCCCACCGGCATCGTGGTCGCCTGCCAGGACGAGCGCTCGCAGTTCCAGAACCGCGAGAAGGCCCTGCGCATCCTGCGCGCGCACCTGCTGGAACTGCGCCAGCGCGAGCAGCAGGAGGCGATCGCGCGCCAGCGCCGCCAGCAGGTGGGCACGGCCGAGCGCAGCGAGAAGATCCGCACCTACAACTTCCCGCAGAACCGCGTGACCGACCACCGCATCGGCCTCAGCGTGCACCACCTGGATCGCGTGCTCGACGGCGACCTGGACGAGGTCATCGACGCGCTGGCCGCCGCCGACCAGGCCGCGCAGCTGGCCGCCGTGGACTGAGGGGTGCAGGCCGGGGCGTGACGGTGGGCGAGGCCTGGCAGGCGGGGCGCGAGCACCTGACCGCGCTGGGGGTGCCCGAAGCGGCCATCACCGCCGAGGTGTTGCTGCGCCACGCCCTGCGCTGGTCACGCACCGAGCTGTACCTCTCCTGGCACCGCCCGCTGGATCCCGACGCGTGGGCGCGCTACGAGGCGCTGCTCGCCGAGCGGGCCCGCGGCCGCCCGGTCGCCTACATCGTGGGGCGCCGCGAGTTCATGGGGCTGGAGTTCCTGGTGGACGAGCGCGTGCTGATCCCGCGGCCGGAGACCGAGCTGCTGGTGGAGGTGACGCTGGCGGCCCTGGCCGGGCAGCCCGGGCCCGTGATCGCCGACGTCGGTACCGGCAGCGGCGCCGTGGCCGTGAGCCTGGCCGTGGCCCGTCCCGACGCGCTGGTGTTCGCCACCGACATCTCCGCGCCGGCCCTGGAGGTCGCGCGCGCCAACGCCCGGCGCCACGGCGTGGACGGACGCATGCGGGTGCTGTGCGGCGACCTGGTGGCGCCGCTGGTTGCGGTCGGCGCCCGGCTGGACGCGCTGGTGTGCAACCCCCCCTACGTCGACCCCTTGACCGCCGCGGCGCTGCCCCGGGAGATCCGCGACTTCGAGCCCCGGGAGGCCGTCGTGGCGCCGGAGGGGATCGGCCTGCACCGCCGGCTGGTGGCCGAGGCCCCGCGCGTACTGGCCCCGGGCGGGCTGCTCGCGGTGGAGGTGGCGGCAGGCCAGGCCCCGGCGGTGGTCGAACTCTTCCGGCGCGACGCCCGGTACGCGGAGATCGCGACGCACCGCGACCTGGGGGGGTGGGAGCGGGTCGTCAGCGCCCGCCTGCGGCGCACGGCATCGGATGCTGCGGGACCGGCGGTGGGGTGAGCGCGCCGATGAGCTACTACCAGCTGACGTTCCAGCCGGGAGTGACCCGCGAACCGCGTCATGTGTCGATCCTGCGCGTCGATCCCACCGAGGAGGCGGCGCCGCGCCGCGCCGTGGAACTGCTGCGCGCAGGCGGCGTGATCGTGTTCCCCGCAGACGACGGCTACTACGTCGGGTGCATCGCGGCCGATGCGGCCGCGGTGGAGCGGCTCTGCCAGGTGACCGGTGCCACCCCCGACCAGCTGGTGCGCTACGCGATCTCCGGGGAGGAGGGCACGCGCTCCCCGGCGCACCCGGTGGCCCGGGCTCTGCTACGCGAGGTCCGCGGCCCGCTCGTCGCCGCCACCGCGCCCGCGGGCCGGCGGCCGGCGCCCACGGCCCAGCAGGTGGTCTTCGTGGTGGGCGATAGCGTCGACCTCGTGCTGGATGCCGGGCGGATCCTGGCGTTGCCCGCGGCGGCCTGACGACAGGAGGCAGCCATGCGTATCGCGATCGGCGGCGACCACGCCGGCGTCCTCCTCAAGGCCGAGATCGCGCGCCTGCTGCTGGAGCTGGGGCACGAGGTGCGCGACCTCGGTACGCACAGCGCCGAGCCGGTCGACTACCCGGACTTCTGCATTCCCGTGGCCGAGGCCGTGGCGCGGGGCGAGGCCGACCGCGGCATCATCTTCGGCGGCACGGGCAACGGCGAGGCCATGGCGGCCAACAAGGTGCCGGGCATCCGCTGCGCGGTCGTGCACGACGTGACCACGGCGCGCCTGGCGCGGTACCACAACGACGCCAACATGATCGCGCTGGGCGCCCGCATCGTCGGCTCCGAGGTGGCCAAGGAGATCGTGCGGACGTTCCTGACGACGCCCTTCGAGGGCGGCCGTCACGTCCCGCGGCTGGAGAAGATCCACCGCTACGAGCGGACCCGCGCCTGCACCCGCTGACGTGGGTCCGCTCAGGCCGGCGCGGGGCGCGCCGCGGTGCTCCCCCGCCGCCCAGCGCGCCACCCGCGGGGGTCTCAGCCCAGACCCGGCACGGGGAACTGCCGGCAGAAGGCGCGCACCTCCTCCCGGATCGCTCGCAGCGCCGGATGGGCGGCGACCATGGCCCGGAACTCCCGCACCGCCCCGGCCCGCGCCTTGGGGTCGGCCGGCAGCTGCGCCCCCTCGATGAGCGTGTGGACCCGCGCGATCCACTCCGCCAGCCGGACCATCTCCGGCTCCCGCATCCCGCGGGTCGTCGCCGCCGGCGTGCCCAGGCGGATGCCCGAGGGATAGAAGGGCGACGACGGCTCGCCGGGGATGGTGTTCTTGTTGACGGTGATGCCCACGGCGTCCAGGGCCTCCTGCAGGAAGACGCCGCGCCCGATCCCGCCCGGCGTGAGGTCGACCAGCAGCATGTGGTTGTCGGTGCCGCCGGTCACGAGCCGGAACCCCCGCTCGAGCAGGGCCGCGGCCAGCGCCTTGGCGTTGGCCACGACCTGCGCGGCGTAGGCCCGGAACTCGGGCCGCAGCGCCTCCCCCAGCGCCACGGCGATCGCCGCGGTGATGTGGTCGTGGGGCCCGCCCTGCAGGCCGGGGAAGACCGCCCGGTCGACCTTCTCGGCCAGTTCCGGGTCCCGGGCCAGGCCGCGCTCGGTCACCATGATCATGGCGCCGCGCGGACCCCGCAGGGTCTTGTGGGTGGTGGTCGTCACGATGTGGGCGTAGGGCACCGGGCTCGGATGCACCCCGCCGGCGACCAGGCCGGCGACGTGGGCGATGTCGGCGGCGAAGTAGGCGTCCACCTCGTCGGCCACGTCGGCCAGGGCGGCGAAGGGGAACTCGCGCACGTAGGCCGTGGCGCCGCACCAGATCAGCCGTGGCCGGTGCTCCCGCGCCAGCCGGCGCACCTCGTCCAGGTCGATGTAGCCGTCGGGCCGCACGTGGTAGGGCACGCTGCGGTAGAAGATCCCCGTGGCGCTCACCCGCCAGCCGTGGGTCAGGTGGCCGCCGTCGGGCAGGTTCTGGCCCATGATGACGTCGCCCGGCTGGCAGGTGGCCAGGTAGACCGCCAGGTTGGCCGGGCTGCCGGAGTACGGCTGGACGTTGACGTGGGGCACGCCGAAGAGCTGCTGGGCCCGGCGCTGCGCCAGCCGCTCGATCTCGTCGACGACCTCGTTGCCGCCGTAGTAGCGCCGTCCGGGGTAGCCTTCCGAGTACTTGTTGGTGAGGATCGAGCCCATCGCCTCCAGCACCGCGGGCGACGCGTAGTTCTCTGAGGGGATGAGCTCGATGCCGTCGCGCTGGCGCTGGCGCTCGCGCTCCAGCAGGGCGTGGAGCTCGGGGTCCTGGACGGCGACCACCATGGCAGCCCTCCCGGGAGGCCGTGTGGGTGTGTTATCGTGAATGTTCGGTGAGCCGCAGCGGCCCGCCTGCCGGGCCGGCCGTGCGACGAGAGGAGGAGGACCGTGCGCGACCTGCACGTCTTCGACCACCCGCTCATCCGGCACAAGCTGACCATCCTGCGCGATCGCCGCACCGGGCACAAGGAGTTCCGCGAGCTCACCGAGGAGCTGGCCATGCTCATGGCCTACGAGGCCACGCGGTCGCATCCGGTCCGCGAGGTCGAGGTGGAGACGCCGCTGGCGAAGACCACGGGGTGGTCGATCGCGGGCCGGGAGATCGCCGTGGTGCCGATCCTGCGGGCGGGGCTCGTCATGGAGGCCGGCATCATGCGGCTGATCCCCACGGCCCGGGTGGGGCACATCGGCATCTACCGCGAGCACGATACCCTGCAGCCGGTGAGCTACTTTGTGAAGCTGCCCTCCGACATCGCCGAGCGGCAGGCGATGATCCTGGACCCGATGCTGGCGACCGGTGGGTCGACCGTGGCCGCCATCGACACCCTCAAGCGCGCCGGCTGCCGCAGCATGACGGTCATGGCCATCATCGCCGCGCCCGAAGGCATCGCGCGGGTGCACGCTGTGCACCCGGACGTCGCCATCTACACGGCCGCCGTGGACAGCCACCTCAACGAGCACGGGTACATCGTGCCCGGCCTGGGCGACGCCGGCGACCGCCTGTTCGGGACGAAGTAGGGCGCACGGTGCGAGGCGGCACGGCATGAGGGGGCGCGCGTGATGGCGTCCGGGATCGGCGCGACGCTGCTGGCGCTCGTGGCCGCTGCCGTCCTGGGCGCCGTGCCCACCGGGTACCTGGCGGCCCGGTGGTTGCGGACCGAGGACGTGCGGCGCTACTCGCCGCACAACCTGGGCCTCGCTGCGGTGGTGGCAGCCGCGGGATGGCGCGCGGTCGCCCTGGCCGTGGGCCTGGATCTGGCCAAGGGCGCCCTGGCCGTGGGCGTGGCCGCGCGCCTGGGGGTCGAGGGATGGGGGCTTCTGCTCGGCATGGCGGTCCTGCTGGGCAGCCACGCGTGGTCGCCGCAGGTCTTCCTGGCGCCCGCCGCCGGGGTACGGGTCAAGGGGGTGGTGGTCGCAGCGGGAGCCGCCGGGGCGCTCGCGGCGCTCAACCGCATCGCCGGCCGCCACGGGGTTGGCCGCCGGGGCGCTCGCGGCCGTCGGCGAGGTGAGCTGGGGGGCGGTCGTCGTGCCGGCGGCGGTGGCGGCGGCCACGCTCGTCCTGCCACGGCTCGTGCGGGGCCGGTGGGGGTTCCTCTCGCTGGCGACGGTGCTGGCGGGCGTGGCCGCGCCGGTGGTCCTGACGGTCACCGGGGCGCCGGCGCCCTACGCTGTGGGCGCCGCACTCTATGCGCTCGTGACCCTGTGGAACTACAAGGAGCACCTGGCGCGGATCGCCGACGGCACCGAGCCGCGGGTGGACGAGCGGCTGCCGCTCCCGGGCCGTCCGGGCGAGGACGCGGTGTGCGCGTTCCTGATCCACCCGATGACCGTCGAGGACTTCTGGCAGGCGCGGCGCTTCCGGTGGCTCGAGCCGCTCTACCGGCGCGGCGTGGTGACCGCCCGGGCGTTGCGGCGGCTTGCGCGGTACGTGCGGCCGATGAAGGTCGACGACGTGCACCCGATCGTCACCGCCGACGGCCGGCGGGTGCGTGTCTATCTCATCGGCGTCCCGCTGTTTCCCGACCAGATCCAGGCGGACCCCCGGCTGGCGGTGCGGCGCGCGGTGGAGGCAGCGCAGCTGGCGGCCAACCTCGGCGCCACGGTGCTGGGGCTGGGCGCCTACTGGTCGGTGGTCGGCAACAAGGGCGCCGACGTGCAGGCCCGCGCGCCCATCGCGATCACCAACGGCGGGGCCTACACGGCCGGCACCGTGAAGATGGTGGTGCCGTTCGTGCTGGAGCGGCTGCGCCGGCGTGGCGTGGACCCCGCGGAGGTGACCGCGGCCGTGGTCGGCGCCAACGGCGTGGTCGGCTTCGGCATCTGCCGCGCCGTGGCCGCGCACGTGCGACGCCTGATCATGCTGGGCCGGCACCAGGAGCGGCTGGCGCGGTCGCGCGACCTGCTGGCGCGACGGCATCCGCGGCTGGCGATCGCTGCGACCACGGACTACGCCGCGCTGCGCGAGGCCGACGTGATCTTCTCGGCGACCTCCGAGCCGGCGCCTGTCGTCTACCCCGAGCACGTGAAGCCCGGTGCGCTGCTCGTGGACCTCGGGCGCCCCCCCGACGTCCACCCCGCCGTGGCCCGTGTGGACGGGGTGGAGCTCGTGGCCGGCGGGGTGGTGCGCCTGCCCGGCGCGCCCCGGGGACAGCTCGACTTCGGCTACGGTCCGGGCAACGTGCCGGCGTGCCTCGCCGAGACGGTGATCATCGGGCTCGAACGGGCCTACGACCGCGTGAGCCTGGGCGATCGCACGCGGAGCGAGGACATCGAGTACTTCGTCGCCCGCGGTGCGGCGCTGGGGTTCGAGGTGCTGGCCGGTCCGCCGGTGCCGGAGACCGCGGGCCTGCGCCAGGCCACCGCCGGGCGCGCGTGAGCACCCCCCCGGGAGGAACAGGCCCACGTCATGACCCGCCCGTCCTGGGACGAGTACTTCATGCGGATCGCCCATCTCGCGTCGAGCCGCTCCACGTGCCGCCGCCGGCGGGTTGGGGCCGTCATCGTCAAGGATCGCATGGTGTTGTCCACCGGGTACAACGATACGCCGCGGGGAGTTCCCAACTGCGGCGAGGGCGGTTGCGCCCGCTGCGCCAGCGCCGTCCCCTCGGGCACCGGGCACGACACGTGCCTGTGCATCCACGCCGAGATGAACTGCGTGATCCAGGCGGCCTACCACGGGGTGAGCATCAACGGCGCCGACATCTACGTGACGCACCAGCCGTGCCTGACGTGCGCCAAGATGCTGCTCAACGCGGGGATCCGCCGCGTGGTGTTCGCCGGCGACTACCCCGATCCGCTGGCGCGGGCGCTGCTGGAGGCGGCGGGGGTGGCGCTGGAGCGGGTGGAGGTACCCACGGCGGGTGGTCCCCCGCCCGATGCCCCTGACGCGTCCGATGCGTCTGACGCACCCGATGGTCCTGACGCGCGCGATACCCTCGACGCACCCGGTTGGCCCTGAACGCACTCGATGCTTCTAACGCACCCTGATGGTCCTGACGCACCCCGATGGCCCTGATGCGCCCGATGCGACCAACACGCCGGATGCCATTGGCGTGCCGGACGCACCTGCAGTGGAGCGGCGTTCGTCGGACCGTCCGTGCAGGCGCGCATCGCCGCGGCCGCGCTGGAGCGGTCGGGTCGCAACGGCCGCGTCGCAACGGCCGCATCGCAGGAGTGGCGTCGCAGCGGCAGGGTGTCAGCGCCCGTCGTGCGCCGGGAGCCAGTACCGCTCCGTCGTGGTCCACAGGAGGTCGTCGCGGATCTCCTGCACCATCGTCCGGGCTCTGTCGATCAGCGTGCGCGCTGCCGCATCCGACAGGCGAGAATCGATGGCCAGCTCGGCCTGGACACACGCGTCGTGCGCGTCGAGGAGCCATTGGAGCCACCGTTGCTGGCGTGCGTGGTCAGCGGTGCGCGGGCCCCCGCTGCCGCCGGCCAGCCAGCGCGCAAGCTGCTCGCGGACGTCGTCGGAGGAGCTCCAGGAGATCTGGTGCTGGACGAGCAGCGCTCTGGCCGCCGTCTCCATGGCCCGGGAGGCCAGCACCGCAACCAGGTCGGCGTTGCCCGGGCGAGCCACCATGCGCGCTCCCAGGAACGTGCGCCAGGCCCGCTCCAGGAGGCGCCGGGCGTCGCGCTTCACACGCGATCACCGGCCGTGTCGCGATCGTCCGCCGGCGTGCCGGCGCGGGTTCGCACGGCTCCTTCCTCGGGGGCGCCGGGGGTCTCCAGAGCGCCGGGGGTGTGGATGGCGCCGGAGGTCTCGAGGGGATCTGAGATGCCGGGGGTGCCGGAGGTGGGGAGGGCGCCCGGCGACTCAACGGTGTCAGGCGTCCTGAGGGTATCGGACGTGCCGTGGGACTCGGGGACGTCGCGCTGCGAACCCCTCGCCTGGCGGCGCTCGAACCATCGTTTCCAGCGGTGCCACTCCCGGAGCGGCACGAAGACGCGGCCCACCGTCAGGCCGTACATGACGGACCACGTCGTCACCAGTTCACCCGTTCGCTCCAGCTCGGCGGCGTAGTCGTCCACCCGGTCGAGTACGATCCACAGCCGCACAGCGCGCCCGCTGACACGTTCCTGGTGAATCGCTCGGAGCCGCGGACCGTACAGCGCCGCCAGCGACGTGCGGGCCTCTCTGGCAAGGGCCGCGGCACTATGTGCGCCACCACGGGCGGCGCCGGTGACCGCCGGCAAGGCCCACAGACCAACCGGCCGGACGAGCAAGCCACCAGGCGTTTCACGAATCTCCACCAGCGCCCCGCGGTCGAGCCCCAGGAGGGCCAGGTGCTGCGGGGGGAGCGTGACAGCGGTGCTGTGGCCGATTCGCATGAGCTGGCGAACCGTGCGTTCCATACCCACTCATGTCATCGGCCGAAACGTAGTGGTGTACAGGGGGTGTACGTACGGTACGTACAATGCCCGAAATTTCCTAGGGACGGCGCCACCCATCTTCCGGTCCTGTTGGGTGCCCGGGGTGTGCCACAGGCGTGCCGCACGCGCTACAGGGCTTGAGTTGCTTTTGTGGCCGTACCCTGCTACACTGTGCCCAGTCGTCATCGTTGCGTCTTTGGAGCGGGCGGTGCGCATGGCGGCACCGCCCGTTTCGTGTGTCCGCGGTCAAACGTCCCACCAGGGCCGGGAAGAACCGGAGGGCACGCGCGGCTGCCGGCTCAATCCCGGCCCGGCGTCCCCGGGCCAGCAACAGGAGGCACGACCATTTCTATCACGACACGCGAGGCCGCGTTCGGCGGACTCGTGTCCCGTCCGGAGACGCTCCGGACGCTCTCTTCCCTGGGGTGGACCGAACCCACCCCGATTCAGGCCCGGGTGATTCCGCACCTGCGTGCGGGTCACGATCTCGCCGGCCAGGCGCAGACGGGCTCGGGCAAGACGGGCGCCTTCGGCATCCCGCTCGTGGAACACCTGATGCGCGGCCAGCGCACGCTACGGGCGCTCGTCCTGGCGCCGACGCGCGAGCTGGTGCTGCAGACCACCGGCGTCCTTCGCGCGCTCGGGGGGCCGCAGATGCGCATCGTCGCGCTGTACGGCGGCCAGCCCATCGCCCGGCAGATCGAGGCGTTGCGTGGTGGCGCACACGCGGTCGTGGCCACGCCGGGCCGCCTTCTCGACCACCTTGCCCGGCGCACCGTCGGCCTCGCCGACGTCGGCTTCCTGGTCCTCGACGAGGCCGACCGCATGCTCGACATGGGGTTCCTGCCCGATGTGGAGCGGATCATCCGGCACACCCCGGCCGCCCGGCAGACGGCGCTCTTCTCGGCCACGCTGCCGCCCACGGTGACGGAGATCGCGGTGCGGCACATGCGCGACCCGGTGTGGGTCCGGGTGGAGGCCCCCCAGCCGACTGTGGATACCGTGACCCAGTACTATCTGGAGGTGGCGGAGCAGGACAAAGTCCGCGCGCTGCGGCTGCTCCTTACGAGCGGCGAGGTCCCGTCGGCCCTGGTGTTCCGCCGCACCCGGCGCGGCGTGGAGCGCTTGGCCCGGGCACTGCGCGACCGCGTGCAACGCGTCGAGGTGCTCCACGGCGACATGACCCAGGGCGCCCGCCTGCGCGCGCTGCAGGCCTTCGCCCGCGGTCAGGTCCGGGTGCTGATCGCCACCAACGTGGCGGCCCGCGGCCTCGACCTCCCCGAGATCTCCCACGTCGTCAACTTCGATCTCCCCGAGGACGTCGAGACGTACGTGCACCGCATCGGCCGCACCGCCCGTGCCGGGCGCCGCGGCGAGGCGATCACGTTCGTGGGACAGTACGACGTCGAGGCGTTCGACCTGCTGCAGAAGCGGTTGCCCGGCCTGCTGCAGCCTCATCCGTTGCCGTTGTACCGCTAGGTCCCGCCGCCGGGCGCCCGGCGGCACTGTGCAGCGGCGACGCGCGGATCACCGTGACAGCGCCGGGCTGCCGCGCCGCCCTCGCCGGGGCCGCGGGGCGCCAACGGGCACGGCGCCTGCCCGGCGCTCAGAGCACCGCCCGCAGCACCCACGTGACCGCGGCGGCCACCAGCGCGCACACGGGGAAGGTGAGGATCCAGGCCGAGACGATCTCCAGCCCCACTCCCCAGCGCACGGCCGACAGACGCCGGATCGCCCCGACGCCCATGATGGCGGTGTTGATGGTGTGCGTGGTGCTCAACGGAATGCCCAACCGGCTGGCCACTTCGATGGCGGTGGCTGCGGCGGTCTCGGCGGCAAACCCCTGGTAGGGCTCCAGCTTCGTCAGGCGCATGCCCATCGTGTGCACGATCC
>CAZGNA010000080.1:0-12210 GCA_964526945.1 uncultured bacterium
TGACGCCGGCCTGCCGACAGCCTTCGACCTCGCCGCCAACCCGGTGCTGCGCTACGCCATCGGCGCCATCCCGCGACCCGCCGGGTGGAACCGGATCGCCGGCGTATCGCTCACCGAAGCGGCGCTGGTGCTGACCGAACCCGTGGCCGTGGCCGCCGACGGCCGGGTCACCCCCGGCGACCCGGGGCTCTACGCCGACCTCCACACCGAGGCCTGGCAGGCGATCGTCCGCGCGGTCCGACAGCAGGCCCCGGCCGCCCTGGGCGTCGTGCTCGGCCACGCGGGACGGCGCGGTGCCATGCGGCCGCGCCGCGAAGGGCTCGACCGTCCGCTGCGCGCGGGCGCGTGGCCGGTGCTGGCGGCATCGGCCATCCCGTACGGGAAGGACTGCCAGACGCCGCTGGCGATGACGCGCGAGGCGATGACCGCGGTGCGCGACGCCTTCGCTGCCGCTGCGGCCCGCGCCGCCGACGCCGGCTTCGACCTGCTGGTGGTACACGCCGGCCAGGGGTACCTGCTGGCGAGTTTCCTCTCGCCGCTGACGAACCGGCGCAGCGACGAGTACGGCGGGGCCATCGACGCACGGCTGCGCTACCCGGTGGAAGTCGTGGCGGCCGTGCGCGCGGTCTGGCCGGCCGACCGCCCGCTGGCGGTGGCGTTCTCCGCCTCCGACTGCGTGCCCGGCGGGCTGGAGCCCCAGGACGCCGTGGGCGCGGCCCGCGCCTTTGTCGCAGCGGGCGCGGACCTGGTGTGGGTGCAAGCGGGACAGACGACCCCCGAGGGACACCCGGCCTACGGCCGCGGCTTCCTCACCGCCTTGGCAGACCTCGTGCGCAACGAGGCGCGCGTGCCCGTGCTCGCCGGCGGCTACGTGGTGACGGCGGACGAGGCCAACACGATCCTGGCCGCGGGCCGTGCGGACCTGTGCCTGATGGACCCGCCCGAGGTCGCAGCGGCGTAGGCCCTGCGCGGGCACCCGTCGACCGCGCGCGAGGACCGCGCAGCACGCGCCTGCGACTCCTCGGGGCGCCGGGCGCCCCCCGTCGTGCGGCGACCCGGCGACCGGCCGCGTGCCCCACACCGCCCCGCCACCGTCGAGCCCCTGGCGCGCGACAGGACTCGCCCGTGGGCCGACGGAAAAGAAGTCGCAACACCCCCGAAGACCGCCCGGGCTGCGGGCCCCGCGCGCCTGCGACGACGCCTCCGCAGGTCCCGTGCCCCGGCGACCGCGACTCGGGGAGAGACAGCCGCAGCACCCGGGAGGAGGCGGCGATGACCTACGACTTCCGCTACGAGGTCGCCGACGGCGTGGCAACGATCACCCTGGACCGCCCGCAGGTCCTCAACGCCCTCACCTTCACCGTGTACGCGCAGCTGCGCGACCTCCTGGAGGCCCTGCGGTACGACGAGGCCGTGCGCGTGGTGATCCTCACCGGCGCCGGCGCCGGGTTCTGCTCGGGCGGCGACGTGCACGAGATCATCGGCGAGCTCCTCCGGCGCGACGTGCGCGGCCATCTGGAGTTCACCCGCATGACGGGAGCCGTCGTGCGCGCCATGCGCATGCTCGACCGGCCCATCATCGCGGCCATCAACGGCATGGCGGCCGGGGCCGGCGCGGTGCTGGCGCTGGCCAGCGACCTGCGCCTGGCCTCCGAGCGGGCGCGCTTCGCCTTCCTGTTCACCAAGGTGGGGCTCACCGGCGCCGACATGGGTGCTGCGTACCTGCTGCCGCGGCTCGTCGGCACGGGCCGCGCGGCGGAGCTGCTGCTGTTCGGCGATGTAATCGACGCCGCCACCGCCGAGCGCTACGGTCTGGTCAACCGCGTGGTGCCCCACGACGACCTGCTGCCGACCGCCCGCGCGTGGGCGCGTCGCCTCGCGGACGGCCCGACGCAGGCGATCGGGATGACCAAGCGCATGCTCCTGCACGAGCAGCACATGGACCTGGACGCGGCGCTGGAGGCCGAAGCGCAGGCCCAGGCGCTCATGCTGATGGCCGAAGACCACCGCCTCTTCTACGAGGCGTTCAAGGCGAAGACCGAGCCGAAGTTCGTGGGGCGGTAGGGCAAGCCCGCCGGCCGCCTCTGACCGCACGAGGAGGGAGCACGAGGTCGTGAGCGTCGACCCCCCAGCACGCCAGATCGTCAACCCACCGACCCTGCCGCCGCCCCGCGGGTTCAGCCACGGCATCGTGACCACCGGCGGCCGGTTGCTGTTCCTGGCCGGCCAGGACGCCAGCGACGCCACCGGCCGCATCGTCGCGCCCGGTGATCTTGTGGCGCAGTTCGAGCAGGTGCTCACGAACCTGCAGGCGGTGGTCGAGGCCGCGGGCGGGACCATGCAGCACATCACCAAGCTCACCGTCTTCGTACGCGACCGCCAAGCCTACCTGGCAAACCTGCGCCCGCTGGGCGAGGTGTTCCGGCGGTACTTCGGCGGGTACTACCCGGCCATGGCCCTGTTCGAGGTCAGCGGCTTCTTCCGCGACGAGGCGCTGATCGAACTGGAAGGGTTCGCGGTGCTGCCGTGAACTTCGCCCTCACCCCCGCGCAGCGCGAGGTCCAGGAGCGCGCGCGCCGCTTCGCCCAGGAGGAGGTGGCCCCGCTCGCCCGGCGGGCCGATGCGGAGGGCCGGTTCCCGGTGCACCTCGTCCGCCGCATGGGCGAGCTCGGCTTCCTGGCCGGCCCCATCGATCCGGCGTACGGCGGCGCCGGCATGGACTACGTGAGCTTCGCGCTGGTCTACGAGGAGCTCGGCCGCGTGGACGCGTCGGTGCGCGGCTTCCTGGCGGTGCACGCCGGGCTGGTGAGCCTGTGCCTGCGGGACTGGGGCACCGAGGCGCAGAAGCGCGCCTACCTGCCGCGGCTGGCCAGCGGCGAGTGGATCGGGTGCTACTGTCTCACCGAGCCCAACGCCGGCTCGGACGCCGCCGGGCTGGAGACGACCGCCGAGGACGTCGGCGACGCCTACGTCCTGCGGGGCGAGAAACTCTGGATCACCAACGGCAACCTGGCCCACCTGGCGGTGGTCTTCGCCACGCGCGACCGCGCGCTGCGCCACCGGGGCCTCTGCGCGTTCCTGGTGCCCACCGACACGCCCGGGTTCCGGCGCGAGCCGATGCCCGGCGTGCCCCTGGGGCACCGGGCCGCCGACCACGCCCGCATCGTGCTCGACGGCGTGCGGGTGCCGAAAGACCACCTGCTGGGCGCCGAGGGCGAGGGCTTCAGGGTGGCCATGGGGGCCCTCGACCACGGGCGCCTGGGTGTCGCCGCCGGGGCCGTGGGGCTGGCGCAGGCGTGCCTGGACGCCTGCATCGCGTTCACCCGCGACCGGCGCCAGTTCGGACAGCGCCTGGCCGACTTCGAGATGATCCAGGCCCACCTGGCCGACATGGCGGCCAGCGTGGAGGCGGCCCGCCTGCTGGTCTACCGGGCGGCCTGGCTGAAGGATCAGGGGGGCCGGACCACTAAGGAAACAGCCATCGCGAAACTCTTCGCCACGGAGGCCGCCGTGCGGGCCGCCAACGACGCCGTCCTCATCCACGGCGGGCGGGGCTACTCCAGCGAGTACCCCGTCGAGCGCCTCCTGCGTGACGTCAAGGGCCTGCAGATCTACGAGGGCACCAGCCACATCCAGCGCATCGTCATTGCGCGCGAACTGGTGGGGCGTGAGCCGCGATGAGCACCTCGCCGTACTGGAACCCGAAAGCCGAGACCATGCCGCGCGAGCAGCTGCAGGCGCTGCAGCTGTACAAACTGCGGCGCCTGTGCGAGTGGGCCTACGCCCGCAGCCCCTTCCACCGGCGGAAGTTCGACGCCGCGGGCTTCCGGCCGGAGCAGCTGCGCACGCTGGAGGACCTGCGGCGCATCCCGTTCATGACCCGCGAGGAGTGGATGGAGGCGCAGGTGGCCCAGCCGATGTTCGGCGACCTGCTGGCCACCGACCCGGTCCACGCCATCCGCTACCACCTCACCTCGGGCACCAGCGGCCGCACGCCCATTCGGGTGCTCGACGGCATGAAGGACTGGGAGTGGATCGCGGAGATGTGGTGCTACGGGTTCTGGGGCTTTGGGGTGCGGCCCGCGGACGTGGTCTACTTCGCCTTCGGCTACGGCTCGTTCATCGGCTTCTGGGGCGCCCACTACTGCTGCGAGAAGATCGGGGCCCTGGTCATCCCCGGCGGGGCTCAGACCACCGAGGCCCGCGTGCGGCAGATCGTGGAGATGGGCGTCACCACCGTGTGCTCGACGCCCACCTACGCCCTGCGCCTCTGGCAGGCGGCCACCGAGGCGGGCCTCGACCTGGCCGCCAGCCGCGTCGACAAGCTCATCGTCTCCGGCGAGCCCGCCGGTTCCATCCCCGCGGTCAAGCGGCAGCTCGAGCAGGCGTGGGGCGCCAAGTGCGGCGACACCGCCGGCATGACCGAGATCGGCACCATCATGATCTTCGAGTGCAGCCACCAGCCGGGCGGCACCCACATCATCGAGGACCACTTCATCGAAGAGGTCGTCGACCCGGCGAGCGGTGAGCCCGTCGGCTACGGGGAACTGGGCGAGCGGGTGGTGACGTCGTTTGGCCGGGGCTTCATCCCGCTGCTGCGCTACCGCAGCAAGGACATGGTGGTGAAGGTGCCGCACACGGCGTGCACGTGCGGGCGCACCTTCGACCTCTACGACGGCGGTATTCGGGGCCGGTGGGACGACATGAAGCTCGTCCGCGGCACCAACGTCTACCCCCGGGCCGTGGAGGCCATCGTGCGGGAGTACGACGCCATCGACGAGTTCCAGATCTACCTCTGGCGCAAGGACGACATCCAGGACGAGATCACCATCAAGGTGGAGCTCAAGCCCGGCCGCGAGGCCGAGTGGCCGGCGCTGCAGGCGCGGCTGGCCCGCGACCTGGCCGACGCCCACGAGGGGCTGCGCTTCAACGTCGAGCGGGTCGACCACGGGACGCTGCCGCGGTTCGAGCTGAAGGCCAAGCGCCTGGTCGACGCCCGGCCGGTCGCGGCGTACGACCGCCGCTAGGGGGCGCCGTGCGCGACGACGCCGCATGAGCGCCGCTGCCCACCGCCGCGCCGGCCGCAGGACCCGCGCGGAGGGTGCATGATGCAGGAGGGACCACCGATGCCCACCAACGACCTGTTGGGCCGGCCGCTGGACGCCGACGAGCAGGCGCTGCTGGCCGCCTACGAGGCCCTCAAGGCCCTGGCGCGCCGCGAGACGCTGCCGCCGTGCGCCGCGCGCAACGTGCGCAAGGCCCTCGCCTGCCTGTGGCAGGCCACCAACGACCTGCAGCTCCAGCACGAGCAGCTCTACGATCTGAGCGTGTAGGGCCCCGGCGCCATGCACCCCGGCGGCCCCCTCACCTACGGCGCCTACCTCAAGGTCGACGACCTGCTGCGCCTGCAGCAGCGCCTGACCGCGGCCCACGACGAGCTGCAGTTCATCGTCGTCCACCAGGTCTTCGAGCTGTGGTTCCGGCTGCTGCTGTTCGAACTGGAGTCGGTGCGCGCGGCCCTCGACCGCGACGACCTCGGCACCGCCGTCCGCCTGCTGCGCCGTGCCACCACCATCGTCGACGGCCTGGGGGCCGCCTTCGCCGTCATCGAGACCATGCGCCCCTACGACTTCCTGGAGTTCCGCGCCGAGCTCAAGCCCGCCAGCGGGTTCCAGAGCCGGCAGTTCCGCGAGATCGAGTTCCTCTCAGGGCTCAAGGAACCCCAGTACCTGCGCTCGTTCGACGACGAGCCCGAGCAGGCCGCAGCCCTGGCCCGCCGTCTGGCCGAACCCACCCTGTGGGATGCCTTCGTGGGCGTGCTGCGCCGCCGCGGGCTGCCGGCGGGCAGCGACGCCGAGATCGTCCAGACCGCCATCCGCATCCAGCGCGAGGCCGCCCTGGCCGACCTCGACGAGCTCCTGGAGGCGATGATCGCCTACGACCAGCGGTGGAGCGCCTGGCGTCACCGGCACATCCTCATGGTCGAGCGCATGATCGGCGCGCGGCCGGGGACCGGGCAGAAGACCGTCGCCCGCGTCATGGGCGACGGGTACGACGCCATGGGCTCGGGCGGCGTCGAGTACCTGCGCTCGACGCTGGGGAAGAAGTTCTTCCCGCTGCTGTGGGAGGCGCGGACGTTCCTGGAGCGATGAGCCCGACCCATACGGCGTCCGCCGGCCGGGGCTCCAGGCGGTGGATGCGGCACGGTCGGCTCGCTCCGCGCGGGCACCTCGCCGTATAATCCTTGCGTGGCTTCAATTCCCATCAACCGCGACCTGCTCCGCAGCCGGGCGGCGGATATCCGCGCGGAGCTGGAACGGCTGCGCGTCTACGCGGGGGTGCCGGCCGACGCGTTCGCGGCCGATGCCGAGAAAGTTCGAGCCGCGCGGTATGGCCTGATCGTCGTCGTGGAGGCGGCCGCGGCCATCTGCAGCCATCTGTGCGCCCGCCTGGGCCGCATCGTCGAGAGCTATCCCGGGTGTTTCATCGCCCTGGGAGAGCTCGGGGTGGTGGATGCCGACCTCGCCCGCCGACTGGCGGCGCTGGCGCGGTTGCGCAACCTGTTGGTCCACGGCTACGCGCGGGTGGACGACCGACGACTGCACGCGCTGATGCACGAGGGCCTGGCCGACATCGAGGCCTTCCTCGTGGCGGTGGGCGAGTACGTGCGGCGCGAAGGTGGCGACGACCCATGACCTCGTCTCCGGGCACCAGGACGCTGCATGCGCTGCTCCCCGACGAACGCCGGCGGTGCCTGCAGGACCTTGTCGCCGCACTGGCCCGCGATCCCACGGTGGTCTTCGCCTATGTCTTCGGCTCGTTCGTCGAGGACCGGCCGTTCGAGGACATCGACGTCGCGGTGTTCGTCGAGCCGCCCCCGGGGGCACGGCTCGACTCCCTGTCCGTCCAGCTCGACCTGAGCGCGCGGCTGGAGACCGCGGTCGGGCTGCCCGTCGAGGTCGTCGTGCTCAACACCGCACCGCTCGGGGTGCGGCGTGCGGCGCTGCGCGGGCAGCTGCTCTGGTCCCGCGACGACGCCCGACGCGTCGCCCTGCTCGAGGGCACCAGCCACCAGCTGATGGATATGGCGTTCCTGGGGCGGGAAGCGCTGCAGGACCTGCTGGGAACCCGACCCGAGCATCCTGAGCCGTCGCGCTGAGCCGGCATCACGGCGGTCCCTGCGGCCGCGGCGGCAGAACCCGACCCATGCATCCTGAGCCGTCGCGCTAGGCGCGGCCACGCAGCGCAGCCACACCGTGCCGGCCCTCACACGGCGTACGGGCCCTGTGCGCCGGCAGGCGGCGGAGACCGCGGTCAGCCCCCAGCGTGCGGAGCGCGCCCGCTCTCCCCGACCCTCGTCCGCGCGAGCGGGGGGACGTGGTGCGCCCAGGGCGCGGCCTCCTCGAACGCGGCCGCCGCGCGCAGCACCGCAGCCTCGGCGCGGCGCCGGCCCACGAGCTGCACGCCGATGGGCAGGCCCGCACGCGTGAACCCGCAGGGCACGGAGAGCGCCGGCAGGCCGGTCAGGGTGATGGCGTAGGTCAGGTACAGCCAGTGGAGGTAGTGGCGCATGGGCTGACCGCCGACCTCGGTCGGATACGGCTGCTCCACCGGAAACGGCGCGATCGGGGTGGTGGGCAGCAGCAACAGGTCGTAGTCGGCCATGAACGTCCGCACGCGGTGCCACAGCGCGGTGCGCCGGCGCTCGGCCTGCGCGATCTGCCGGGGGGTGAGCGCAAGCCCCTGCTCGATGTTCCAGACCAGGTGCGGGGTCATCACCGGCCGCCACCGCTCCAGCGTGTCGGCGTGCAGTCCCACCATGAACGGACCCCGCGTCCCCAGCATGATCGCGTCGACCTCGTCGAGGCCGATGGCGGGCGCGTCGGCGGTCACCCGCGCCCCCAGCCGTCGGAAGATCGTGGCCGCCCGCTCCACGGCCGCCGCGATCTCCGGATCGACCGGCAGCAGCCCGCCCAGGTCTGGCGTCCACGCCACGCGCCAGCCGCGCACCGAGGGCGCCCGCACGGCCCGCATGAACGCCGCGGTGTCGACCTCGTAGGACAGGGGGGCGCGGTCGTCGGGCCCGGCCATCACCGACAGCATGAGCGCCACGTCGGCCACCGTGCGCGCCATGGGGCCGGAAACCGCCAGGGTGTCCCAGGCGAACTCGCTGGGGTAGACCGGCACGAGCCCGGCCGTGGTGCGGAACCCGACCACGCCGCAGAACGCCGCCGGGACGCGCAGCGACCCGCCCAGGTCGGAGCCCTGGGCCAGCGGTCCCATGCCGGTGGCCAGCGCCGCGGCGGCCCCGCCGCTGGAGCCACCGGCGCTGCGCGCGGGGTCCCAGGGGTTGCGTGTGGGGCCGAACACCGGGTTGAAGGTGTTGCCGCCTGCGCCGAACTCCGGGGTGTTGGTCTTCCCGAGGACGATGGCGCCGGCGGCCTTCAGCCGCTGCACCACCAGGGCGTCCTCGGCGGGCACGTGGTGCTCGTAGACCTTCGAGCCCCAGGTCGTGCGGATGCCCGCGGTGGGCGTGAGGTCCTTGATCGTCACGGGCACGCCGAACAGCGGCGGCAGCGCCGCACCGCGCCGCAGGCGGGCGGTGGCGGCCCGCGCGGCGGCCAGAGCCTGCTCGCGCGCCAGCGTGACGATCGCATTCACCTGCGGGTTGACGGCGTCGACCTGCGCCAGCACCGCCTCGGTGACCTCGAGCGGCGAGACGCGGCGGGCGCGGTAGAGACGGGCCAGCACCACCGCCGGGGTGAAACAGAGGTCGGAGGGCGCGGCCGCCGGCACGCGCGCACCCGCCCGGGCAGGGACCACCGTCGGGGAGGACACGCCGGCACGGGCAACCCCGGGCGCGCGCGCCGCTGCGCCGGCCGCGCGCGCGCCACGGCGGCTCATCGCTGCGCCTCCGCACCGATCGACGGCCGGCCCAGGCGCTCCACGAAGGCGCGCAGGCGCGCCAGGCCCTCGCGCAGCCGTTCCTCCGGTTGCAACCACGACATGCGCACGTAGCCCTCGCGGGTGCTGGCCATCGTGCCGGGGAAGACCACGACGCGCGCCTCGGCGATGAGCCGCCGGCAGAAGACGACGCTGGGCAGGCCGAACCGGGCGACGTTGGCGAACAGGAAGAACCCGCCCCGCGGGCGCGCGTACGGAATGCCCATGGCGTCCAGCGCGCCCATGAGCAGTCGCCGGCGGGCGTCGTAGATCCGCAGGTAGTCGGCCAGGAAGTCGTGGGGGCCGGTCAGCGCCGCCAGGCCCGCGCGCTGCGCGACGGCCGAGGCGCAGATGTCCATGGGCTCCTTGAGGCTGTGCAGCGCGGCGACGACGTCGGCCGGCGCCGCGAGGTAGCCCAGCCGGAACCCGGTCATCGAGTACGTCTTCGAGAACCCGCCGATCAGAACCGTGCGGTCACGCATCTCTGGCAGCGCCGCGACGGAGTGGTGGGTCGCGCCGTCGTAGAGGATCCGGCCGTAGACTTCGTCGCTGATCACCAGCAGATCGTGCCGCCGGGCCAGCGCGGCCAGGCCCTCCAGCGCCTCCAGCGGAAGCACCGCACCGGTGGGGTTGGCAGGACTGACCAGCACGAGCACTTTGGCCCGCGGCCCCAGACGCCGGGCGACGGCGTCCGGCCGCAGCACGAACCCGTCGGCCTCGTCGGTGGCCACCGGCACCGCCGTCCCGCCCGCGATGGTGACCAGGCGCGGCAGTGCGTGGAAGTAGGGATCGCCAAAGAGGACCTCGTCACCGGGCCCGACCAACGCCAGCAGCGCGGTGAACAGCGCCTGCTCGGCGCCTGCCGTGACCACGATCTCCTCGGGCGCGTAGCGCACGCCCACGTCACGGGCCAGGTGGTCGGCGATGGCCGCACGCAGTTCTACAAGCCCCTGCCAGTGCGTGTAGCGCACGAGGCCGGGCGCCAGTGCGGCGCGCGCGGCCTCGAGGATGTGCGGCGGCGTGGGCAGGTCGGGGTCCCCGACGCTGAGCTGGACGACGTCGCCGTCGCTCTTGGTCAGGAAGATCTCGCTGTCGTGCAGGAACGCGTCGCGGGCGACGCGGTCGCCAAGCCGGCGCGCGAGTGGACTGGGAAGGGTCATGCCGGCGATTTCGCTGCGCGGCCCGGTGCCTCCTTGCCTGCCGGGCGCCGCAGGTGCCAGGCATCATGCCACCGCTGGTGGCACGGCGCGGCGAGGCTCCCGCAGGATCGGGTGACACGGCGCGGCGAGCTCCTGGCAGGACGCACGCAGGATGCCCCGCGACGATGCGGATACCGTGCCACGCGGGTGACACGGCGGCGACGCTCCTGGAGGGGCCCGCAGGCGTTCGTGCGAACTTCGTCACGGACGCGGGCCCTCGATGCCAGAGGCGCCCGCGTCGGCAACGGTCGATGGACGCCATGGTCCACACGATGACCTTGAGGGCGTCAGCTGCGGCGCCCCGCCAGACCCGTCACCGACGCCATCGGCCCGGTGCCGCACCCGTCTGCGCGTCGTCCGCTTGCCGGCGAGACGGCGGGGGGCGTGCGGGGCCGGGGCGTACGCCCGCGCACGACGGAGGCCCGCCGTGCGGATCGCGGTGATCGGTGGGGGGCCCGCAGGGTTGTTCTTCGCAGCGCTGGTGCGGCGGGCGGACCCGGGCTGCCAGGTGACGGTGTACGAGCGCAACCCGCCCGATGCGACCTACGGCTTTGGCGTCGTCTTCCCGGAACGCAGCCTGCGGTACCTGCGCGAGGCCGACCCGGAACTGCACGCCGCGTTCACGGCGCAGGCCGTGCAGTGGGAGGACATCGCGTACGGGCACCGGGGCGCGTCGGTCCGGTTCGGCGGCCACGTCTTCTGGGGGATCGCGCGGACCGCGCTGCTGCGCCTGCTGCGGGAGCGCGCCGCAGGCCTGGGCGCCGACCTGCGGTTCCAGGTGGATGCGCCGCCCCTCGCGGCGCTGGCCGATACTGACCTGATCGTCGCAGCCGACGGCGCCGGCAGCGCCGCACGGAGCGCCCTGGCCGATGCCCTGGGTGCGTCGGTGCACACGGGACGCTCGCGGTTCATCTGGCTGGGCACGACGAAAGTGTTCGACGCCCTGACGTTCCTGTTCGCCGAGGACGCCCACGGCTGGTGGGGCATCCACGCGTACCCCTACAGCGACACCCACAGCACGGTCATCGTGGAGACCGACGAGGCGACGTGGCGTCGGGCCGGGCTCGACCGCGCCGACGACGCCGCGCGCGCCGCCGGGGCCCCCGATCTGGCCAGCGTGCGCTACTGCGAGGCCCTCTTCGCACCGTTCCTCGACGGCGCGCCGTTGCTGGCCAACAACTCCCGCTGGGCGCCCTTCCGCACCGTGCGGTGCCGCCGCTGGCATGCGGGCCGGGTCGTGCTGCTGGGCGACGCGGCCCACACCGCCCACTTCTCCGTGGGCTCGGGCACCCGTATGGCCATGGAGGATGCCATCGCGCTGGCCCAGGCCCTGGGACGACACGCAACGCTCGCCGGCGCACTGGAGGCCTACGAGCGCGAACGCCAGCCCGCCGTGGCGCGCCTCCAGCAGGCCGCTGAGCCCAGCCGGTGGTGGTGGGAGCACTTTCGCTGGTTTGCCGGGGCACCGCCGGCCCGGTTCGCCTTCCACCACCTCAGCCGGGCGCCGCTGCTTTCCTACGGCGCGCTCGTGGTGCGCGACCGCCGGGCGGTCGGGGAGGTGGCACGCGCCGTCGCCGCAGCCGGCGGACGACCGGACGCACCGCCCTACGCGCAACCGCTCGTCCTCGACGGGCTGCAGCTGCGCACCCGGATCGTGGCCGAGCTCCCATCCGGCCACGACGCCCCTGATCGCGCAGGGGCGCTCGCCCGTGCTGGCGCCGGCCTGGTGCTCGCGGATGCGCCGGCCGCGTGGCGCCAGCTGGCCGAGGCGGTCCATGCGGCGGGGAGCTGCCTTGGGGTACGAGTGCACGTGGCGCACAGCCACCAGAACGGTCTGGCCCCCGCAGCGCACAGCGGCGCCGCCGCGCAACACCCGCCCCATCGCCTGGTACGGGGGGACGACGCGGACCCTGCGGCGTCTGCAGCCCTCGACCGCACCCGCCCCTGCGACCTTGCCCGGCGGCCACCAGAGCGGCTCGATTGCGGCGGTGGACGTGTCGCCGAGCCCGCCGGCCATCTCGGCCCGAAGGTAGTGCGGCACGCCACCCGTGCGCAGCAGCCCGCGGAG
>CAZGNA010000081.1:0-11996 GCA_964526945.1 uncultured bacterium
CTCTCCCACGAGCTGGGCGAGCTGGCGGTGGAGTGTGGCATCTGGCCGCTGTACGAGGTGGAGAACCACCAGCTCAAGCTCTACGGGAAGACGCGGGGCATCGCCGAGGGCCGGACGCGGCGCAAGCCGGTGCGCGACTACCTGCTGCGGCAGGGCCGCTTCGCCCACTTCACCGACGACGACATCGACTACTTCCAGGCCAAGGTCGACGAGATGTGGGAGAAGTGGATCATTCCGGGCGTGATCCCGTTCTGGAGCGACATCGTGCGGGACAAGCCTCCAGCGTAGCCGGGCGGGGCGGTGACCCGCGATGCTGCGTCGATGAGCAGAGGCAGCCACGGCGGCGGTACCGGACAGGGCGGTACCGCCGCACGAATTCTTGACCACGTCGGTACGGTATGCCGACCCGACGCCCGGGGACCACGGGCGACGTGCCGGAGGCGCCGGTCGTCGCGGCGGTCCCCGCGCGCCGCGTGGAGGACGCGCTGCGGGTACGTCAACACCGCGCCTGGGAGGTGGCGGAGGCATGGAACGGTGGCGTAGAGCGCGCGTGAGCGTCATGGGAGGGCTGGGGACGGTGCTGCTGGCCGTGGCGCTGGCCTGGGGAGGGCCGGCCTGGACGCCACGCCGTCCGGTGGAGTGGACGATTCCGGCCGGGACCGGCGGCGGTGCGGACCAGCAGGCGCGGTTCATCCAGCCCCTGATCGAGAAGTACCGGCTGTCGCCGCAACCCTTCATTCCGGTGAACCGGTCCGCCGGGGCGGGCACCCAGGCGTTCCTGTGGATGATCGACAAGACCGGCGACCCGCACACGATCCTGATCACGCTGGACAACCTGTTCGCGACGCCGATCGCGCAGGTGATCCGCAAGCGCGACGGCTCCCGGTTCTCGTGGCGGGATCTCACGCCGATCGCGCGGCTGCTGCTCGACCACTTCGTCCTGTGGGTGCACGCCGACTCGCCGTGGCGCACCGTGGCCGACTTCCAGCGGGCGGCGCGGGCGGCCCCGCCGGGCAGCCTCAAGATGGCCGGCACCGGCTCCAAGCAGGAAGACGAGATCATCATGGTCATGCTGGAGCAGGCGTGGGGCGTCGACTTCACGTACGTCCCGTTCCCCGGCGGCGGGGCCGTGGCCGCGGCACTGGTGGGCAAGCAGGTCGACTTCACGGTGAACAACCCCATCGAGGCCGTGGGCCACTGGGAGGGCGGTCGGGTGCGGCCGCTGGCGATCTTCGCCGCAGAGCGGGTGCGGGTGGGCAAGTGGGGCGAGATCCCCACGATGAAAGAGCTGGGCTTCCCGCTGGAGTACCAGATGCTGCGCGGGATCTTCGGGCCGCCGGAGATGCCGGCCGAGGCCGTGGCGTTCTACCAGGACGTCTTCCGGAAGGTCATGGACACCCCGGAGATGACCGAGTTCATCGAGCGGGGTGCCTACACCAAGGCGTGGCTGACCGGTCCCGAGTTCGTGCGGTGGCTGCAGGAGAAGGACGCCGCGGTGCGCAGCCTGATGGTGAAGGGAGGGCTCGCGCCCAAGGAGTAGCACGACGGGCTGCTGGGGCCGCGCGCGCCTGCGCGCGGCCCCAGCGCAGGGCTCCTGGCCGCATCCCCCATGCAGCGAGGCGAACTGCTGATGGCGCTGGGCCTGGTGGCCGGCGCGCTGCTGCTGGTCCGCGAGGCCCTGCGGCTCCCCATCGCCTGGACGAGCGCAGGGCCCGGCCCCGGCTTCTTCCCGTTCTGGCTCGCCGTCGGCGTCACCATCGTGGCCGCCGTCATCCTGGTCCGGGCCTGGCGCGCCGGGCGGCGGCGCGACGAGCCGTTCCTCCCTCCGGGCGCCTGGAAGCCGCTGGTGATCGTCTTCCTCCCGATGGTGGCCGTGGTGGCGCTCATCCACTACCTGGGGATCTACCTGGGCGGGGCCCTGTACCTGGCGGGGTACATGCGGCTGGTGGGGCGCCACCGCTGGGTGCAGGTGGCGGCGGTCAGCGTCGCCCTGCCGCTGGTGCTGTTCCTGATCTTCGAGCGGTGGTTCCTGATGCCGATGCCCAAAGGCCTGGCGCTGGAGTGGTTCCTCTATGGACGGTAGCCCCCGATGAGCCTGCTGGGGATCTTCCACGACCTGCTCTACGGGATCGGGGTGGCGGCCTCGCCCACCAACCTGTTCGTGGCGGCCGTGGGGCTGCTGCTGGGTACGGCCATCGGCGTCCTGCCGGGCCTGGGCGGGACCAACGGCATCGCGCTGCTGCTGCCGCTGACGTTCCGCCTCCCGCCGACGTCGGCCATCATCCTGCTCTCGTCGGTCTACTGGGGCGCCATCTTCGGCGGCGCCATCACGTCGATCCTCTTCAACATCCCCGGGGAGCCCTGGTCGGTGGCCACGACGTTCGACGGCCATCCCCTGGCCAAGCAGGGCAAGCCGGGGATCGCGCTCACGGCGGCCTTCACCTCGTCGTTCATCGGCGCGTTCATCTCCATCGTGCTGTTCACGTTCTTCGCGCCGCCGCTGGCCGAGATCGCCCTGAAGTTCGGCCCGCCCGAGAACTTCGCGGTGCTCCTGCTGGCGTTCGCCACCATTGCGGGCCTGGAAGGCGGCGACCCGCTCAAGTCGGTGCTCATGACCCTGCTGGGGCTGCTGCTGGGCACCGTGGGGTTCGACATCGTCAGCGGCTCGCCGCGCATGACCTTCGGCGTGGTCGCCCTCCAGAGCGGCATCAACTTCATCGTGATCGCCATCGGCCTGTTCGGGCTCGGCGAGATCCTCCTGACGGTAGAGGAGGGGTTGCGGCTGGAGGGCGTGCGTGCGCGCCTGAGTTTCCGCGACGTGTGGGAGACGTGGAAGCTGTTCCCCCGCTACGTCTGGACCATCGTCCGGGGCACCGCGCTGGGGTTCTGGATCGGCGTCCTGCCCGGGACCGGGGCCACGCCCGCATCCTTCATGAGCTACGGGCTGGCCAAGCAGTTCAGCCCGCGGGGCCACCGGTTCGGCACCGGCGAGGTGGAAGGGGTGGTGGCGCCCGAGACGGCAGCCCACGCGGCGGGCATCGGCGCGCTGCTGCCCATGATCACCCTGGGGATCCCGGGCTCGCCCACGGCCGCGGTGATGCTGGCCGGCTTCTTCATCTGGGGCCTCAACCCCGGGCCGCTGCTGTTCCGGGAGCAGCGGGAGTTCGTCTGGGGCCTCATCGGCTCCATGTACTTGGCCAACGTCATCGGCGTGCTCATCGTCCTCACCATGGTGCCGGCGTTCGCGGCCATCAACCGCATCCCGTTCGGGATCCTGGCGCCGCTGATCGTCATCCTCTCCAGCGTGGGCGCCTACGCCGCCAACAACCAGGTCCTCGACCTGTGGATCATGCTGGCGTCGGGGCTGGCGGGCTACCTGTTCAAGAAACTGGGCTATCCGCTGGCGCCGCTGGTCGTGGCGCTGGTGCTCGGCGACATGACCGAGCAGGCGCTGCGGCAGAGCCTGATCATGGGCCAGGGCTCGCCGGCCATCTTCCTGCACCGTCCCATCGCCCTGGCCTTCATGGCGGCCGCGCTGGTCCTGGTGGCGCTGCCGGTTCTGCGGGCGGTACGCCGCCAGGTCCGCGGGCGCCGGGGCGCCGCCCCCGCGCCCGCGCCGGCGCCGCGGGGCTAGCGCGCAGATGGGCATCGTCGCGTTCACCCGCGAACTGGGCAGCCTGGGCACCTTCATCGCGGAGCGGCTGGCCGTGCGCCGCGGCTACCGGTACGTGCGCCGCGAGATCCTGGAAGCGGCCGCCCGGGTGGGCGAGGTCAGCGAGGAGGCGTTGCTCCGCTCGGTGGAGCAGGCCCCGGGCCTGTGGGAGCGCCTGAGCCTGCCCGCGCGCCGCAACTTCCACCACGTGGCTGCCCGGGTGCTGGAGATCGCGGCGGCCGACGACGTGGTGATCCTCGGGCGCTGGTCCACCATGTTGCTGCGGGGCGTACGCCACGCGGTGCGCGTGCGCGTCTGCGCCCCGCTGGAGGTGCGGGTGGCGCGCCTGACGGAGCGGCTGGCGGTGCCCCGCCACGAGGCCCAGGCCCTGGCCCAGCGGTACGACGACGGCGTGCGGGCGCGCCTGCGGCAGTTCTTCGACGTGGAGTGGGAAGACAGCGATCTCTACGATCTGGTGGTCAACACCGAGCGCATCGCGGTGGAGCCGGCGTGCGAGCTCATCGAGCGCCTGCTGGACGATCCCGCGTTCCAGCCCGACGACGCCTCGCGCCAGGAGGTGGCGGATCGCGCGCTGGCCGCCCGCGTGGCGGAGGCGCTGAAGATGGACGACCGCCTGGGCCACGTGGACCTGCAGGTGACGGCCCGGAGCGGCACCGTGACGCTGGCAGGGGTCGTCTTCAACCCCGACGAGCGGGCGGCCGCGGTCGCGGTGGCCCGCAGCGTGCCGCGGGTGACGGCGGTGGCCGACGAGATCACCGTGGCACGGATGCCGCCGCGGTGAGGGCGCCGTTGCGGGAACGGGGTGAGTGACGGGTGTGCTGGCGATCGACTGGAGCGCCATCCTGATCGTCCTCCAGCTGGTCTACCTGGAGGGGATCCTCTCTATCGACAACGCCGCGGTCCTGGGCGCCATGGTCTCGGCGCTGCCGCGCCACGAGCCGATCCCCTGGCCCCGGCCCCTGCGGTTCCTGGCGCGTCCCGTCCACCGGCTGCTCGGCGGCCAGCAGATGGCGGCGCTCAAGGCGGGCCTGCTCGGCGCGTACCTGGGACGGGGGACCATGCTGTTCGCTGCCGCCTGGGTCGTGCGCAATCGCTGGCTGCTGCTGGTGGGCGGCCTGTACCTGATCTACCTGGCCATCACCCATTTCGGCGCCGAGGCCGAGAAGGCCGAGCTGGCCGACCGCGGCGACGTGCTCGTCGCCGCCTCGCGCGCGTTCTGGATGGTGGTCCTCAACGTGGAGCTGGCCGACCTGGCCTTCAGCCTGGACAACGTCGTGGCCGCGGTGGCCCTGTCCCGCGAGATGTGGGTCGTCCTGACCGGCGTCTTCCTGGGGATCGTGACCATGCGGTTTGCGGCGGGCATCTTCGTCCGGCTCATCGCGCGCGAGCCGATCCTGGAGGCCGCGGCCTACCTGCTGGTGTTCGCCATCGGCCTCGAGGTGCTGGCCGAGGACCTGTTCGCCATCCACATCTCGCACCTCCACAAGTTCCTGATCTCGGCCGGGATCCTGGCGGCCTCGCTGCTGTACGCGCACGTCCCGGCGCTGCAGGCGCTGGGCGCGCGGCTGCGGTGGCTGCGCCGGGCCCTGGCCGCTGTCAGCATGACGGCCCGCCGGGTCCTGCGGCCGGTGGGCGGCGCGGTGCGGGGCAGCCTGCGGGCGGGCCGGTGGGCCGTGGCGACGATGCGCGCGACCGTGCGCAACCGCCGCGCGACGCTCCCGTGAGCGGTGCCGCGGGCACCGCGAGCCCGCCGCGGAGGCGGACCGTCCGCGTGCGCCCGTAGCGCGGTGCGGCGGCGCCGGCGCGCACGCTGCGATGGCGGCGGAGCGGGGAGCGGTCGGTCCCCGGGAGACCCGGTGGTTCCGGGTGGTGCACCGCGCGGTGCGCGGCCTGCTGCGGGTGTACGTGCGCTTGCGTGTCGAGGGACGGGAACACTATCCGGCGGGGCCGGCGGTGCTCGTCGCCAACCACCGCAGCGCCCTCGACCCGCTCTTCGTCGCTGCCGCGGTGCCCGAACGCATCCTCTTCGTCGCGGCGGCGGAGTTTTTGGCGTGGCGCGGCATCGGCTGGGTGATGCGCGCCTACGGCTGCATTCCGGTCCGGCGCGGCGCGGTGGACCTTCCGGCGGTGCGTCGGGCCGTGCGCGCACTGGCCGCGGGACGCAAGGTCGGCGTCTTCCCCGAAGGCCGCGTCACGCCCCATCCCCTGCCACCGCACCGCGGCGCCGCGCTCATCGCCGCCCGCGCCCGCGTGCCGTTGGTGCCCGTGGCGGTGGCGGGTTCTGCGCGGGTCTTTCCGCTGGGGGCCCGCGTGCCGCGGCCAGGTGCCGTGCGCGTGCGCTTCGGCCCGCCGCTGCCGCCACCGGCACAGACCCGCGACGCCATGGACGCGGCGCTGGCGGCGACGATGGCGTGGATCGGGCAGCACGCGTCATGACGGGCGCCAGGTCCCACCACCGTGCCATGGCACCCGAGCCGCCCTTGATACGCCACCAGGAACACGCCACCCGTGCCGCCTTGACATGCCACCCGGGTCCTGGTACAAGGACGGCAAGGACCGACTGCGCCGATGCGGCGCGGCGAGGTGGTCGTGATCCTGTCCCGCGTGTATCCTGGCGCCATGCTGTACGCCCCGCGGAAATGCATCTGTCCGTGGCGGAGGTCGCCTGGCGCCTTCGCCGCTTCCCTGCTGTAACCAGCCTTCACCCCTAGCGCAGGCGCCGGCGACGTCTCCGCCGCAGGCCGTGGGACGGGCGGGAGTGGTCCGCCCGCTCGGATTCTGGTGCAGGCGAGGGATGGACGCATGTCGCAGATGCCGATGGTGGATCAGACCGCGATCAAGTTCGCCCAGACGGTGGTGGCGCTGTGGATCGGCGTCGCGGGCGTCTTGAACGCACCCTGGCTCGTGCTGTTCCTGGCAGCGGCCCTGGCGCTCAGTGCCGCCACGCCCGAGCGCAGCCTCTTCCGGTGGCTCTACCAGCGGGTGGCGGTGCCCCTGGGCGTGGTCCGCCCCCGGGTGATTCCCGACGACCCCGCCCCCCACCGCTTCGCCCAGGCGCTCGGCGCGGGCGTGCTCTGGGTGGCCACGCTGGCGCTCTTCGTGGGGGCGTCGGTCGCCGGGTGGGTGCTGGCGGCGCTGGTGGCGGTGCTGGCGCTGCTCAACGTGCTGGCCGGGTTCTGCGCCGGGTGCTTCGTCTACTACCAGCTCGCGCGGCGTGGCTGGCTGCGCCGCCCGGAGGGCTCGTCGTGACCTGGCCGGCGCCGCTCGTGGCCCTGGGGGTCGTCGCGCTCGTGGTGGGGGGTGCGGCCCTGGCGCTGGCGTGGCGTCGTCGGCGGGTGCTGCGCCAGAGAGCAGCCGACCTGGTGGCGGCCTACGGCGTCAACGGCGCCCGGGCCCTGGTGCTGTCGTTCGTGACGCCGGCGTGCGCGTCGTGCAAGACCGTGCAGCGGCCGGCGCTCCAGGCCCTGGTCCGACGCTTCCCCGGCCAGGTCGTCGTGGCAGAGGTGGACGCGCTCCGCGAGCGAGGGCTGGCGAGGCGGTTTGGGATCCTCACGGTGCCCAGCACCGTCGTCATCACCCGCGATGGGCGCGTGCGCGCCATCAACACCGGCGCTGCGGCGACCGACCGGCTGGCGCGGCAGCTCGGGGTGGAGGGGGACGGTCGATGATGCGGCGGGCCTACGTCCTGGGCGTCCTGGGGCTGGCCGTGGCGGTGGTCGCGGCCACGGCGCCACCGGGCACAGCGCAGCCCGTCCGGGGTGGCGTCTTCCGCATGGCCCACATCGGCGAGCCGCCGACGCTGGACCTGCACCTGACCACCGCGGTGATCGTCCAGGACATCATGTTGCACGTCTACGAGCAGCTCTTCGCGCTGGACAGCCGCTTCCAGCCGCAACCGATGCTGGTGGAGGCGTGGCGCCTCAGCCCGGACCGCCTGACCTACACCTTCACCCTGCGCCGTGGGGTGCGGTTCCACCACGGGCGCGAGCTGACCGCCGACGACGTGGTGGCGTCGCTCCAGCGGTGGGGCCGGCTCGCCACGCGCGGGCGGGCGCTGTTCGCGGCGGCGCGGGCGCTCGAGGCCGTCGATCCCCGCACGGTGGTCCTGCGGCTCAAGGAGCCCTACAGCCTGGTGCTGCTGGACCTGGCCTTGCCGCTGCAGGGCGCCGCCATCTACCCCAAGGAGGTGGTCGACGAGGCGGGTACCGGCCCGATCCGCCGGTACATCGGGACGGGGCCCTACCGGTTCGTCGAGCACCTGCCGGACCGACACGTGCGCCTGGAGCGGTTCGACGGGTACGCGAGCCGCAGCGACGCCCCGGACGGGTTTGCGGGTCGCAAGACCGCCTACCTCGACACGTTGCTCTTCGTCCCCGTGCCCGACGTGGCTGTCCGGATCGCCGGCGTGCAGCGCGGGGAGTACCACTTCGCCGACAGCGTCCCCCAGGACGAGTTCGCGCGGCTGCAGGCCGACCCGGCGGTGGTGCCCTTCATCCCGCCCGTGCCGCTGTGGTTGACCACCGTCTTCAACAAGCGCAGCGGGCCGTTCGTCAACCGCAAGCTCCGGCAGGCATGGCTCGCGGCGCTGGACATGGAGGCCGTCATGCGGGGCACGTTCGGGTCCCCGCGGTTCTACCGTCTGGATCCCGCGCTGCTGCCCAAACCGCACTACATGTGGACCGACGTGGGGAAGGAGCACTACAACCAGAAGAACCCGGAGCGGGCGCGACAGCTGCTCGCCGAGGCCGGCTACCGCGGCGAGCCCATCAAGTGGATGACCACCATGGAGTACCAGGCCTACGGCGTCTCCGCGCAGATCGCCAAGCCCATGCTGGAGCGCGTGGGCTTCGTCTTCGACTTTCAGGTGGTCGACTGGGCGACGCTGATCTCGCGCCGCAATTGGCCCGACCTCTGGGACGCCCTCAACACGGCGCAGCTGACCTTCCCGGACCCCACCCAGGTGCTGGTGCTCAACGCGTCCTGGCCGGGCTGGTACGAGAACCGGGAGATGCAGGCGATGTTGACGTTGCTGGCCCGCCATGCAGATCCCCGGGTGCGCATGGCGATCTGGCGGCGCGCGCAACGGCTGTTCTGGGAGGACGTCCCGGCGATCAAGTACGGCGACTACTTCCTGCTGCATGTGCACCGCCGCGAACTGCGCGGGTACACCGGGCAGCCCGGCCACGCCTTCTGGAACGTCTGGTTGGAACGCCGGTAGCCGCTGGGCCTCAGTCCCGCCGCAGCAGGCTCCGGCGGAACCACGGGCCCAGGTCGTCCAGGGTGAGCTTCACCTCGAAGCTGCCGGCGGCCAGGGGGCCCAGCACACCGGGCAGGAAGACGTAGCGCAGGCCGTCGGGCTCGACGATGAACCGCTCCAGGATGTCGTCGGGCAGGGCGGTCAGGCGTCCGCTGGTGACCGCCGGCGCGCCGGCGTCGCGGAGCTTGCGCAGCACCTGCCGGCTCACGAGCCGCCGGTACGGCGCGCCCGGGGCGAAGAGGTCGCGGAGCTGCAGGGCCGCGATGCGCCCGTCGAGCCACCCGTAGTTGAAGACCACGAGATAGGGGTACGCCGAGCCCGCGCCCGTGGTCTCCGTGATCTCCAGGTGCAGGCTGATGAGCCGCCACGGGTCGTAGAAGGTGACGCGCGGGATCGCGACGTACGCGGCCGGCTGCACCTGAGGCGGTCCGCCCTCGGCCGGTGCCGCGAACAGCCGCGTCCAGAGCCGCAGCTCGTTGTGCACCCACTCGTCCACCGCCCGGTTCACCGCGCGCGCCAGCGGCGTGCGGGCGGCAAACTGCGGGTAGCGCACCGACACCTCGTAGGCCCCGGGCCGGGCGGCGTGGAGCGTCCGAAAGGTGGTCGCTGCGCCTGCCGGAGCCGCCAGGAGCACCACCAGCGCGGTGGTCAGCACGCTGGGCACGGGCACCTCCGGGCCTGCCGATCGCGGCCGATGTCGCGCACGGGATTCGACGGGCGGCCCTCGAACCCTGGCGCCCGGCGCGCCCCGCGCGCCTCCCTGCGGTTGCTGCCCGCCCGGGGCGCGTGCTAGACTGCCCTACGCATCCGGGGTGATGCACACCGCGAGGGCCGCACCGGGGGGAGCATGTCCACCGACGCCCAGACGTTCGTCAAGGAGATCCCCAGCAAGACCGAGGCGTTCGCCGAGTGGTACACGGCCGTCTGCCTGAAGGCCGAACTGGCCGACTACTCGCCGGTGCGTGGGTGCATGGTGATCCGACCGTACGGCTACGCGCTGTGGGAGGGCATCCAGCGCTGGCTCGACGAGCGCTTCAAGGCCACCGGCCACCAGAACGCCTACTTCCCGCTGTTCGTGCCCGAGTCGCTGCTCAAGAAGGAAGCCGAGCACGTCGAGGGGTTCGCCCCGCAGGTGGCGTGGGTCACCCACGGGGGCGACGAGCCCCTGGCCGAGCGTCTGGCGGTGCGCCCCACGTCGGAAGCCATCATCATGCCCATGTACGCCAAGTGGATCCAGTCCTACCGCGACCTGCCGGTGCTGCTGCTGCAGTGGAACAGCGTGGTGCGGTGGGAGAAGGCCACGCGGCTGTTCCTGCGGACCGCCGAGTTCCTCTGGCACGAGGGACACACCGCCCACGCCACGGGGGAGGAGGCCGACCAGGAGTGCCGCACGATCCTGGAGATCTACCGGCAGCTCCTCGAGGACGTGCTGGCCATTCCCGTGGTGGTGGGCAAGAAGCCGCCCTCGGAGAAGTTCGCCGGCGCGGACTGGACCTACACCCTCGAGGCGCTCATGCCCGATCGGCAGGCGATCCAGGCTGGCACGAGCCACTTCCTCGGGCAGAACTTCGCCCGCGCGTTCGGCGTGAAGTTCCTCGACCGGGACAACACCGAGAAGTACGTGTGGACCACGTCCTGGGCGGTGACGACGCGCCTGCTCGGCACGCTGGTCATGGCCCACGGGGACGACCGGGGGCTGGCGCTGCCGCCGCGGATCGCCCCGCTCCAGGTGGTGGTGGTGCCCATCCCGGGCAAGGAGGGCGACAGGGTGCTGGCGGCCGCCCGAGGGGTCACCGAACGCCTGCGCGCCGTCGCCCGGGTACGGCTCGACGACCGGGACGAATACACCCCGGGCTGGAAGTTCAACGACTGGGAGATGCGCGGCGTCCCCCTGCGCGTGGAACTGGGCCCCCGTGACCTGGCCGCCGGCCAGGTCACCCTGGTGCAGCGCACCGCGCCGGGCCGCACCGCCGTGCCCCTGGACGGGCTGGAAGCCGCCATGCAGGCGGCCCTCGAGGAGGTCCAGCGGGCCTACTACACCCGGGCCCGGGCCTTCCTCGACGCGCACGTCGTCGAGGCCGACACGCTGGAGGCACTGGAGGCGGCGATCCGGGAACGGCGCGGCTTCGTGAAGGTCGGCTGGTGTCAGGACCAGGCGTGCGAGGACGCCGTGCGCGAGCGCACCGGCGCGTCCCCGCGCGTCATCCCGCTGGACGACCGCCCGCGCGGCGCGTGCGTGGTGTGCGGGCGGCCGTCGGGGGCCACGGTGTACTACGCGCGGGCCTATTGAGGAGACCCCGCGATGAGCGCGTCGTGGCTGCGGCGCACGTTCACCCGGGCCAGCGGGCCGCCCGGGGGCAGGCCCGTGGCACCGCCCGAGCGGCCGCGGGAGCGCGCGGCGCAGGCCGAGAAACTCTGGTACCTGCAGCGCATCAACCTCTTCGCCGACATGACCGCCGACGACATGCGCCGCCTGGCGGAGCGCACCCAGATGCGGCGGTACGCGCGCGGTCAGGTGATCGCCCAGCCCGACGATCCGCCCGACACCATCTACCTCATCAAGGAAGGTCGCGTGAAGCTCTGTCGGTACTCGCCCGCGGGCCGCGTGCAGATCCTGGCCCTGCTGGAACAGGGTGACATCTTCGGGGAACGGGCGCTGGTGGGCGCGCGCCCCGAGGTGCACTGCGAGGCGTTCGAGGACACGCTGGTCTGCGTCCTGCGCCGCGAGGACTTCGAGGACCTGGTGCGCCGCAAGCCCGAGCTGGCGTTGCGCGTCGTGCGCGTCCTGGCGGAGCGGCTGCGCGACGCCGAAGAGACCATCGAGCGGCTGGCGCTCCACGACGTGCCGGCCCGGCTCGCCGCGCTGCTCGTGCGCCTGGCCGAGGCCTACGGCGAGCCACACGGGACCGGGCGGCGGCTGGCGCTGCGGGTCACCCACCAGGACCTGGCCGGGATGGTCGGGGCCACCCGCGAGACCGTCACGCTGACGCTCAACCGCTTTCGTGACGAGGGGCTCATCGCCGTCGAGGACCGGCACATCGTCGTCCGGGACCTCGCCGCCCTGGC
>CAZGNA010000082.1:0-11789 GCA_964526945.1 uncultured bacterium
ATGGGCACGGCTGACCTGTGCGAGCACAGGTTGCACGCTATGAACATGGCTGAACTCTACGACACAGCTAAGCTATGCGAGCACGCCAGGTCTGTACGAGCTACGGGCGAAGCCGACCTGTACGGGCATCGCTGAGCTGCACGGTCGGAGCTGCGCTGCGCGAGCACAGCTGAGCTGGTTGGGCATCGCGGAAGTGCACGCTTACAACTGAATCGCGCGCCGCTGCCGAGGAGGGGCGGGACACCCGATCCACCCGGGTCGGGCCCCGCCCTTTCCGCTTTGCAGCTGCGCAGACATCCGGCGAGGGGAGGAGATGAGGACATGCGACGTCTCACCGTGCTCGTCGTGACCTTGGTGGCCGCAGGGATGGTTGCGGCGCAGCCCGCCCGTACGCAACCGCTTCCCGATGTGCCCGCCGGCCACTGGGCCTACGAGGCGCTGGCAGAGCTGGCGGCCGCAGGGCTCGTCGAAGGGTACCCCGACGGTACCTTCAAGGGCGAGCGGACCCTCACCCGCTACGAGATGGCCCAGATCGTCGCGCGGGTGCTCGCGAAGATTCGCCAGGCAAAGCAGCGGGCCGCGCAGGCAGAGCGTGTGGCGCGGCTGCGCGAGCTGCCGCCGCCGCCCCCGCCCGAGGTCCGGCGCGCCGACCTCGACCGGGTGGACCGGCTCGTCCGGGAGTTTCGCGGGGAGCTGGCGCAGGCCGGGGTCCGCGTCACGGCCATCGAGGAGGAGCTCGGCCGGCTCAGACAGCAGGTGGCCGAGCTGCGGCGGATCCGCGTCAGCGGCTACGCCAAGCTCGACATCATCGCGGGCAGCACGCTGACGCGCAGCGACGCCCCGGGGCCCAGTGGCATTCCGCTCTCCACCGACCCCGAAAGCCGCATCGGCGAGACGCGCTTTGGGGCGCGGCAGTCGCGGATCGGCCTGACCTACACCGACACGTTCGGGAACCTCCGGCTCACGGCGTTCATTCAGGGAGACTTCTTCGGTCTCGCGGGCAGTCCGCTGGTGAGTCAGGGGCACAGTTTCCGCCTGCGGCACGCCATGGCGCGCCTGGACTTCCCCTCGCGGCTCTACCTCATCGCCGGCCAGTTCTGGACGGCATTCATGACCCTGGACGCCTACCCCGACGTGGTGGACTTCAACGGACCGACCGGCGCCCTGTTCGCCCGCCAGCCCCAGCTGCGGGTCGGCTGGCCGCTGGCCAGCGGGTCGGCGCTGGAGCTCGCCATCGAAAACCACACGCTGCAGTCCATCACCACCCCCGCCGGTGCTGCGGCCGTCCGCCAGGACGAGGCGCTCCCGCAGCTGACGGGCCGGCTGTTCTGGCGGAGCTCCTCGCTCTACGTCGAAGTGGGGGGCACCGTCGGGCAGAACCGGTTCCTGTTCCCCAGCGGCGCTGCGCCCACGGTCAGCAACTCGGGCTTCCACATCAGCGCGCGGTGGGACAGCGGTCCGTTCTACCTGATCGGCCACTACCAGTGGCTCAACGGCGCCAACCGCTTCTCCGCCGGCGAGTTTCCGGACATCCTGGTCGACCCGGCCACCCAGACCATCACCAACATCGGCAGCCAGGGCTGGTACGCCTACGCCGGCTGGAAGATCGCGCCGAAGTGGACGCTGCAGGTGGGCTACAGCCGCAACGAGCTGCGGGATCCGGGTGCGCTGAGCGCCGTCGCCAGCAGCGTGAACAGCACGCTGCAGGGGGCACACGTGACCCTCTGGTGGGACGTGGCCCGCAACACCCGGGTGGGGTTCGAGTACCAGAACCTCCAGCGCGTCCGGCTGGACGGGGTCCGCGGCGACCACAACCGCTTCCAGGTCGGGGTGTTCCTGTTCTACTGACGGCGCTGCCGGCGGGTGGCGCGCGGGCTTCGTGCGCCCGCCCGCCGGCGCCGCGCGGTCCCAGGCAGGGCGTGCGGTCCGTCGGCGTGGCGGACGCGCGCCGGGCCTGCGCTGGTCCGCCTCCGCTGGCTGGAAGGTCGTGCCGAAGTGGACGCAGGTGCACTGCGCCCGTGTCGGTGCTCGCGTTACCCGGGCGGTCACGGACGTTGGGGGTTCTATGAATACGTGAATTCGTGTATAATTTCACCGAGATGGAGCGACCGGGGGCGCATGTGCCGGTACCGGGGGAGGTCGACGTGCGGGACGCAACGGGAGGCGTCGTTGGCGCGGGGACGCCAGACGCGGCGGACCAGCTGGAACCCACGGGAGCCCACCACGTCCAGGACGCCGTGGCGCATCGGCACCCCGGCAGCCAGGACGTCGCGAGCGCCCGCCAGGCCGCCGCCGGACAGCTGCAGGAGATGATCGAGACCCACAGCGCCGCCCTCTTCCGCGCCGCCTTTCACATGACGGGCCGCGCCGACGATGCACAGGATCTGGTGCAGGAGACCTTCATCCGGGCCTGGCGGTTCATCGACACCTTCGATCCCGCGCGGGGCGCTCGCGGATGGCTCTTCAAGATCCTGATGAACGTCCACGCCGACTACAGACGCCGGCAACGCCGCGGACCGCAGGTCGCTGACCTGGTCGAGCCCGACGCCGCAGACGCCCTCTACCTGTACACGCAGGTGGCGCACTCGGAGGAGCTGCGCGCGCGGGGAGATCCCGGGGAGGTCTTCTTCGCCAGCCTGCTGGGCGGGGAGGTCCGGGCCGCTCTGCGGGCGGTGCCCGACCAGTACCGGAAGGTCTTCCTGCTCTCCGTGGAGGGGTTCACCTACCACGAGATCGCCGAGACGCTGGGGATCCCGATGGGGACGGTGATGAGCCGTCTGCACCGGGCACGGGCGTTGCTGCAGCAGAGCCTCTGGGACTACTGCGTCCAGACCGGGCGCTGCCGGCCTGGGGTGGCGCCTGCCCCCCTGCCGGCGCCGTGCGCGGACGCCTGCCGGCACCTGTCCGGCTTCCTCGATCGCGAGCTGACCCCGGATGCCCTGGTGCTCGTCGAGGGACACCTGGCGACGTGCCGCCAGTGCTGCACCAGGCTGGAGTTCCAGCGGCGGCTGGAGGCGACCATTCGCGCCGAGCTGCGCGGCCGACGCCTGCCCCGGCGCTTCAAGACCCGGCTTGCGCACCTGGTCAGCCTGCTCTAGCGGGATGCGACGGAGCCGACCGGGGCGGTTGGCGGCCACCGGCCGATGCGTTCTGGCTTTGCGGAATAGCATGGACACGTATTGTCGTATATGGGTCAGTACCTGGCACGATCGCGTGGGTCGAGGGGGAGGCCTTGGTCTGACCGGTGTCGGGCTCCGGTCCCGACGCGCTTGACCGTGGGTTAACGCGAACGCGGGATAAATACGGTCATACGTATACTGAAGGTAGTCCTTGGGCTCGATGCCCAGGCGACGTTCATGGGACGTCGCGTGAGCCATGCGGAGGAGGGGGTGCACGGTATGTGCGGATGCTGCAGTCCGATCCTGCCGACCGAGCAGGAGAAGCGTGACCCCAAGAGCGAGCAGCAGGACAAGGGCAGCAAGAAAGAGCCTGTCCTCACCCGGTAGCCGTTGCGCGTGATCCGGGTCCTCCCGCGCCGCCTGTCCGTCGCCGGCGGCGTGCTGCTGGCGGTTGCGGCCGCGGTGCTGGGGCCGAGGCATGCGGCCGCGCAGCCCTGGCGTGCATGGGCGGCGCAGGGCGGGCTGGTGACGCTCGTCCTGGTGGGCGATGCCCGCAGCGCCCTGGTGGGCGAGACGGCCCCGGAGCCAACCACGGGCAGCCCGCGCAGTCAGCTGGTGCTCGTAGACGCGGCGTCGGCGCGAACGGTGTGGGCGCAGGCGTATCGGAACAGCAACTGCTGCGGTCTCCCGGCTGTGGGGTGGCTGGACGGGCGCCGCCGGGCGTTCGCCGCGGGCGACGAGCTGGTGGTGGCCACGCTGGGCGGGGCGGTGGTCGCCCGCCTCGACCTGGACGGGACCGCGCTCGACGTTGCGGCGGCTGCCGGGCGGATCCTCGTGGGGCTCGTGCGCGTGCGACCGGGCGCGGTCGCGCACGACGTGGTCGCGGTGGAGGCCGGGCGCGTGTTGTGGCGCGTCGGTTTCCCTCAAGTGGCCGCTGTCGCCCTGTCGCCCGAGGGACCGGCAGCGGTGGCGAGTCTTACGGCCGTGGCGGGGCTCGATGGCCGGACGGGCCGGATCCGCTGGCAGATGCCCCAGGAGGGGGTGCGGCTGGTCGACCTCGCCTTCGCCCCCGGCGCGCTGCTGGTCATAGCCCAGAAGACGGCCACGGGGACGTGTACGGGCTCCGGCTGGAGGGTCCCTGGCTTGCGGTGGCCGGCACCGCCTCGCGCGACGCCGCGGTACCCGACCGCATCTGGTTCGCGCGCACGGATCACGCGGGCGCGGCGCGGTGAGCCACATGGCGGGGGCACCGATGCGGTGATCGCGCTGGCCCTGGCGGTGCTGTGTTGCGCGCTGCCCTTGCTGGTCGTCGCAGGGGTCAGCATCGGCGCCGGGGCAGTACTTGGCGCGGCGGTGCCGGTGCTCGTCGGGCTTGCGGTCGTGGGGTACGTCGTCGTCCAGGCGACGCGCCGCTGGCGGAGGAGCGCGGCGGGCCGCCTGTCACGATCGCGCCAGGATCGCTGACGCGCCGCCCTGCGCGCAGCGGGGAGCGCGGCGGGCGGCCTGCCATGGGTCCCGCAGGACCATGACCGCATCGGTCACGTGCACAGCGGCGAGGGCGGAGCGGTCGACTGCGACCGGCGAAGGGTGTGCGAGGGCCTGAGATGTCGTGGACACGCGGTGGAGGACACCAATGCCCAACCCGAATCGCACGCGTCCCGGCACCGTGACCGGCCGGGCGCTCCTGCTGGTGGCCGGTGCGCTCGCGGCAGGCGCGCTGGGGCTCGGCCTGCGCGCGTTCGTGCGCCCGCAACCCGCGTCTTCCCCGCCGCTCCCGCTCGCCGCCACCGGATCCGCTGCCACGGCATCCGAGGCCCTGCTCGCCTTCGTGCTCCCGGCGCTCGGTGGCGGCCAGCTCACGGCCGCGGAGTTGAGGGACCGGCCGGTGGTGCTCAACTTCTTCGCCTCGTGGTGCCCGTCGTGCTGGGCCGAGATCCCCCACCTGGCGCGCGTCTACGAGGAGCACCGGCGCAGCGGGCTCGCCGTCGTGGGGATCGGGGTCCTGGACTCCGAGGAGTCGCTCCGTTGGATGGTGACGAGGCTGCGCATCCCCTACCCGACCGCGTACGACGCCAGTGGCGACACGGTAGTGCGCATCTTGCAACTGCGCGCCATGCCCACGACGCTGTTCGTCGACCGTCAGGGGCGCGTGCGCGTCCGGTGGCATGGGCTCCTCGACGAGGCCACCCTGCGCGAGCTGGTGGCGCGGATCCTATGACCGAACGCCTGGTCGCGCTGCTGCCGTGGGCGTTCTCGGCCGGCGCGATCGCGACCCTCAACCCCTGTGGGTTCGCCCTGCTGCCCGCGTACCTGGCGTACTTCGTGGGCCAGCCCGCTGCCGGGGCAGGGTCGTGGGCCGAGGGCCGCCGCGGCGTCGTCGTCGGCCTGGGGATGACCGCCGGCACCCTCACGGTCTTCCTGGCGGCGGGAGCCGTGGTCTCTGCCGTGGGCGTGGTTCTGGCGCGCTACCTCCCGTGGCTGGGGCTGGTGATCGGGGCGCTGGTGGTCCTCGCCGGCGTCGCCATGGTGGTGCGCCCCGCGCTGCAGGTCGGGCTGCGCGTTCCCAACCCTGCGGCGCACCGGCTGGCGGTGGGCGGCCTCGGAGGCGCTCGTGCCTACTATCTCTTCGGGGTCGGCTACGGCCTGGCGTCGCTGGGCTGCACGCTACCCATCTTCCTGGTGGTGATGACGCAGGCGCTGGCAGCGGGCGGGTTTGGCCCTGGCCTGGTCGTCTTCGCGGCCTACGGCCTGGGGATGGGGCTGGTGCTGCTGGCGCTCTCGGTCGCCGTGGGGGTGGGCCGGGGCGTACTCCTGCGTTCCCTGCGGACGGTGGTGCCCCACGTCCGGTGGGTGGGCGCAGCGGGAATGGTCGCAGCCGGAGCGTACCTGATCTACTACCAGCTCACGGTCAGCCGCGCCATGCTGCGCGGCGGCCTGTAGCGGGCGGAAGGAGGACCATTGCCGATGGCGGTACTCGAGCAGATGACCGCACCCTTCGTGCTCCCGCGTCTGTCGGACGACATCTTGCTGGCGAAGTTCTTCCGTGCCCTGGGCGACCCTACGCGCCTGCAGATCCTGCAGGCCGTGATAGCCGAAGAGAAGCACGTCAGCGCGCTCGTGGAGCTCACGGGGGCACCCCAGGGGCGAGTCTCAAGCCACCTGGCCTGCCTGCGCTGGTGCGGGTACGTGGCGGCGCGCAGGGACGGACGCCGCGTGTTCTACCGCGTCGCCGACCCGCGGGTGAAGCGGCTGGTGGAGCTGGCGCGGGGGCTCGTCGAGGACAACTGCGAGCGGATCCGGAGCTGCACCATCATCGACCGCGGCCGCGGGCGGCGCGGCCGTCGACGGCGGAGGGCATGACGATGGAGGCGGTTGACCTTATCATCGTGGGCGGGGGCGCGGCCGCGTTCTCGGCGGCGACGCGCGCGTCGGAACTGGGGGCCTCGGCGGTCATGATCAACACCGGGCTGCCCCTGGGCGGCACGTGCGTCAACGTGGGGTGCGTGCCGAGCAAGTTCCTCCTGACGGTCGGCGAGGCGTACTACTATCCCCAGTTCCCGCGCTTCGAGGCGCTGCGGGACGGCCACCGCCCGCGGGTGGACTTCCGGGCGGCCATTGCCGAGAAAGATCGCCTGGTGGCCGCGCACCGGCAGAGCCACTACGTCGAGGTCCTCGCCGGCCTTGCCGGCGTGCGCCTGGTCGAGGGACGGGCCCGCCTGCGGTCGGCGACGGAGGTCGAGGTCGACGGCGAGGTGCTGCGCGGGCGCCACATCGTGCTGGCCACCGGCTCCCGCACCCGGCGGCTACCGATTCCCGGCCTGGAGCACGTCGACTGGCTCGACCACCAGACGGCCCTCGCCCTGCCGGACCTGCCCCCTTCGCTGCTCGTCGTCGGAGCGGGGCCGCTGGGCCTGGAGTTCGCGCAGCTGTTCGCCCACTTTGGCACCGAGGTCACCGTCGTGGAGGCGATGCCCCAGATCCTCCCCCGCGAGGAGCCCGAGGTGGCTGCGGAACTCCAGCAGGCCCTCGAGGACGAAGGCATCACGATCTACACGGCGGCGACGGTCGAACGGGTGCGCCAGGAGCCCGACGGGACGAAAGTGGCCGAGGTGAAGCTGGAGCGTGGCCGGCGCACGCTGCGGGCGACCCATCTGCTGCTGGCGGCGGGCGTCGCGCCCAACACCGAGGACCTCGGCCTGGACGCGGCCGGCGTCGAGGTGGCGCCCGGCGGGTTCGTCAAGGTCACCGACTGGTTGCAGACCACGGTGCCGACGATCTTCGCGGCCGGCGACGTGGTGGGGCGGATGCAACTGGAGACCGTGGCGGCCAGGGAGGGCTACCTCGCCGCGGGCAACGCGCTGACGGGGGCCCGGGCCACGATCACCTACGAGCACGTGCCCCACGCGGTGTTCACCACCCCGCAGGTCGCCAGCGTCGGGCTCACCGAGCAGCAGGTGATGGAACGGTTCGGGGCCTGCGCGTGCCGGACCGTGCGCATCGAGGAGACGTCCAAAGGGAAGGTGATCAAGGAGACCCGCGGGCTGATCAAGATGCTCGTGCATCCCCAGACCGCGCAGATCCTGGGGGTCCACATGGTCGCGCCGGGTGCCGCCGACCTGATCCACGAAGCGACGCTGGCGGTCCGGTTCGGCCTGACGGTCGACGACATCATCGACACCGTCCACGTGTTCCCGACGCTGAGCGAGGGGATCAAGCTCGCGGCGCAGGCGTTCCGGCGGGACATCTCGCGCATGAGCTGCTGCGTGTACTGACCGGCCGCGGACGCCAGCGCGGTGCCGGGGGACGGGCATGGCCAAAGTCCAGGTCAAGATCGGCGGGATGTCCTGCTCCTTCTGCGCGGAGACCCTGCGCAGGGCCGTGGGGCGCCTGGACGGCGTCGCGCGGGTGAGCGTGAGCCTGGCGCACGAAGAGGCCCTGGTCGAGTTCGACGCCGCGCGCCTCACGGCGAGCCAGATCACCGAGGCCATCCGCAGCGTGGGCTACACGGTGCGGGATCCCGCCCGGGTGCGCCCGTTCGAGGAAGAGGAAGCCCAGCTGCGGCGCGCGCGCACCCGGCTCCTGGTGGCCCTGGCGTTCTCCGCGGGCACCTTCGGCCTGATGCTCACCATGTGGGCGGGCCCGCCCGCGGTCGCGGTGCGGCTCATGCCCGCGATGCGCTGGCTGCTGCCGCTGCTGGCCGTCGCCACCGTGTTCGGGCCGGGCCTGGAGATCCTGCGGATGGCGATCCCGTCGCTGCGCCGCGGCATCCTCAACCAGCACGTCCTGCTGGAGTTCGGCGCGTTCGCCGGGCTGGCCGGCGGCGTCCTGGGGCTGGTCCGGCCCGCGTTCCCCATGGCGGACTTCTTTGCCGTGGCCGTCTTCATCACCACGTACCACCTCCTGTCCGGGTACGCCGCCCTGCTGGTGCGGGCGCGCGCCTCGCAGGCGGTGCGCAAGCTCCTGGCCCTGCAGCCGCCCACCGCCCGGGTGATCCGGGACGGGCGGGAGGACGAGGTCCCGGTCGAGCAGGTCCGCGTGGGCGACCTGGTACGGGTTCGGCCGGGCGAGGCCATTCCGGTGGACGGCCTGGTGGTCGAGGGCGCCTCCGCGGTGGACGAGAGCCTGGTGAGCGGCGAGCCCATGCCCAAGGAGAAGGTCGCCGGCGACGAGGTGATCGGCGGATCCGTCGATCAGGCGGGCACGCTGGTGGTGCGCGTGACGAAGGTCGGCGAGGAGAGCTTCCTCCAGCAGGTGGCCCGCCACATCGAGGAGGCGCGGGCACTCAAGCCAGGCATCATCCAGGTCGTTGACCGGATCCTGCAGTGGTACGTGCCGGGCGTCCTGGCGGTTGCCGGCGCCGCCGCCCTGCTCTGGACCGTGGGGGCTTGGCTGGTGGCCGGCCAGCCCGCGTGGACCCGGGCCACGTTCGCCGCGCTGGCCGTGCTGGTGATGGGGTACCCGTGCGCGCTGGGCATGGCCACGCCGCTGGCGGTGATCCGCGGTGGCGGCGAGGCGGCCCTGCAGGGGATCCTGATGCGCGGCGGCGAGCCGTTCCAGGTGGTCACCGACGTGCGGAAGGTGGTCGTGGACAAGACCGGGACCATCACGGTCGGCAAACCGCGCGTCCTCGATCTCTGCGTGGTGGAGGGGGACGCGGAGGCCCTGCTGCGGCTTGCGGCCAGCGCGGAGCGCTCGTCCGAGCACCCGCTGGCCCGGGCCGTGGTGGCACGCGCCGAGGCAGACGGCGTGGCCCTCGCGTCCGCCGAGGCGTTCGAGGCGGTGGCCGGCCGGGGCGTCCGCGCCAGGGTGGGAGGCGTGGCGGTGGCGGTCGGGAGCCTGCGCTTCCTCCGGGAGGAAGGTGTGGACCTCGCCGGGGCGGAGACGGTGGCGCGCAGGTGGGAAGAGGAGGGCAGGACGGTGATCGGCGTCGCAGCCGATGGCAGGCTCCAGGGGCTCCTGGCGATCGCCGACGAGGTGAAGGAGGATGCGGCCGAGGCCATCGGTCGCCTCAAGGCGCTGGGCCTCGAGCCGATCATGATCACGGGCGACAACGCGCGCACGGCGCGGGCCGTGGCCCGGACGGTTGGCATCGACGAGGTCTACCCACAGCTCTTGCCGCAGGAGAAGGCCGCAGTGGTGCGCGCGCTGCAGGAGCAGGGCTACCGCGTGGCCATGGTCGGCGACGGGATCAACGACGCGCCGGCCCTTATGCAGGCTGACGTGGGGATCGCCATCGGTGCCGGGGTAGACATCGCCATCGAGTCCAGCGACGTCATCATCGTCGGCGACCGGCTGAGCGCCGTGGTCGACGCCTTCCACATCGGGCGGCGCAGCTTCCGGAAGACCGTCCAGAATCTGATCCTCGCGTTCTCCTTCAACGGCGTCGGCGTGCCTGCGGCCGCCACGGGCCTGGTCCACCCCGTGTGGGCCATGGTGGCCATGGTGGCCAGCGTGAGCGCGGTGTTGCTGAACTCGTTCGGCGGACGGCTGCTGCCCAGGGCGCGCGTGGGCCCCAGAGGAGCTGCGTCCGCCTGGAGGGCACGCCCGTGACAGCCGCACAGCCGCGCTGCGAGGCGATCTGCGTAGCGATCGAGGCAGCAGGGCCGGTTGGAGGCAGGCGCAGGAAGGAGTGAGCCGGATGCGCACGCGGCGTGTCGGTACCATGATGATGCTGACTGCGATCTTCGTGGGATGTGCGACCGTGTACGCGGTCACGTCGCAGGCCCAGCCGATGACGCCCGGAACCCAGCCGGGGATGGGGATGCAGGCAGGGCAGAATCCCACGCCGCCCGTGAAAGGGCTCTACCAAGGTAGGGATCTGCTTTTCATCCATACCGAGGCGTCGGACCCGCAGGTGGCCGCGATGCTCACGAAGATGATGGGGCCGAAGGTCATCGTCGTGCCGCGCCTGGCGAAGATTCCCCGCTCCCTCCTGGCCGACGTGTACGTGTTCACGAACGGGGTGCGAGGCGACGGCCCCTTCGGCTTTCAGGTCGACGTCTTCGACAGCGTCCCTGGCCAGGCCCGCTACTCGCCGCTGCGGTCGGTCGTCCTGGTGACGTGGCAGCCTGGGAAGACGCCGCGGATACTCGGCTCTGTAGAGGAGGTTCGTGCGGCCGTACGCGCGGGCGAGGTCACCCTCAGGCGGCCGGGCGTGGTCGTCAACATGCCGATCATCTCCTGGCCGGGCGGGCAGCGGTGAGGCGTCGGGGCATGGCTGCCCCTGCCGCGACCGGCGGCCCGCTGGACCGCCCCCTAGGCTGTCCAGTACGGACTAGGTGTTTGCACTTTGAGACTCCAACCGAGCCCTGAACACGGTCGCCGGGGTACGGCCCCTGAGGCGGTAGCCCAGAGGGGGCCTCCCGGCGAAACGTGCTGACGACCGGGATCGACCTGCGCGTCCTGGTCGGCAAGCGGTTCAGAATCGGTGAAGCACTGTGTCTGGGCATCCGCCTGTGCGAGCCGTGTTCCTATCTCGAGGAGAAGACGCAGCCGGGCGTGCTCCGGGCCTTCGTGCACCGCGCCGGGCTGCGAGCCGACATCATCGAGGGCGGCGAGATCGCGGTCGGTGATTGCCTCCTCGAGGTGAGCGAGGTGCCTCCAGAGGATCGCACTCGCGCGCCGTGACGTGAGCGGAAATGTCCGAGTGTCTCGCAGCGGGATGCGGCTCAGCCCCGGCACAGCGATCTCGCGCAGCGTGGTGCCCTGCAGCAGGTTCCCGCCTGAGAGGTAGGCACCGAGAAAGCCCACCGAGGCGCCGGCCAGCGTGATCCCCTCCTGCGAGACATTGAAGACACTGGCACGCCCCGCCAGCATGGTCCCCTGGCTGGCCAGGACGTAGGGCACCAGCGTGAGCATCACGAGCCGCGCGAATGTTTCCGGGGCGTCGAGGACCCTACCTCCGCCGCACGACGTCGGAGAGCCGCACGAAGGTCAGGATCAGGCCTTCCACCACGAACACGACCTCGACCGGGATGTGCTTGGTGCGCTGCATGGCCCGGGCGCCCACGTCGAGGACCGCGATGGCGAAGGCCACCGGCGGCAGCGCGACGAGGTTGCCCTGCGCGATGAGGCCGATCAGGATGACCACACGCGTGAGGATGGGGGGAAGTTGCCGCGCAGGGCCAGGTCGCCGTTGTGAGGCCCGGACCACACGCGCGCGGATGAGGA
>CAZGNA010000083.1:0-11762 GCA_964526945.1 uncultured bacterium
GAACAGAACATGCGGCCAGGACTGGCGAACCGTGTACTGGCCCGCTGGGCGCGGTGGGTGTCGGTGCCCCACCCTGCTGCGGGTGCCCGCCTCGGCGCGCGGCGCGTGGAGGTCACCGGCGTCCCGGTCCGCCAGGGGGCGCTGGAGGGCGAGCGCGCCCGCGGCCTGGCCCGCTGGGGGCTCGACCCTGCGCGGCTGACGCTGCTCGTGCTCGGCGGCAGCCAGGGCGCCGAGAGCCTGAACCGCGCGGCGTGCCGCCTCGCCGACGTCCTGATGGGCGAGGGCCGTCTGCAGCTGTTGCACCAGACCGGCGCGGCCCACATCCGGTGGGTCCGCGAGGCGATCGACCGGCGCGGCCCTGGCCCTGTGGCGATCCGCCACGTGGCGGTGCCGTACCTGGATCCGATCGGCGACGCCTACGCCTGCGCGGACCTGGTGCTCTGCCGTGCCGGCGCGGCGACGCTGGCCGAGGTCACGGCGTGGGGCCTGCCGGCCATCCTCGTCCCGTATCCGCACGCCGCCGACGGACACCAGGAGGACAACGCGGCGGTCCTGGTGGCCGCCGGCGCCGCGGTCCGCATCGCCGACGCGGCCCTCGGTGACGGCGCGCTGCTCGAGGTCGTGCGCGTGTTGATCGCGGATCGCGCCCGGCGCGCGGCGATGGCGGGGGCAAGCCGCCTGCTCGGGCGGCCCGACGCTGCCGAGGTCGTGGCGAGGCTGGTGGCGCGGACCGCGCAGCGCGCCGTCGCGCGGGAGGCGCCGGCGTGATCGCGCGGGGTGCCCGCCTGCACTTCGTGGGGATCGGCGGCGCCGGCATGAGCGCGCTGGCCCAGGTGCTGCTGCACCGTGGCTATGGTGTCTCGGGATGTGACCTGCGCGAGTCCGAGGCCACGGCGCGCCTGCGCCGGCTCGGGATCGGCATCGCCTGCGGGCACGACGCGGCGCACCTGGACGGTGCCGACGCGCTGGTGGTCTCGCGCGCCATCGGGGAGGGCAACGCCGAGGTGGACGCGGCGCGGCGGCGCGGCCTGCCGGTCTACCATCGGGCCGAGCTGCTGGGGGCCGTGATGGCGGCCGGCCGCGGCGTGGCCGTCGTCGGTACGCACGGCAAGACCACGACCGCGGCGATGCTGGCGCGGGTGCTCACGGCGGCCGGGCTCGACCCGACCGCGCTCATCGGCGCCGACGTGCCCGACTACGACGGGAACGCGCGGGCCGGGGGCGGCGCGTGGATCGTGGCCGAGGTCGACGAGAGCGACGGGTCGCTGGTCCACGTGCGGCCCGCGGCGGCGGTGCTGACCAGCCTGGACGCCACCGACCACCGGGACTTCTACACGTCGGCGGCGCACCTGGTGGGCGTGTTCGCACGCTTCCTGCGGGGCGTGGCCCGTGATGGCTTCGTGGCGGCCTGCATCGACCACCAGGCGGTGCGCGCGGTCGTCGCCGGGCTCGGGCGCGCCGTGATCACCTACGGCTTTCACCCGAAGGCCGAGGTCCGCGGCGACGCGGTGCGCGTCGACGGGACCCACACGCGCGCGCGCCTGACCGTGGGCGGGCGGCCGGCAGGGGAGCTGGAGTTGCAGGTGCCGGGGCGGCACAACGTCGCCAACGCCCTGGGGGCCCTGGCCGCGGCCCGCGCGGTGGGCGTGCCCCTGGAGACCGCGCTGGCGGCCCTGCGGGGATACCGGGGCGCCGCACGCCGGTTTTCGATTCGCGGCGAGGCTGCCGGCGTGTTGGTCGTCGACGACTACGCGCACAACCCGGTGAAGCTGGCGGCGGTGCTGCAGGCGGCGCGCGAAGGATGGCCCGGGCGGCGCCTGGTGGCCGTCTTCCAACCCCACCGGTTCTCGCGCACGCGGACGACGCACCGCGCCTACGGCGACGTGTTCGCGCTGGCGGACGAGGTGATCGTGACGGAGATCTACCCCGCCGGCGAGCGCCCGATCCCCGGGGTCAGCGCGCAGCTGATCGTGGACGCCGTCGGCCGGCACCGCGCGGTGACCTACTGTCCCACCGCCGAGGACGTCCTGGCTGCGCTGGAGCGGCTGGTGCGGCCGGGCGACCTGGTGCTGACGCTGGGCGCGGGCGACATCGGCGCGGTGGCGGACGCGCTGCTGGGGCGCCTGCGGATGCGCGATCCGGCGCCGGCAGGCGCGGAGGAGCGGTCGTGACGACGGTGGCGCGGCCGCTGGCCGCCCTCGAGCAGCGGCTTCGGGCCGTCGTGCGCGACGTGCGGCGCAACGCGCCGCTGGCGCGCCACGTCTCGTTCCGTATTGGCGGCCCGGCCGACCTCCTGGTCATCCCGCGGACGATGCGGGAACTTCGGGCGGCCTGCGACGTCCTGTTCGCCGAGGGCGTCCGTCCGGTGGTGTTGGGCGCGGGCTCGAACGTCCTGATCGGCGACCGCGGGATCCGCGGCGTCGTCGTCAAGCTGGGGAAAGGGCTCGATCGCGTGCACATCGACGGCACGCGGGTGGTCGCGGAGTGCGGTGCGGGCCTGCCGGCCCTGGCGTTGCGCACGGCACGGGCAGGGCTCGCCGGTCTGGAGTTCGCCGCGGGCATTCCCGCGTCGGTGGGGGGGGCCGTGGTCATGAACGCTGGCGCGCACGGCCACGCCATGGACGAGGTGGTGTACGCGGTCGACCTCCTCACCCCCGACGGCCCGCGCCGGCTGCACCGGACCGCGCTGCAGTTCGGGTACCGGACGTCGGTGCTGCAGACGGAGCCCTGGATCGTCGCGTCGGCCACGCTGGTGCTGCAGCCCGACGAGCCTGGGGCGGTGATGCGCCGGGTGGAGGCGTGGCTGGCGCTGCGGGGAGCCACCCAGCCGATCGGCCCGCCCAGCTCCGGGTGCATCTTTCGCAACCCGCCCGGGGACCACGCCGGTCGCTTGATCGACGCCGCGGGCCTGAAGGGGCTGGCGGTGGGAGGCGCGCGGATCTCGGAGGTGCACGCGAACTACATCGTGAACACCGGCGGAGCGACGGCGGCCGACGTGCTGGCGCTCATCGAGCAGGTGCGCGCGCGGCTGGCCGCGCGCGCCGGGGTACACCTCGACCTGGAGGTCAAGCTGCTGGGCGACTTCTGAGACGACCGAGACGACGCCGTCGCACCTGGATCGTGACCATGCCTTCGACCTCGCACACCTCGCACGCAGCATCGTCGGCTGCCCGATGGCGCCGTCGGCGTCTTGGGCGGGCGCCACACCGCCCTGCGCGGTCCCCGCAGGCGGCCCCCTCCGGGGTAGGCGCCCCCACGGCAGGGCCCCCGGCTTCGGTCCTTCGGATCCTGCGCTTTGGCGTCGTCATGGCCGGGCTCCTGGCGGTCGTCTCGGTCCCGGGGTCGGCGTTCTTCCAGGTACGGCGCTTGGAGGTGACCGGGGCCCGCATCCTGTCGCCCGATGCCGTGGCGGCCGTCGCCGGGATCGCCCCGGGGCGCCCCCTGATCACCATCCGACCGGCAGACGCGCAGGCCCGGCTCCAGGCCCACCCGCGCATCAGCGCGGCCCGCGTGCGCGTGCGGTGGCCGGACGCAGTCGAGATCGAGGTGACCGAGCGGATCCCGCGCGTGGCGGTGGGCAGCGGCGGGCAGTTCGCCCTGGTCGGTGACGACGGGATCGTGGTCGCCGTCGCCGCCGACCCGGCCGGACTGCCCGTCGTGGACGACCGCGTCGCACCGCCACAGGTGCTGGTGCCGGGCGCCCGCATGGCCACCGGGGCGGTGCGCGCGGCCCTGGGGATCCTGGACGCGCTCCCCACCCCCATGGCGGCGCGGTTGACGCGGGTGGTTGTGCGCGAGGGCGGCGATCTCGCCATGGTGTTCGCCCCGGACCTCGTCGTGCGCGCCGCGCTCCGGGAGGATCTCCCCGAGCGCCTGGCGCGCCTTCCCGAGATGCTGGAGGCGCTCGTCGCCCGCGGCATCGTGCCGCGGAGCGTCGACCTCCGGTACGCGGGGTCGCTGGTCGTGGTGCCGGTACGAGGAGGAGATGTCCGGTAGGCGTGGAATAGGCGACTAGATCTGGGGCAGCCAAAGCCATTCGCCTACTACAGGTAGCATATGGCGCGACGAGGCTCCATCGCGGGCCTGGACATTGGGACCACGAAGGTCGCGGCCATCGTGGCAGAGGCCGACGACGACGGCGACGTCCACATCGTCGGTGTCGGGACGGCCCCGTCGCCCGGGGTGCGCCGCGGCGTGGTCGTCGACCTGGACGGGACGGCGGCGGCCATCGGGCAGGCGCTGGAGCGCGCCCAGCGGATGGCCGGCGTGGAGGTGCGTACGGCCTACGTGGCGGTCTCCGGCGAGCACATCGCGTCGGCGGAGGCCCGCGGCGTGGTGGCGGTGGCGCGCACCGACCACGAGATCGGCGACGGGGACGTGGCGCGCGTGATCGACGCAGCCCGCATGGCCGCGCTGCCGCCGTCCGACCGCGAGGTGATCCACCTGCTGCCGCGCGACTTCATCGTCGACGGGCAGGACGGGGTGAAGCGGCCGGTCGGGATGTACGGCACGCGGCTGGAAGTGGAGGCCCACATCGTCACCGGCGTCGCCACGGCGCTGGCCAACGTGGCCAAGTGCGCGCAGCGCGCCGGGGTCGAGGTCGACGCCATGGTTCTCGAGCCGCTGGCCTCCGCGGAGGCGGTGCTGGCGCCCGACGAGCGCGAGCTCGGTGTGGTGGTCGCCGACATCGGCGGCGGCACGACCAGCGTGGCGGTCTTCGCCAACGGCGGGTTGTGCCACGCGGCGATCCTCCCGGTGGCCGGTCAGCACCTGACCGGCGACATCGCCGTGGGCTTGCGCACGGCCATGCCCGAGGCCGAGAAGCTCAAGGTGCGGTGGGGCGCGGCGACGCCGGCGTACGTCAGCGAGGGCGAGATGATCGAGGTGTACGCCGTCGGGGGCCGTCAGCCGCGGATCCTGCCGCGGCGGGCCCTGGCCGAGGTCATCGAGCCGCGCCTGGAGGAGATCTTCGCGCTGGTGGAGGACGAGATCCGGCGCAGCGGGTTCCTGCATCGTGTGCCCGCCGGCATCGTGCTGACGGGCGGGACCGCGCAGCTCGAGGGCATCGATGGCTTCGCCGAACAGCGCCTGCGCATGCCGGCGCGCATCGGAGCGCCCAGCCACATCGCCGGCCTGGTGGAAGCGGTGGGGTCGCCCGCCTTCGCCACCGGGGTGGGTCTGGTCCTCTACGGCGCCCGCGGCCGCGCCTACACCGCCGGGGGCGCGCGCAACGGCGCGGCGTCGTTCTGGGCCCGGGCGCGGGCGTGGTTGCGCGACGTGCTGCAGGGCGGATGACCGCGGGCCGCCCGGTGCACGGGCCGGTGCAGGGACGTGTGGGTCCAGGAGGAACGCGCGGATCAGGAGGAGGAGCGCCGATGGCCAACCCGGAGCGTGATCTTCGTCGGTATGCCGCCGCGATCAAGGTCGTGGGCGTCGGCGGAGGCGGCAGCAACGCGGTCAACCGCATGATCGCCACCGGCCTGCGCGGCGTGGAGTTCATCGCCATCAACACCGATGCCCAGGCCCTGGCGCTCTCGTCGGCCGACCGCAAGATCCACGTGGGCGCCAAGCTCACCAAGGGGCTGGGGGCAGGCGGGGACCCCGCCGTCGGTCGGCAGGCGGCCGAGGAGAGCCGGGAAGAGCTGCACGACGCGCTGGCAGGGGCGGACATGGTCTTCATCACGGCCGGCATGGGCGGCGGCACCGGGACCGGCGCCGCTCCGGTGATCGCCGAGCTGGCCCGCGAGCACGGCGCCCTCACCATCGGGGTCGTGACCCGGCCCTTCGGCTTCGAGGGGAAGCGGCGGGCCGCCGTAGCCGACGAGGGCATTCGGACCCTCAAGCAGAAGGTCAACACGCTCATCACCATCCCCAACGACCGGCTGCTGCAGATCATCGACCGGCAGGCCACGGTGATCGAGGCGTTTCGCACGGCCGACGACGTGCTGCGCCAGGGGGTCCAGGGCATTGCGGATCTCATCACCATCCCCGGGTTGATCAACCTGGACTTCGCCGACGTCCGCACCATCATGGCCGAGGCGGGCTCGGCGCTGATCGGGATCGGGGTCGGCACCGGCGAGGACCGGGCCGTGCGCGCGGCGCAGGCGGCGATCAGCAGCCCGCTGCTGGAGACCTCGATGGACGGTGCCCGCGGGGTGCTCATCAACGTGACGGGCGGGTTGGACCTGGGATTGCTGGAAGTGAGCGAGGCGGCCCAGATCGTGCGGGATGCCGCCGATCCCGAGGCGAACATCATCTTCGGCGCGGTGATCGACGAGAAGGCGCGGGACGAGGTACGGATCACGGTGATCGCCACCGGCTTCGAGGCGGCCCGGCGGGACGACGCGGTGCCGGCGCCCGCTCAGGAACGGGCCCGCGAACCGGTGAAGCTCATCGACGACCTGGACATTCCGGCGTTCCTGCGGCGGCGCTAGGGCCCGGGCGTCCGGCGCTGCCCGCGCGGTTGGGCGGGCCACGAGCCCGCCTGGCGGATCGGTCCCGGCCAGGCCAGCATCGTGGACGACGTGTCAGCGGTCGAAGGAGACGGACCGGCGCTCGCCGAGCGTCTGGAGGTGGCGCGCCGGATCGTGGACGCGCTCTTCCCCGGCGCGGTGCCGGCGGACCAGGCGCCGCCCCTGTTCTTCCTGCCGGCGACGGACGCGCCCGGTGTGCGGTTCGTGGACCTGCGGCGCCGGCTGGAGCCGCTGGGCTTCCTCCCGTTGCTGCGGCGGCGCGACGGCCGGCTGGCGCTCCTGCTGCTGCCCAGGCCCCCACGCGGTCGCTGGGCCTGGCAGACGAACCTCCTCCTGCTGGCGGCGACCGTGGCCACGACGTTCGTCGCAGGCTACCTGCAATCGCAGGCGCTGGTGCGCGCCGGGTTCCTGGATGCGCCCGTGGCCGGTGGGGTGCTGTTCTCGGCCTCGGTGATGTTCATCCTGGGGGCGCACGAGATGGGGCACAAGCTCGTGGCGATCCGCCGCGGCATCGACGCCAGCCTGCCCTACTTCCTGCCGATGCTGCCGCCGGTGGGCACCATGGGCGCGGTGATCGTCACGCGGACCCCTGCGCCCGACCGCGACAGCCTGATGGACCTGGGCGCGTCCGGTCCCGTGGCCGGCTTCCTGGCCGCCATTCCCGTGCTCCTCTACGGGATCTCGCGCTCGTACGTGGTGACCCCGACCGGCCTGGAAGGGTTCCTGGCGATTCCCGACCCGCTGCTCATTCGCTGGCTCGTCGACTGGCTGCTCCCGCGTCCGCCCGACGCGGTGGTGCTCGGCCACCCCGTGCTGTTCGCTGGCTGGATCGGCCTGATCGTCACCAGCATCAACCTGCTGCCGGCCGGGATGCTGGACGGCGGGCACGCCGTGCGGGCGTTGTTCGGCCCACGGGTGCACCTGGTAGTCTCGTATGCGGGCGCCGCCCTGGCCGCGGTCATGGGCTTCCTGCCCATGGCGCTGCTGATCCTCCTCCTGATGCGGCGCGGCCACGTGGGCCCCCTGGACGACGTCACCCCCGTCAGCCGGTCGCGCTGGCTCGCAGGCGGCGTGCTGCTGGTGATCTTCATGCTGAGCGCCGTCCGGCTGCCGCTCGGATGGTGATGGGATCCCGGGCCCACGGCCCCACAGGCCGCGACCGGGGCCGGTGGTGGCGGGCGGCCCGCGCCGTGGCGGCCAAGGAGCTCGCCGAGACGCGCCGCGACCGGCGCACGGTGATCGCAGCCGTGCTCCTCCCGGCCCTGCTCATGCCCATTGCGGTCTTCGTCCTCCCGATGCTCGCGCGCCAGCAGCAGACAGCGTTGGAACGTCGGCCGGTCCGGGTGGCACTCACCGGCGGCGACGCCGGGGGGCTGGTCGCCGACGGGCTCACCGAGGGCGTGCTGCACCCGGTGACCGTCTCCGATCCGCAGGACGCCCTCCTGCGGGGCAAGGTGGACGCCGTCCTGGTGGACACCGGCCCGCGCCCCGGCGGGCCGCGCCGCGTCGTCATCCTGTACGACGAGAGCCGGCCGGCGTCGCGCGCGGCGCTCGAGCGGCTCACGAGGCTGGTGGCGCGCCGGGCCCTGCACGACCTCGAGACGGCGGCGCGGGCACGGGGGCTGGACCCTGCGGCGCTGGTCACGATCGGCCTCGAGCCCCGAAACGTCGCGCCGCCGCATCGCGTGGGCGCGCACCTGCTGGCCACGGCCCTGCCCTTCTTCCTGGCGGTGTGGCTGCTGCTGGGCGGGCAGTACGCCGCCCTCGACGTGGGGGTGGGGGAGCGCGAGCGGGGCAGCCTGGACGCGCTGCTGACCGCGCCCGCACCCCGGTCGGCGATCGTGGTCGGGAAGTTCCTGGCGGTCCTCGCGCCGGCGACCCTGGCGCTGGTGGTGATGGTGGCCGCGGGCGTGGCGTCGGCCCGGCTGGGCGCGCGCCTGCTCTCCCCAGGGCCTGTGGAGGTGACGCTGCCCTTGCCGGCTGCCGGCCTTCTGCTCGTCGTGGGGATGTCACTGGCGGCCCTGCTCTCGGCGCTCCAGCTCGTCGCCAGCCTGGGCGCACGGACGCTCGGGGAGGCGCAGCAGGCGTTCACGGCGCTCTACCTGCTCGTGGCGGTGCCGGTGGCCCTGGAGCCGTTCCTCGGCCACTGGACGGCCTCCTGGTGGGCGCCGTGGATGCCCGTCCTGAACGCGGTGGGGGCGTTCCGCGGGGTCCTGCTGGGAGACGCCCGGCCCTGGACCCTGGCGGTGACGGCGGGATCACTGGGGCTGGCGGCCGTTCCCGTGCTGGCCCTGGGGGCGCGCTTGCTCGAGGCGGACCGGCGGACGAACTGACGCCAGGGGCTCGCTCGGGCCCGAAAACGGGCGCCTGTGCGCGCTCAGCGCGTCCCAGCGGCGCTGGGCGGCGTTGACACGCTACATCTTGGGCTCCTAGAATCAACGGTGCCTCTACCGGTGGGGGCCCCCTATGCGATGCCCGCTCTGTGGCCACGAGGACAGCAAGGTGCTGGACTCCCGGCCGGTCCTGGAGGGCCGGGCCGTGCGGCGCCGGCGCGAGTGCAAGGCCTGCGGGCGGCGGTTCACCACCTACGAGCGGCCCGACCTGGCCCCGCTCATGGTGGTGAAGCGTGACGGGCGGCGCGAGCCGTTCGACCGGCAGAAGATCCTGAACGGGCTGCTGCGCGCGTGCGGCAAGCGGCCCATCTCGATGGAGGCGCTGGAGCAGCTCGTGGACGACGTGGAGCGGGAGGTCCGGCAGATGGGCGCCCAGGAGGTCGCGTCCGCCGCCATCGGCGACCTGGTCATGGAGCGTCTGCGCCGGCTGGACGACGTCGCCTACGTGCGGTTCGCGTCCGAGCACCGTCGCTTCCGGGACGTCGATTCGATCGCCGAGGAGATCGAGACCCTCAAGGAACGCAAGCGGCGCGAGGAAGCCGCGCGGGCGCAGGTGCCGCTGCTCCCCATCCCTGACACGCGACCCCGATAGTCGACTGCAGCCCATGGAGGTGCCCTGATGGAAGGCGCGTCGTCGTTCTCGCAGCCGCTGGCGTCGCCCCGCCTCGCCGCAGCCGCCATACCCGACCTCCCAGCCCAGACCCTTGCCGCGTTCGGCGGCGACGAGCTCCGGGCGCGCGTCTTCCACGACAAGTACGCCCTGCGGGACCGCGAGGGCCGGGTCCTGGAGCACACGCCGCAGGAGATGTGGCGGCGCATCGCCCGCGAGCTGGCGTCGGTGGAGGCCACGGCGGCGCTGCGGGAGGAGTGGGAGCGGCGCTTCTACTGGCTGCTCGACGCGTTCCGGTTCATCCCCGGGGGCCGCATCATGCACGGAGCGGGGAATCCCAAGCGCGTCACCCTGCTCAACTGCTACGTCCTCCCCGTGAAGGACGACTCCATCGAGGCCATCTTCGAGTGGACCAAGGAGGCGGCGCGCACCTACAGCCTGGGCGGCGGCGTGGGGACCGACATCTCGATCCTCCGGCCCCGGGGCGCGCCGGTGAACAACGCCGCCCGCAGCAGCACCGGCGCCGTGTCGTTCATGGAGCTGTTCTCCCTGACCACCGGCACCATCGGGCAGGCAGGGCGGCGCGGCGCGCTCATGATCACCATCGCCGACTCGCACCCCGACGTCCTGGACTTCATCAAGGTGAAGCGGAACCTGGACAAGGTGCGGTACGCCAACATCAGCGTGCGCGTCTCCGACGCCTTCATGCGGGCCGTGGAGGAGGACGGCACCTGGGACCTGGTCTTCGAGAACGAGCGGGCCACGGTGCGACGCACGGTCCGGGCCCGGGAGATCTGGACGGAGCTGATCCGCGGGGCGCGCGACTACGCCGAGCCGGGCGTCATCTTCTGGGATACCGTCAAGCGCTGGTCCACCTCCGAGTACAACGGCATGGGGGTCATCACCACCAACCCGTGCAGCGAGATCCCGCTGGAGCCCTACGGCTGCTGCTGCCTGGGTAACGTCAACCTGGCGTGCTTCGTCCGCGACGAGTTCACCAGCCAGGCCCGGGTGGACTGGGACCCGCTGGAGCGGGCCCTGCGGTACGCCACGCGGTTCCTGGACAACGTCCTGGACTACAACGCCGAGAAACACCCCCTGCCCGCGCAGAAGGCCGCCAGCCTGTACTCGCGGCGCATCGGCGTGGGGTTCACGGGCCTGGGCGACATGCTGATCAAGCTGGGCCTGCGCTACGATAGCGACGAGGCGATCCAGTTCGTCGACGGCCTGTTCGACCGCATCAAGAACACGGTCTACGACGAGAGCGTCTCCCTGGCCGCCGAGAAGGGTCCCTTCCCGGGCTACGACCGCGACGCGCACCTGTCGTCCCCGTTCATCCAGGGGCTGGCGCCACGGGTGCGGCAGCGGATCGAGCGCCACGGGCTGCGGAACGTCGCGCTGCTCACGGTGCCACCGGTCGGGTCGGGGGCCGCGCTGGCGGGCGTGACCAGCGGGATCGAGCCGATCTTCGACCTGTCGTACATTCGGCGCAGCGAGTCGCTGTCCCAGGACGTGTTCCGCGTGTACCACCCGCTGGTGCGGGAGTACATGGCGCGGTTTGGGGTGGAGCGCGAGGAGGACCTGCCCGACTACTTCGTGACCGCCCACCAGATCCGGCCCGAGGGACGCGTGCGGATGCAGGCGACGATCCAGCGCCACATCGACCACTCCATCTCCTCGACCGTCAACCTGGCCCACGACACGCCGCCCGAGGAGGTCGAGCGCATCTACCTGCTGGCGTGGAAGCTGGGGTGCAAGGGCATCACCGTGTACCGCGAGGGGAGCCGCGAGGGGATCCTGATCACCGACGAGCACGCGCGGAGTCAACCCGTCGTCGCCAGCGTCGCCCCGGCGCCCCCGGCGCGGCTGGCGGTGACGCCGCGGCCCCGCCCCAAGGTGACCACCGGCCGGACCGAGCGCGTGGAGACGCCGCGGGGCCGCGTCTACGTGGTCATCAACGAGGACGAGCTGGGCATCTGCGAGGTGTTCGTGCACTCGCTGGACGTGGAGGCCGAGGCGATCGGCCGCATGGCGTCGCTGGCCCTGCGCGGCGGGCTGGACCCCCGCGACGTCATCGAGCAGCTCTGGCGCGTGCAGAGCCGTGAGGTGGCGTTCGATCGCTCGGCCGACGGCACCGTGGTCCGCGTCACGACCATCGCCCAGGCGGTGGCCCTGGCCCTGGGCCGCGCGCTCTACGGCGACGGGTTCCGCCCGGACAAGGCCTTCCCGCGCGCCGACGCGCTGCCCGAACCCGGCCCGCGGGCCCGCCAGCAGACGCTGCGCTTC
>CAZGNA010000084.1:0-716 GCA_964526945.1 uncultured bacterium
GCCGCTGCCGGTGCCCACTCGGGTCCCCGGCCAGGGCGGACGAGGCGCGCGTAGGTGGGCGCCTCGGGTGCCCGCAGGGTCTCGGCGAGCCGCAGGCACGCCCAGGCCGCCGCCAGCGCGAACGCCACCGGGAAGACGAGCAACCACCAGTCGCCGCGGTGCAGCGCCTCGCGGCCACGCCACAGCAGCGTGCCCCACGTGGGCACCGTGGGGCTCACGCTGAAGCCGAAGAACCCCAGGGTGGCCTCCAGCAGCACGAAGCCGGGCACCAGGGCCAGCACTTCTGCGGCCAGGGGCCGCGCGAGGTGCGGCGCCAGGTGCCGCTCGAGCACGCGCCCGGGCGTCGCGCCCAACGCCACCGCAGCTTCGGCAAACGGCCACGCGCGCGCCCGCGTGGTGAGCGCGACGACCCGTTCCGCGCACTCCGCCAGGCCCCAGGCCACCATCACGCCTCCCAGGGCTGTGGGGACGCGGCCAACCACAACAGCAACCGCCATCGCCAGCGCCAGGGGCGGGAACGCGCCCAGGGTGCGCGAGGCGCCCGCCAGCGCGGCGACCCACGTCGGCCCCCGCCAGCGCGCCACGGCGGCGAGGGCCACCGCAGCCGCCACCGCGGCCACCGCCGGCACCGCCGTCAGCGCCAGGGTCACGCGGCCGGCGTACAGCAGCCGGCTGAACAGGTCGCGGCCCGAGGCGTCGGTGCCCATCCAGTGGCG
>CAZGNA010000084.1:727-11721 GCA_964526945.1 uncultured bacterium
CAGCGAGGGCGGCAGCTGGATCTCTTCCAGCAGCACCAGGTCCGGTGGAAAGCGCACGAGCACCGGCGCCGCCACCGCGCCGGCGACCAGCGCGGCCAGCACGACCGCCGCCGCGCGCTCGGTCCGGTGCAGGGCGGGCACCGGCGCAGGGCGGGTGACATCTGCCGCCGCGCGTCCGATGGGCCCCCGCAACGTTCCCGCACCGCCACCGGCGCCGGTCAGGTCGTGGCCTGCGAGCCGCACCGCCAGCTGGCGCGCTGCGACCTCGCCGGCCAGCCCGACGGCCACCATGAGGAAGAGCGCGGCCTGCACGGCCGTGATGTCGCGCTGGGCGACGGCGCGCATGAAGACCCGGCCCAGACCCGGCCAGCCCACCACCTCTTCCACGACCAGCAGCGCGCCCAGCGACGCCACCACCAGGGGCAGGGGGTGGGCAAGCACCGTTGCGATGGCCGCGCGCAGGGCGGCACGGCGTACCGCGGCGGCTGGCAGGCCGCGGGCGCGCGCTGCCACCACGTAGGGCGCCTCCAGCACCCCGCGCAGCGCTCCCGCGAGCCGCCGTCCCACCAGCGCGGCCACCGGGACGGCCAGGCTCACCGCGGGCAGCAGCAGGGCCCGCCAGAGGGTGGGATCGAGCAGGCGCAGCTCGAACGGCGGGAGGATCGGCACCCAGGCGAGGCGGACCGCAAAGACGTAGACCAGCACGCTGGCCAGCAGGAACACCGGCACCAGCAGCGCCGCGGTGGCCAACGGGCGGACCACCGCGCCCCCCGTGCCGCCCACGGCGCCCGCCATGGCGATCCCGATCGCCGCCGGGGCGCCAAGCCCCCATGCCGCGCCCAGGAGCAGCAGCGTCCAGGGCAGGCGACGCCACAGCTCAGGGCCGAGTTCGCGCCCGTTGGACACCGAGCGGCCGAAGTCACCGGTGGCCACGCGCCGCAGCCACCGCACGTACTGCACGGGCACGGGATCGTCCAGCCCGTACCACTGGCGCACCTGTCGGATCTGCTCTTCCCGGTAGCCCTGCCGGAACTGCACGAAGTACCGCGCCGGATCGAACGGGGCAAGGTGGACCAGCCCAAAGACCAGCACCGACGCCCCCAGGAGGGTCAGCGTCGCGGTGGTCAGATGCGATGCGAGCGGACGGTGCGTGGCCAGCCCTCCGGGCTCGCAGGATGCCTTCGTGATTCGGCGGCGGCCCGGAGGGTGCCTGCCGGCGCCCGCGGGGAGGTCAGGGTGGCCACCGGCTGCGGGCGCGATCCGCCTGCGGAGGTCCGCGGAGAACTCAGGCCGGCTCGGTCTCGGTGGTGGCGCGCGCCGGTGGGCGTCCCGCCGCGCGCTCGTCCAGCCCCTGCTCGAGCGCCACCCACGCCAGCGTCGCGCACTTGATGCGCACCGGGAACTTGCGCACGCCCTGGAGCGCGGCCAGGTCGCCCAGGGCGTCGGCGGGGTCGGCGCCGCGCATCATGGCCTTGAACGCGCCGATGAGCCCCCGCACCTCGTCCACCGACTTGCCGGTGATCGCCTCGGTGAGCATCGAGGCCGACGCCTGGCTGATGGAGCAGCCGCGGCCCTCGAACCGCGCGGCCGCCACGCGGTCGCCCTCCAGCCGCACCGAGAGCACCAGCTCGTCGCCGCACAACGGGTTCGCGCCCTCGACGGTGAGGTCCGCCGGGTCGAGGCGGCCGCGGTTGCGCGGGCGGGTGTAGTGGTCGAGGATGACCTCGCGGTAGAGGTCGTCGAGGGCCATCGCACCCTGATCCTACACCGGACGGGTGGCGCGCGTGAACAGGCGGCGCACCGTGTGCAGGCCCGCCACCAGCGCGTCGATGTCCTCGCGGGTGTTGTAGATGTGGACGCTGGCCCGCGCACTGGCCTCCACGCCGAAGCGCCGGTGCAGGAGCTGGGCGCAGTGGTGGCCGGCGCGGATGGCAATGCCCTCCTGGTCCAGCACCTGGGCGATGTCGTGGGGGTGCGCCACGTCCATCACGAAGCTGATGGCACCCCCGCGCTCCTCGGGGGTCGTCGGGCCCAGGATCCGCAGGCCCGGCACGTCCTGCAGCCGCTCCAGCGCATAGGCCACCAGGGTGTGCTCCCAGGCGGCGATCGCGTCAAACCCCACGCCCTGCAGGTAGTCGGCGGCGACGGCCAGCACGATGGCGCCGGCGATGTGGGGCGTGCCCGCCTCGAAGCGGTGGGGCGGGGCCTTGAACGTCGAGCGCTCGTAGTCGACGCGCACGATCATCTCGCCGCCGCCGTGGTAGGGCGGCATCGCCTCCAGCAGGTCGTAGCGCGCCCACAGGCCCCCGCTGCCGGTGGGCCCCAGCATCTTGTGGCCGGAGAAGGCCAGGAAGTCGGCCCCCAGCTGCTGGACGTCGATGGCCTGATTGGGCACGCTCTGGGCGGCGTCCACCAGCACCAGGGCGCCGACGGCATGCGCCCGATCGGCGATCGCCCGGATCGGGTTGATGGTGCCCAGGACGTTGGACTGGTGCACCACCGCCACCAACCGGGTGCGCTCGGTGAGCAGGCGGTCCAGCGCGTCCAGGTCGAGCCGGCCCGCCTCGGTGACGGGCACGTACTTCAGGCGGGCGCCCTTCTCGGCCGCCAGGAGCTGCCACGGCACGATGTTGCTGTGGTGCTCCATCTCGGTGAGGATGATCTCGTCGCCGGCGCGCACGGTGGCGCGGCCCCAGCTCCCGGCCACCAGGTTGATCGCCTCGGTGGTGCCGCGGGTGAAGACGATCTCCTCGGGCCGCGCGGCGTGCAGGAGGCGGGCCAGGGTCGCGCGCGCGGCCTCGTAGCGCGCCGTGGCTTCCTCGGCGATGGCGTAGATGCCGCGGTGCACGTTGGCGTTGTAGCGGCGGTAGTACTCCTGCAGGGCGTCCAGGACGACGCGCGGCTTCTGGGACGTGGCGGCGCTGTCCAGGTAGACCAGGGGCTTGCCGTGCACCGTCCGGGCCAGCAGGGGGAAGTCGCCCCGCACACGCGCGCCCAGGTCCACGGCCGCCCTCCTCCTACCGCCGGTGCGGCATCCCCTGGCCGGGCCGGGGCCGCGGCGACACCCAGATGGCGTCGCCCTCCACCTTCACCGCGTAGGTGCTGACCGGCCGGACCGCGGGCAGGGACAGCACCCGGCCGGTCGGGACGTGGAACCGCGAGCCGTGCTTGGGGCAGACGATGATCTCACCGGTGACCTGCCCACCGGCCAGCGACACGCGCTCGTGGGTACAGGTGTCGTCGATGGCGTACACGGTACCCCCGATGTTCACCAGAGCGATCCGCCGGCCGGCCACGTCCACCGCTCTGGCCGTACCCGGCGGCACCTCGGCCAGGGTGGCGACCCGCACGAAGGTGTCGGCGGCGACCTCGTCCATGGTCAGGCCATCTTGTCGGCGATGCGCGCCTGCAGGTACGCGCGCAGCCGCTCGACGGGAATCCGGTCGAAGACGTCGGCGAAGAACCCTTCGACGATCATGCGCACGGCCTGCGCCCGGGTCAGGCCGCGGCTCATCAGGTAGAAGATGTGGTCCTCGTGCAGCCGGCTGGTGGCCGAGCCGTGGGTACAGCGCAAGTCGTTGGCCATGATCTCCAGCTTGGGGATCGAGTCGGCCCGGGCGCCTGCCGAGAGGATCAGGTTGCGGTTGGACTGGAACGCGTTGGTCTTCTGGGCGCCCCACTGGACGCGGATCAGCCCGGCGAACACGGTCTTGGCCGTATCGCGCACGGCCCCCTTGTACAACAGGTCGCTGGTGGTGTGCGGCGCGGCGTGCTCCTGGAGCGTGTGGAAGTCCATGTGCTGGCCGTCGGCGGCGAAGTACAGGCCCAGCATCTCCGCGGACGCGCCGGGCCCGTCGAGGTACGCTTCGACATCGACCTTCAGCAGCCCGCCGCCCAGCCCGACCACCAGGCTGTGCACGGCGGCATCGCGCCCCACACGGGCCCGCACCAGGCTGCCGACCTCCCACATGGGCGCCGCCCAGTCGCGGACGGCGACGTAGCGCACCTGGGCGCCGTCCTGCACCACCAGCTCGGCCACGGCGGTGGCCACCTGCCGGGCGGCGCCGTCGGCGGATCCGAACAGCTCGACCACCGTGACCCGGCTCCCCGGCGCCGCCACCACCAGCGTGTGGGGGAAGATCGCGGCACCCGCAGCACTGAGCCAGGTGTGGGCCACCAGCGGCAGCGCCACCTCCACGCCTGTCGGCACGTAGAGGAACACGCCCCCGGTCCACAGCGCGGCGTGGAGCGCCCGGAAGCGGTGCCGGTCGACCTCGGGTACGGTGCGCAGGAAGTGCTCGCGCACGAGCTCAGGATGGGCGGCGACGGCGCCCGCCAGGTCGGAGAAGATCACGCCGCGGGCGCCCAGCGCGGCCTCGACCTCCACCGCGGCACGCCCGTCGGCGGCGACCAGCAGGCCGGCCCGCTCGTCGGGGCCGACGACCGCTGCGGATGCGGGTGGCAGGGCGCCCGGTTCCGTGGCCAGGCCGACCGCAGCCAGGTCCAGCCCGCTGGTGTCGGTACGCCGCCACTCCTCGGGCCAGACCTCGGCCGGGTGGGGCAGGCGCATGGCAGCGGCCCAGGCAGCGTCACGGCGCTCCCGCATCCAGGCGGGATCGTTGGCCAGTCGGCTGGCGACCTCGAGGGCGGCCGGGGCCAGCAGCCCGGCCCGCGCGACGAGGGACGACGTGCGATCGCTCACAATGCTCCTCCGTGTGCCTCGATGCGTCCGTGGGCGGCCGTGCGGGCGGGCAGGCGCGCTGCGCGCCCTCCCCGAGCCGGGACCTGCGGAGCGGACCCTGCGCCGCCCGACCAGGCCGCGCCCCCGCTGTGGGTGCCCGTCGACCCCACCGCGGCTTCCCGGCTCAGCCCACCGAGCCCTCCATCTCCAGGGCGATCAGGCGGTTCAGCTCCACGGCGTACTCCAGGGGGAGCTCCTTCACGATGGGCTCGATGAAGCCGCGGACGATCATGTTCATCGCCTCGTCCTCCTTGATGCCGCGGCTCATCAGGTAGAACAGCTGCTCGTCGGAGACCTTGGAGACCGTCGCCTCGTGGGTGATGGAGACGTCCTCCTCGTCGATCTCCATGTAGGGATACGTATCGGACCGGCTGCGCGGGTCGAGGATCAGCGCGTCGCAGCGCACCGCGCACCGGCTGCCCTTGGCGCCGGGGTAGACCTTGACCAGCCCGCGGTACCCCGCGCGCCCGCCGTCCTTGGCGATCGACTTGCTCACGATGCTCGACTGGGTGTGGGGCGCGGCGTGGACGACCTTGCCCCCGGGGTCCTGATGCTGCCCGGCGCCCGCGAAGGCCACCGACAGGATCTCGGCCTTGGCGCCGGGCTCGACCATGTAGACCGAGGGGTACTTCATCGTGATCTTGGAGCCCAGGTTCCCGTCCACCCACTCCATGGTGGCGTCCCGGTAGGCCACCGCGCGCTTGGTCACCAGGTTGTAGACGTTCTTGGACCAGTTCTGGATGGTCGTGTAGCGGCACCGGGCGCCTTCCTTGACGATGATCTCCACCACGGCGGAGTGCAGCGAGTCGGTGGTGTAGATCGGCGCCGTGCACCCTTCGACGTAGTGCACGTAGGAGCCGGGCTCGCAGATGATGAGGGTCCGCTCGAACTGCCCCATGGCCTCGGCGTTGATGCGGAAGTAGGCCTGGAGCGGGATGTCCACCTTGACGTTGGCCGGCACGTAGATGAACGAGCCGCCCGACCACACCGCCGAGTTGAGCGCGGCGAACTTGTTGTCCTCGGGCGGGACGACGGTGCCGAAGTACTCCCGCACCAGGTCGGGGTAGAGGCGTACCGCGGTGTCGGTGTCGACGAAGATGACGCCGAGGCGCTCCCACTCCTCCTTGAGGTTGTGGTAGACGACCTCGCTCTCGTACTGGGCACCCACCCCCGCCAGGAACTTCTTCTCGGCTTCGGGGATGCCCAGCCGATCGTAGGTGCGCTTGATCTCCTCGGGCAGCTCGTCCCACGACCGCCCCTGCTTCTCGGTGGGCTTGATGTAGTAGTAGATCTCGTCGAAGTTGATGCCCGACAGGTCGGCGCCCCACGTGGGCATGGGCCGCCGCAGGAAGTGCTCGTAGGCGTGGAGCCGGAACGCCCGCATCCAGTCCGGCTCCTGCTTCATGTAGGAGATCTGCTCGACGACCTCCCGATCGAGCCCACGGCGCGACTTGAAGACGTACTTCTCGGGCTCGCGGAAGCCGTACTTGTAGTGGTCGAGCTCGATCCCCAGCGGACTCGTGGTCGCCATCGATCCTCTCCTCGACCGTCAGGTCGTGTCCTCGACCGTCGGGCCCTACGCCCCCGCCGGTGGCCGGCGGCGACGTCCCGGCGGTCGGCCATCACACCCCGGCGCGGCAGCGCGTCACCTGCGCACGCCGCGCCCTCAGTGTACCACCCAGAACACCTTCCCGGCGCGGCGGACGGCGCCGGCCTCCTGGACCTCGGCCGCGATCACCTCGAACTGGCGGCGGATCTCCTCGTACCCGCGCTCCTCCAGCTCCTGGGCCAGCTCGGGTCCGCCCGAGACCACCACCCGCCCGTCGTACATGATGTGCACGTGGTGCGGGCGGATGTACTGGAGGATCCGCGAGTAGTGGGTGATCACCAGCACGCCCATGCCGCCCCGCTGCTCCTCGTACATGCGCATGATGCCGTCGGCCACGATCTTGACCGAGTCGATGTCCAGCCCCGAGTCGGTCTCGTCCATGATGGCGATCTCGGGTTCCAGCAGCGCCATCTGCAGGATCTCGGCGCGCTTCTTCTCGCCGCCCGAGAAGCCCTCGTTGACGTAGCGGCCCAGGATGGCCGGATCCATCTTCAGGGCCTCGAGCTTGGCCCGCACCAGCCGCTGGAACTCCGCCACGGGCACCAGCTCTTGCTCCATGCCCCGGCGGGCCGAGACCGCCGTGCGCAGGAAGCTGGCCATGGTCACACCCGGAATGCTCACCGGGTACTGGAAGGCGATGAACAACCCCTTGCGGGCCCGTTCGTCGGGCGACATGGCCAGCAGGTCCTCGCCCTTGTAGAGCACCTCGCCGCGCACCACCTGGTAGAACGGGTTGCCCATCAGGACGTTGGCGAGGGTGCTCTTGCCCGAGCCGTTGGGCCCCATGAGGGCGTGGATCTCTCCCCGGCTGACGTCCAGGGTGACGCCCTTGAGGATCACCTTGTCCTCCACCTGCACGTGGAGGTCCCGGATGACGAGATCGGCCATGCGCTCCTCCCGGCGGCGGCATGGACCGCACCGCCGCACGCGCCAATTCTAGACTAATTCACTCAACAAATCAAGGCTCGTCACGGCACGGGGCTGCCGCCCGCGGCCGGCAGGGGCACCGCGCGGACCGCGGCTTCCAGCGCCTGGCGCACGGCCTCGGGGGCGAACGCGGCGCGGGCGGCCGCCGCCTGCAGCTCCACCAGGTCGGCCGGCGTCAGGTCCTGCGCCCGGGCGACGGCCGTCAGCTCGCGGGAGAGCGAGGTCTGGAGCAGCAGCGGATCGTCGCTGTTGACGGTGACCGCCACGCCGGCGCGGCGCAGTGCGCCCAGCGGGTGTCGGGCCAGCGACGGCACCAGCCCCAACCGCACGTTGCTGGTCGGGCACAGCTCCAGCGTCACCCCGCGGTGGCGCAGGTGGTCGAGCAGTGCCGGGTCCTCCACGGCGCGGATGCCGTGGCCGATGCGATCGGCGCCCAGGTGGTACAGCGCGGTCCAGATGCCCGCCGGGCCGGCGAACTCGCCGGCGTGCACCGTCAGGCCCAGCCCGGCGTCGCGCGCTGGCCGCAGCGCGGCGGCGAACAGCGCCGGCGGGAAGTTCTGCTCGTCGCCGGCCAGGTCGATGCCGACCACGCCGCAGTCGCGGCACGCGACGGCCTCGGCCACCAGGCGCGCCGCGTCCTCGGGCCCGCGCTCGCGCACCACCGTGACGATCGCCCCGTAGCCGACCCCCAGCCCCCGCACGCTGGCTGCGCCCTCGGCCATCGCCTCCAGCATGCCGCGGACGCCCAGCAGCGCGAAGCCGCGGCGGCCGCCCACCCGCACCTCCACGTACCGGACGTGCTGCGCCGCCGCCTCCCGCACCAGCTCGGCCGTGATGGCGGCGATGCGCTCCCGGGTGTACCAGGCATCAGGTACCCGCCCGGCGCGCCCGGCGTACCGCAGCCGGCGCAGGCGGTCGTAGCCGACGAACACCGCGGGGTCGGCCACCAGGTGCGGCGCACCCAGCGCCGGCCCCGCGCCGGTGCGCTCGACTAGGCGCCGCAGGCGCAGCGACGTCTCCAGGTGGACGTGGAGCTCGATCTTGGGCAACGCGGCGACGAACGCGTCGAGGGCGTCGGTGGACATGCCGGCTCCTTTCTGGCGCTGCCTCTAGCCTACCCGCAGCGCCGCCCGCACGCAAATCGCCTCGTGCGCGGACCACCGCGGCGCGACGCCCACGCGCCCGGCGCGCACGGCGCCGCGCCCGCCCCGTCCGCAGACGATGCCGCCCGACCTCGGAGGGCGGGTTGCGCGGATCTGGTATAGTAATGAAGTGCGCGCGCAGCGCCGGCACCTCCGCGCGTGCGCGCGGCTCATCCTTCCGCCCACGAGGCCGTGGGGAGGGAGCAGGACCGCATGCCCAACAGGACGGGCCGGCCCGACGACAGCGCCACCTCCGCGCTCGCCATGGACCGGCGGTCGCCCGAGCACCTGACGTCGGCGGTCGCGTGGTACCGGCAGATGGTCATCGCCCGCCGCTTCGAGGAGGAGACCGAACGGGCGTTCCGCCGCGGCAAGATCGGTGGCTACCTGCACGTCTACAGCGGCCAGGAGGCGGTCGCCGCCGGCTTCCTCGCCGAACTGCGCGAGACCGACATCTTCTTCACCGCCTACCGCGACCACGCCGACGCCCTGTTCCGCGGTGCGTCCCCGGGGGCGATCATGGCGGAGTTGTTCGGGAAGGTCACGGGGCTCGCCCGCGGCAAGGGCGGCTCGATGCACCTGTTCGACGTGGCGCGGGGGTTCTACGGCGGCTACGGCATCGTGGGCGCCCACGTGCCGCTGGCCGTGGGAGCCGCCTACGCGCTGCGGTACCGCCAGGAGGACCGCGTGTGCGTCTGCTTCCTGGGCGATGGGGCCATGAACAGCGGCGCCCTCCACGAGGCCCTGAACATGGCCGGGCTGTGGGGGAAGGAGGGGCTGTGCCCGCTGGTGCTCGTGGTGGAGAACAACGAGTACGCCATGGGCACGTCGGTCGCGCGCTCGTCGGCGGTGACCGACCTGGCGGCACGCTTCGCGCAGTACGCCATCCCCGGCGAGCGCATCGACGGCATGGACTTCTTCGTGGTGCGACAGACCGCAGCCCGGGTCATCGCCGACGTGCGGGCCACGGGGCGCCCGTACGCGGTCGAGGCCCTCACCTACCGCTTCGCCGGCCACGGTGCCGCCGACCTGTTCCAGCCGTACCGCACCAAGGACGAGGTCGACGCGCAGCGCCGTCGCGATCCCATCCTGCTGCTGGAGCGCCGGCTGCGCGAGGCAGGCGTGCTGGACGACGCGACCGTCGCGCGCATCCAGGAGGAGGCCGAACAGGTCGTGGCCGAGGCGGTCCGCTTCGCCGAGGAGAGCCCGCCGCCCGGCCCCGAGGAGCTGACGGCGCACGTCTACGGCACGCCCGCCGATGCCTGAGCTCACCTACCGCGACGCCATCCGGGCCGCGCTCATCGACGCGATGGAGCGCGACCCGACGGTGCTGCTGCTCGGCGAGGACATCGGGCTCTACCAGGGGACGTTCCGGGTGACCGCCGACCTGCTGGCCCGGTTCGGGCCGCGGCGCGTCATCGACACCCCGATCTCCGAGGAAGGGTTCGTGGGCGCCGCCATCGGCATGGCGCTGCTGGGCCTGCGGCCGGTGGTCGAGGTGATGACCTGGAACTTCTCGCTGCTGGCCTTCGACCAGATCGTCAACAACGCGGCTAAGGTGCGCTACTTCTCGGGCGGACAGGTCGACGTGCCGCTGGTGATCCGCGGGCCCAACGGTGCGGGGGTCCAGCTGTCGGCCCAGCACTCCCAGAGCGTCGAGGTGTTCTACGCCCACGTCCCCGGGCTGCGGGTGGTGGCGCCGGCGACCCCGGCCGACGCGTGGGGCCTGCTGCGCACGGCGCTGCGGGGCCGCGACCCGGTGATCTTCCTGGAGAACGCCGCGCTGTACGGTACCAAGGGCCCGGTCCCCGACGGCGACGGCGCGCTGCCGTTCGGCAGGGCCGAGGTGGCGCGGCCGGGGCGCGACGTCACCATCGTGGCCTACAGCCGGATGCTCCTGGTGGCGTTGGAGGCTGCGCGGCAGCTCGCCGACGAGGGTATCGACGCCGAGGTGATCAACCTGCGCTCGCTGCGGCCGCTGGACGTCGAGACGCTGGTGCGTTCCGTGGCGAAGACGCATCGCGCGGTGGTGGTGCAGGAGCAGTGGCGGCCGTTTGGCGCCGCCGCCGAGGTCGCGGCGACGATCTACGAGGGCGCGTTCGACCTGCTGGACGCGCCGGTGGAGCGCGTCACCGGCGCGGACGTGCCGATGCCCTACGCCCGCGAGCTGGAACTGCTGGCGATCCCCCACGAGGCCGACATCGTGGCCGCGGCCCGCCGCGTGCTCTACCGCGAGGGGCGGTAGCAATGGGAGGCCGACCGGCGGGCTGCCGCGTGCGGCCCTGGGTCCCCGACCCCAGCGCTGCGCGTCAGGAGGGCGGCTGATGGCCGAGGTCATCATGCCCAAGATGGGCGACGCCATGACCGAGGGCAAGGTGCTCCGGTGGCTGAAGCAGCCTGGCGACCCGGTGCGCAAGGGCGAGCCCATCGCCGAGATCGAGACCGACAAGGTCAACGTCGAGCTGGAGGCCGAGTGGGACGGCGTCCTCAGCCGCGTGCTGGTGGAACCGGGGCGTGCCGTACCGGTCGGCGCGCCCATCGCCATCCTGACGCGGCCCGGCGAGGCGGCGCCAGC
>CAZGNA010000085.1:0-11410 GCA_964526945.1 uncultured bacterium
GGCGTCACGTAGGCGGTCCCGCGCAGCAGCGCGCGCGCCTGGGCCGCCCGCAGCAGGGCCAGGCTCGCGCGGGGACTGGCGCCCAGGGCCACCGCCGGGTGCCCGCGGGTCGCCGTGGTCAGCCGCAGGACGTACTCGTGGATCGCCGGGCTCACGTAGACCGCCGCCGCCGCCTCCCGCAGCCGCACCACGTCGCGCGGTGTCAGCACCGGTGCGACGTCCTCGATCGGGTGCCGGGAGGCGTGCCCCGCCAGCATGGCGCGCTCGGCCTCGTGCGCCGGGTAGCCCAGTGAGGTGGCCAGCGTGAACCGGTCGAGCTGCCCTTCCGGCAGCGGGTAGGTCCCGTGGTGCTCGGCGGGGTTCAGGGTGGCGATCAGGAAGAAGGGGTCGGGCAGCCGCCGCGCCTGGCCGTCCACCGTCACCTGCCCTTCGTCCATGGGCTCGAGGAACGCTGCCTGGGTCCGCGGGCTCGTGCGGTTCAGCTCGTCGACGAGCACGACGTGGGCGAAGATGGGCCCGGGGACGAAACGCGTCTCGTACGTGCGCGGATCGATGACGGTCGTACCGAGGATGTCGGACGGCAGCAGGTCGGGCGTGCACTGTACGCGCGCGAAGTCGCCGCCGATCGACCGGGCCAGGGCGCGGGCCAGCATCGTCTTGCCCACGCCGGGCACGTCGCGCAGCAGCACGTGTCCGCGGGCCAGCATCCCCACCAGGACCAGGTCGATGACCTCGTCCTTGCCCAGGATGACGCGACCGATGCTGGCGCGCAGACGGTCGAGGTCGGCGCGGATGCGGGCGTCGGTCATGAGTTCCCTTGCGGTATCTGCCCATCGGGGCGCCGGCTCGGACACGAGGGTATCGTACCACAGCGCCCGGCCCGCGCTTCGCCGGCCCGTACGCCCGGCTGAGCGCGCCGCGGCCCCCGCGCGGTCTGCCAGCAGACCCATCGGCGCACCCTGGCCTGCCTTCTCCTCCGTCCGCCGTGGCGCGGGCGGTTGCGACCTCTGCACCTGCCGCCCTGTCCCGCGAGGCCTGTCGCCTCGATCGCCACGCGGTGCCTCACCCGCCGGGCGTGGTGGCCCCGGCAGTCGCTACGTCCGCGCCTGCCGCCAGGTCCACACGTTGTGCATCAGGTAGTTGAGTCCGCCGCCGACGCCCACGGCGATCACGTTGGCGACCATGGGCGCCAGCCCCAGGTGCGCGAGCGCGGCGAGCAGGCCCAGGTAGACCGCGTTCCCGGCCCACGTGGCCACGTAGTACTTGCCCAGGCGCTGCAGGAAGACGCTCCACGCCCCGGCGGGTCGGTCGGCCCAGGTGAACGTGCTGTTCAGCAGGTAGTTGGTGCCCGTCGACACCGCGCCTGCCACCAGCCCGGCGGCGAAGTAGTGGACCCCCAGGGGATGGGTGAGCACCCAGAACACGACGACGTTGACGCCCACCCCGCTCGCGCCCACCAGCAGGAACTTCCACAGGCGCCCCTCGCCCGGACTCGTCACGAGCAGCACCGCCAAGTGCCGCAGGTAGTCCAGCCCCTGGCGCAGCGTCACCTTCGTCGTCCCGGCCGCGCGCGGGCCGAACGTGTACGGCACCTCGGCGATCCGCGCGTAGCGCCCGCGCACCAGGATCTCCAGCAGGATCTTGAACCCTACGGGCCGCAACGCCACCCCGTCGACCACGGCGCGGCGTACCAGGAAGAACCCCGACAAGGGGTCGCTGCTGCGGCGCGCGCCGCGCAGCAGGACCTGCGCCAGCAGGCGCATGAGCACCGACACCACCCGACGGGGCCGGCTGAGCCCCGGTACCCCGGCACCTGGCAAGTACCGCGACGCCACCACCAGGTCCGCGCCCTCGGCCTCCAGGCGGTGCAGCATCACGGGCACCAGCCGGGGCGGGTGTTGCAGGTCGGCGTCGAGCACGGCCATCACCGCGCCGCGACACCGGGCGATCCCGTCGGCCACCGCGCTCGCGAGGCCCACGGCGCCGTCCCGGTGGTAGACGACCACCCGGCCGTCGTCGCGGGCCGCGCGGGCCAGGATGGCGTCGGTACCGTCGGTGCTGTCGTCCACGAACACCAGCTCGTACTCCAGCCCGTCCAACGCGGTGCGCAGCTCGCGCAGCAGACCCGGGATCGCATCGCGCTCGTTGCGCGTGGGAATGATCACCGACAGGACCGGCGTCATCGACCCTGCAACCCCACCTCCACCGCCGGGTTCGGTCCACACCCGGCGCCCGACTCACGTGCGCTCCACACGCGGCCGGCTGCCCGCATGCCGCCCGGCGGCTCGGCCCGTGGCCGCTGTTCGACCTCCTTCACAGCCGTACCAGGACACGCCACTACCGAACGCCTCCGCCGACAGGCTAACACCCGGGTACGCGCCCGGCAACTCACGCCTGTCGCCCGGACCCATGACTGGCGCCCCCGGCGTCTTGGGCATAACCCCTACCGGCACGTGTCGACGGGATCTCTCGCGCACACAACCGGAGTGCGCAGGCCTCGGTTGGAGCCCGGCCGGGGTGCCGGGAGCGCGCGATCCCAGGCGCCAAAGACGGCCAGGGCGGCGGGAACCTGCGCCCCGGAGACCGCACGTGGAGGGCGTGCATGGACATCACCGATCTCCTGGTGCTGGCCAAACAGGCCGGTGCCTCCGACCTGCACCTCACGGTGGGCATTCCCCCCAAGATGCGCCTCAACGGCGAACTGGTCCCCGTGCCCGACGCCCCGGTCCTGAGCCGGGACGACCTGCACGAGATGGTCTACGAGGTGCTCACCGACGAGCAGAAGAGCCGCCTGGAGGAGCACTGGGATCTGGACTTCTCGGTGGAACTGCAGAACCTGGGCCGGTTCCGCGTCAACGCGTTCCGGCACCGCCTGGGCGAGGGGATCGTCTTCCGCGTGATCCCCTCGAGGATCAAGTCGCTGGAGGAACTGGGCTTGCCGCCCGTGCTCGGCGAGCTGGCGCTGAAGGACCGCGGGCTCATCCTCGTCACCGGCCCCACCGGCTCGGGCAAGTCCACTACGCTGGCGGCCATGGTCGACCTCATCAACGACCGGCGGACGTGCCATGTCATCACCATCGAGGACCCCATCGAGTTCGTCCACGAGCACCGTCGGTCGGTGATCAACCAGCGCGAGGTGGGCATGAACGCCAAGTCCTTCGCCCAGGCGCTGCGCGCGGCATTGCGCGAAGACCCCGACGTGATCCTCGTGGGGGAGCTGCGCGACCTCGAGACGATCTCCATGGCCCTGACCGCCGCCGAGACGGGCCACCTGGTCATGGCCACGCTGCACACCTCCAGCGCGGCCAAGACCATCCACCGGATCATCGACGTCTTCCCCAGCGCGCAGCAGGAGCAGATCCGGGTCCAGCTGGCCGAGAGCCTGCTGGCGGTCGTGGCGCAGACGCTGCTGCCCACCACCGACGGCAAGGGGCGCGTGGCCGCCGTCGAGGTGCTGGTGGCCACCCCCGCCGTCCGCAACATGATCCGCGAGAACAAGGTGCACCAGCTCCCCTCGGCGATCCAGACGGGCAGCAAGGACGGCATGCAGAGCCTCGACCAGGCGCTGCGTAACCTGCTCAAAGCCGGCAAGATCTCAGCCGACGTCGCCCAGCGCTGGGCCACCGACAAGACCGCGTTCGCCGCGCCGGCGTCCGTAGGGATCGCCGGCTGGTAGGCGTCAGCGCCCTGAGGAGGAGACCCGCCGTGCACATCGTCGACCTCCTGCAGCCCATGGAAGCCCTGGACGCCACCGACCTCTACGTCAAGGCCGGGGCACCGCCCATGTACCGGATCAACGGCCAGGTGCGCTCCAACGGCCTGCCGCCGCTGGACGCCCACGACACCGAGCGGCTGGCGGGCGAGATGCTCGACGAGGCCCAGCGCGCCCAGTTGCGCACCGAGCACGCTGTCGACCTGGCGTACAGCCTCTCCGGCGTCGGCCGGTTCCGGGTCAACGTCTACCGGCAGCGCGGCTCGGTGGCCTTCGTCGTGCGCCGGGTGCGGCTGACCATCCCCTCGTTCGAGGACCTGCGCCTGCCCGCGGTGTTGAAGGACCTGAGCCTGCGTCCCCGCGGCCTCGTGCTGGTCACGGGGCACGCCGGCACCGGGAAGTCGACGACGCTGGCGGCCATGGTCGACTACCGCAACACGCACCGCGACGGGCACATCGTCACCGTCGAGGATCCCATCGAGTTCCTGCATCTCGACAAGAAGAGCATCGTCAGCCAGCGCGAGGTCGGCACCGACACCCCAGGCTTCCCGCAGGCCCTCCGGGCGGCGTTACGCCAGACCCCCGACGTGCTCCTGATCGGCGAGATGCGCGACCAGGAGTCGGCCGAGGCCGCCCTGTACTTCGCCGAAACCGGTCACCTGGTGCTCAGCACCCTGCACTCGGTGAACGCCTCGCAGGCCATCGAGCGGATGCTGGCGTTCTTCGGCACCGACCACACCCACGAGATCCTGCACCGCCTGTCGCTCACCCTCGAGGCCATCGTCTCCCAGCGGCTCGTCGCGCGCGCCGACCGTCCCGGCCGCGTCGTGGCCGTCGAGGTCATGCTGGCCACTCCCCGGGTCCGCGACCTGATCCGGAAGGGCGAGATCGGCGCCATCAAACAGGCCATCCAGATGGGCACCCAGGAGGGCATGCAGACCTTCGACCAGGCCCTCTACCGGCTGCACAAGGACGGGCTGATCAGCTACGAGGACGCCCTGCGGGCCGCCGACTCGCCCAACGACCTGAAGTTGAAGATCAAGGGACTGGCCTGACCGTGTGGCGTGCCCCCCACAGGCTCGCAGACCGCCAACGCCGCGCCGGCTGTGGTAGAATCAAGCGGTGTCCGGGGAGGCGACCAGGTGTCCGACGCGCGCGTCGACAAGCTGGAAGAGGCGTTGCGGCTGTTGGCCGCGGCCCAGGCGCAGACGCAGGAGGAGTTGCGTGCGCTGGCCAGCGCCCAACGGCGGACCGAAGAGCACCTCACCGCCCTCACCGATCGAGTAAACCGCCTTGCCTTCCACGCTGACCAGCTGGCCGCGCGGGTCGACCAGCTCGCCGAGCAGGTCCAGCACCTCACCACCCGCCTCGACCAGCTCACCGCCCGGGTCGATCAGCTCGCCGCCCGGGTCGACCAGCTCACCGAGCAGGTGCGCCGCCTCACTGTCGTCGTCGGCACCCTGCGCGGCGAGAGTCTCGAACGCCGCTACCGCGAGCGGGCGCCTGCGTACTTCGACGACCTGCTCCGCGGCCTGCACACCCTCGCCTGGGAGGAGCTGGCCGCGCTGCTGGACGAGGCGCAGGCCCGCGGCCTCATCACCCGCGACCAGCGCCGCTACCTGCTCGACGCGGACCTGGTGGCGCGCGGACGCCGGTGGAGCGACGACACTGCCGCCTACCTCGTCGCTGAGGTCTCTGCGGTCATCGATTCCGAGGACGTCCGCCGGGCAGCAGACCGCGCGGGACTGCTGGCCCGCGCGACCAGCATACCCACGCTGGCGGCCGTCGCCGGGGAGACCATCACCGCAAGCGCCGAGGAGGCCGCACGGGCGCTACGCGTCTGGCAGGTCCTCGACGGCCGCGCGACGCCGCCAGAGTCGGCGCGCGGGTAGCCGCGCCGCTTGACGCTCCACAGCGCCCCAGCACGCGGGCTATTCGCTCACGGAGTCACCCGCTCACGGCGAGCCCGCGGCTGCCGGTCGGCGGCGCCTACCGCCCCGCAGGCGGCCGGACTGCCAACCGGAGGTATCCCAGAATGGTGCGCCCTGTCGGCATCTTGCTCGGTCCGGGCTTCTGGTCGTACCGGAGCACCAGGGGGATCTCGACCACCCGCGGGCGGAACGGCGCCAGCTTGACCAGCAGTTCGGCCATGACGTCGAAACCGGCCGCTTCGATGAGCCGGACTCCGTAGCGGGCGAGCGCGCGCTGGAGCAGCTGCGCGCGGTAGGCCCGGTACCCGCACGAGTAGTCGCGCACGCCCGGTAGCCCGAACCGCAGGCGCAGCAACCACCCCACGCCCGCGCTCAGCAGCACCCGGTGCGGTGGGACGCCGATCTGCCGCGCGCCCCGCACGTAGCGCGACGCCACCGCCACGTCGGCGCCGGCCGCGATCGCCGCCGCCAGCGCCGGAATCTGCGCCGGGTCGTGGGTGTTGTCGGCGTCCATCGTCACGACCACGTCGTCGTCCGCCGCACGCGCGCAGACGTACTCGAGCCCCGTGCGGAGCGCCGCCGCCAGCCCCCGGTTCTGCGCGTGCACCAGCACGTCGACCGGCAGGCGGGCGGCCAGCTGCCGCGCCACGTCGCCGGTGCCGTCGCGGCTGCCGTCGTCGACCACCACGGCCCGCCACGCGACCGTCGGGGGCAGCGCCGCCAGGGCCTCCAGCACGGGCGGCAGGGACGCCGCCTCGTTGTAGGCGGGCAGGACGACCCAGACGCCAGGCCTCCCGGACACCGTACCGCGGGGCTGCGGCATGGGCCCTGTCCGCAGGTCCTCACCGCGCCCTAGCGACGCCATGTCGGACGACGGCAGCACGGGGGGCGACATCACGAGGACCCTGCGCGCGGGCCGTCAGTGCGCCCCATCGGCGCCATGCGCCTCGCCGCGTAGCACCGCCGGCACCGTCTTCGCCAGGATGATCACGTCCAACCACAGCGACCAGTTGTTCACGTACCACCGGTCGAGGTGCACGCGCTGCCGGTAGTCCAGCGCGTTCTTGCCGCTCACCTGCCACAGGCCCGTCAGCCCCGGGGGCACGTCGAGCATGCCGTCCCCGGGCAGCAGCGGCAGCTCCCGCGGCAGGTAAGGGCGCGGGCCCACCAGGCTCATCTCGCCGCGCAGCACGTTGAGCACCTGGGGCAGCTCGTCCAGGCCCCAGCGGCGCAGCCACCGGCCCACCGGCGTCACGCGCGGGTCGTGCCCGCGCAGCTTCCAGTAGCGCTCCCACTCCTCGGCCGCCCCCGGGTTGTCGCGCAGGAAGGCCGCCAGGCGCACGTCGGCGTCGACGTACATCGTCCGCAGCTTGTAGCAGGGGAACAGGCGGCGCCCCCGGCCGACCCGCGGCTCCACGTGGAAGACCGGCCCCGGCGAGGTCAGCCGCACCGCGACGGCTGCCGCCGCCAGCAGCGGGAGCGCCAGGGCCGCCAGCACCGCACCTGCCAGCAGGTCGAAAGCGCGCTTGGTGACCACGTTCCACGGCCGCAGCAGGTTGTTGGGCACGCGCAGCAAGAGCGCCCGGTCCTCGAACAGGCCCACGACCTCCACGCCCAGCACCGGCATCTCGCTCACATCGGGGGCCACCAGCACGTTCTCGGCCACCGGCCGCAACCGCTCGACGAGGGCCAGGAACTCCGCACGGCCCAGGTGGGCCGCGCCGACGATCACGTCGCGGGCTCCCAGCGCCCGCGCCTGCTCGGGCGCCACGGCCGGGTCGTCGACCACGCCCACCACGTCGTAGCCCAGCGTCGGTGCCCGTGCCAGCGCCTCGGCCAGCCGCGCGGCCTGCGGGCCGTCGCCGACCACCAGCACCCGCTGGCGCCAGGGACCCAGGCGCACCAGCGCACCCTTGACGACCCACCGCGCGGCCGGCAGCGCCACCAGCAGCACCGCCCAGGCCATCACCACCACCGGCCGGGAGACATCGTCGCCCACCTTCGCCAGCGCCAGCAGGGCGAAGGTCGCCACCGCCGCCACCGTGACCCCGGAGACGCAGCGGCGCGCCTCTTCCCAGAACGGGTCGCGGCGCGTGTACAGCCCCGCGTGCCACAGCGCGCCCAGGTAGACGGCTGGCAGCCACCACAGGCTCAGGTAGTGCGCCAGCGGATAGGTCGGGCGGGCGAAGGCCGGCGACAGCCACGGCAGGACGGCCGCCCGCGCGCCGACCGCCATCGCCAGCGCGGCCACCAGGGTCAGCAGGTCGCCCGCGACGAGCGCCGCCCTCGCCAGCACGCCCGCGGTCACCGCCCGCAGACGGCGCACCGCGCCCGCTGGCAGAGGGCGCACCGCGGCACCTGGCAGCCGGTGCTGCCCTACCCCTTCGACGTCCGCACGCGCAGGCGCCACCATTCCCTCAAGACTATGCCCAGGAAGGCCACGTCGTCGACCAGGTAGCGCCGCCACAGGCGCCGGGGCTCATGGATCAGGCGCCAGAACCACTCCGGGCCCGCCCGTGACGGCTTCAGCCCGCAAGGAAGGCTCGATCACCGCGAGGCAGCGGTCACCGCCGGCCAGCGCAGCCGCCTCAACTCTTGGAGGAAGGATCGATCACCGTGAGCTTCGCAAAGTACTTGCGATAGAAACCCCGATCGCGTGTGAGCAGCGCATCGGCCTGGAGTCGCGCGTGCGCGCCGATGAGGAAGTCGGCCACCACCCGATCGCTGGCCCGCGCTCTCGTTCGCCGGCTCTCCCGCCACAGCCTGCCAGCCATCTCAGCGGCTTGCGCGGACACCGGGTCGAACTGAACCCCCAGCAGAGCGAGCGCCTCGCGGAAGGATTCCTCGGAAGGGAAGTGGGCCCGGACCTCGGCCCACACCACGTCGCACGCCACCAGGGCCCCGGCGTCGTACGCCGCACGGAGAGCCTCGCGGGATCTCTCCCCGAACGTCGGGTCGGCCCCCAGGACATCCAGGAGGACCGAGGAATCGACGGCGGTCCTCACGCCCGCTTCGGACGCGGGCCGCGCATCTCGTCGAGGAGCGCGTCGACAGGCCGGCGCAGCCTGAGCGTTCCGTACACGCGGTCCACGGGATGGATACCGGCACGTCCCTTGCGCATCAGGACGCCGTCTGCCCGCACCTCGAACGTCACCGTGGTACCCGGATGCAACCCCAACCGGTTGCGCACCTCGACCGGGACCGTGACCTGGCCCTTGGAAGAGATTCGGCTCTTCATGAGTAAAGCGTAAATCCCTTTACTTTACTTGTCAAGGCCACGGCGCGACGCTCACAACGTCCGACGCTCACGATCCGGGCACGCCCTACGGCTCCCGGAAACCGCACCTCGTCCAGACGTGGCCCCGCCACACAGACGGCGCACCGCGCCCGCTGGCAGAGGGCACACCGCGGCACCTGGCAGCCGGTGCTGCCCTACCCCTTCGACGTCCGCACGCGCAGGCGCCACCATTCCCTCAAGACTATGCCCAGGAAGGCCACGTCGTCGACCAGGTAGCGCCGCCACAGGCGCCGGGGCTCATGGATCAGGCGCCAGAACCACTCCAGGCCCGCCCGCTGCATCCAGACGGGGGCGCGGGGTTTAACCCCGGCGGCGTAGTCGATGGCCGCCCCGCAGCAAACGGCGACGGTGCAGGCCAGCCGGTCCCAGTGGCGGTGGACCCAGAGTTCCTGCTTGGGGGAGCCGAGGCCGATGAAGAGAAGGTCGGGTCTGGCACGGTTGACGACTTCGACAGCAGCGTCGGCCGCGGGCCCCTTGGGGAGAAACCCTTCAGGTGGCGCATGGATACCAGCAAGGCGCAGGCCAGGGAAACGTCGCTGGAGTTCCTTCGCTGCCCGCACGACAACGTCCGCGCGCCCGCCTAGCAGGAACACAGAGCGCCTGTGTGCCGCTGCAACAGCACACAGTTCCAGCAGAAGGTCTGCACCCGTGACACGGCTTGGAACCGGCCGCCCCAACAGACGCAAGGCCCACACAACCGGCATACCATCAGCGAGACTGAGCATTGCGCACTGGTAGATTAGGCGCAGTCGCGGCTCACGCCAAGCGCGAACTACATGGTCGACGTTGGGAGTGACTACGTAGCCCCGTCTCCCATCGGCGAGCGCTTCCCCAATAGCGGTTACCGCCGCCGTCAGTGTCACAGGGTCTACGCGCAGGCCGCTCAGCGAGCCACACGGCGGCAGGGGCGACAAAAGATCGCCACCCGGGCCTTCATCTGATCGCAAGCTGACACTCCGCCACGAAAACTCACGCAACACTTGCGTGCGTCCCTACCAGTCAGAAAAGTCGCTCACGCCCATTATGCCCGCAAGAGAAGCCCAACGTTCCGAATCAGGCCGATCTTCAGAATGCCTTCTCGAATCAGAAAAAGCCTGCGATTCAACCACGGCGCCGACCGCAACGCAACGTACCGCGTCATAGCACGCCGCACGCTCGCCGGCATCCTCCACCCAAAACAATCCAACAACGCCTGCGCCTGCATCTGGCTCCGCGTGAAGCTCACCTCGAACCGATCTCGAGCCGCCCCGCCCATCCCCCTCCTCAATGCGGTCCAAACACTCCACCTGGTCGCCCCTGTGTCGTTCGCGCAGTGCTGCCGGTACAACACACTCGCCCACCGCAGGAACAACACGCGCCCGAAGAGTGCGGCGACCAGAGCCAGCCACCAATCGTGCATGATGGCCTGCGGTGGCACCGGGACAGCCATGTCTCTAAGAGCCCGATTGATCATCACGGTGCAACCGGTTACAACATTCTGGACCAACAGTACCTGCCAGCGGGAACCCGCTTCCGGGCGAAGATGTTGATAGTGCCAGAACGACTTGTCGATCACACGCAACGCTTGATCCACCACTTGGAGGTCGGTATGCACGAGGATCGGCGTCGTCGTCCCCTTGGCTTTCTCCGCTTCGCGCATCACGTGCAGTGTCCGCTCGATCTTCTCCGGCAGCCAGACATCGTCCTGATCGCAAAGCATGATGTACGGTGCCTGGCTTAGAGCCAAAAGTCGCCCGAAACTGCCGCATGCGCCCAAGCGGCCAAGACCGTCCCGCACAAAAGTGACCTTCTCAGGGTAGCGGGATACAAAGCGACCAAGAATCGCCGCGGTCTCGTCGGTCGAACCGTCGTCGCGCACGAGGACGCGCCACGCTGGGAAGGTCTGACGCAAAAGCGACTCCAGTTGAGCCTCCAGGAAGCGTCCACCGTTGTAGGTCGCCAGGAGAATTTCGACGGAGACTGCCTGCGGCAAATTCCCTCACCACCGTCGATTCATCGCAGGTGGCCCTCGATAGGTCCGGTAATTCCGCGGATGCCATCGATGCATCCGCGCACAATGGCCACTACCCCTGTCCAGTTCCCTCGCACGGCCCTGCCCGCCGCATTGCGACACAGCTCCGCAGCGACCAGCACCGCCCGCCCGCGCCGACCCGCGCAACGCGCCCGCTTGCGAGCCAGCAGCACCTTGTTGCGCGCCACGTACCGCCAGAGTACCGAAGCCTCCGCGCTACCCAACGATCTCGACACCTTATGGTAGGCCGCCGCACGGTGCACGTAGACAATGCGAAACCCACTATCCCTGGCTCGCAAGCAGTAGTCAACATCCTCAGCGCCGTGGAAAAACGACTCATCGAGCAGGCCAACAGCCCGGATCACTTCCGCTCGAATCAACATCATGCATCCAGGAGCGTAGTCCACGTCGTACGGCGACCTGTCGTACTGCCCTCGATCGCTCTGCCCGCCTCCGCG
>CAZGNA010000086.1:0-11361 GCA_964526945.1 uncultured bacterium
CGCAGGCGCGGATCCAGCGTGGCCGCCACTGCATCGAGGGTGGCCACCGCGGCCAGCGCCGCCACGCTCGCAGTCAGGAAGACGCCCTGCATCACCGGGTAGTCCCGCTGCGCCACCGCGTCGAACAGGAGCAACCCCATGCCCGGGTAAGCGAAGATCCGCTCCACCACAGCCGCGCCGGTCACAGCGTACCCCAGGCGCAGCCCGAGCAACGCCGCCACCGACGGCAGGGCGTTGCGCCAGGCGTGCCACAACACCCGGCGCTCGTCGAGCCCTTTGCCGCGCGCCACCAGCAGGTACGGGGCGCCGAGGGTCGCCGCGAGCGCGTTGCGCGACAGCAGGAAGAACGCCGGCACGAGGGCCGCCACGAGCGTCGCGCCGGGCAGGGCGGCGTGACGGACCACGTCGGCGACCCACGCGGCGAGGCCACCGGGACCCTGGTGGGGCAGAAACGGCGTGACCGCGCCGCCCACGGGGAACAGCTGCCACCCCGTGCCAAGCAGCACGATCAAGCCCATGGCGACCAGGGACTCGGGGAGCGTCCCAAGGCCCATCACCAGCGGTGCAGCCAGACGCACCAGCGGCCGTTGCGGGGACCACGCCGCCACGGTGCCCAGCCCCGCGCCCAGCCCGGCGGCCACGAGGACCGCCAGACCCACCAGGAACACGGTCCACGGCAGGCGCTCGGCGATCAGCGCGGTCACCGGTCGGTGCGAGGTGAGCGATCGCCCCAGGTCGCCCCGCGCCAGCCCGCGCAGGTACTGGACGAGCTGCTCCGCCATCGGCCGGTCGAGCCCGTAGGTACGCCGCAGCTCGGCCGCCGCCCGTGCCGGCAGGAACGGCACGCCCTCCGCGCCTCCCGCGGCGAGCGGGCTACCCGGGAGCAGCCGCGGCAGGAAGAAGTTGAGGAGCACCAACGCCGCCAGGATGCCCGCATAGCGCCCCAGCGGCCAGCGCCCGGGCCCCGGGGCCATCAGCGGAGGAACGCCAGCTTGTTGTCGGCGAGCGGGATGCCGTTCAGCAAGCCCCCGCGCGTCGCCAGCGGGGTGAACTTCCGGCTGTCGTAGATCCAGTAGAAGCGCCGGTAGTACAGCGGCAGCGTGGGCAGTTCTTCGCTGAGCGCCACCTGCATCGCCTCGACGTAGCGTCGCCGCTGCACGGGGTCCACCGCGCGCGCCTGGAGCCGTGCCAGGCGCACGTACGTCGGCGAGCGCATCACGCTGCCCGCGGCGAACTGGTTGGCGTCCCGGCCGGTGAACCAGGTGCGCAGGTAGTCGGGGTCGCCACCGCTCCCGGTGTGGAAGGTCAGCAGCAGCTGAAACCGCCCCTCGGCGGCCAGCTGCGCGCGCGTGGCCGCGTCCACGGTGCGCAGGCGGACGTCGATGCCGACCGCGCGGAGCATCTGCTCGATCAGGTCCACGTCGCGTACCGGCGTCGACGTGAGCTCGACCTGCAGCCGGGCGCCATCGCGCCCCTCCAGCACGCCGTCGCCGTCGCGGTCCTCGAAGCCGGCCTCGCGCAACAGCGCCCGGGCGCGCGCCGGATCGTAGGGGTAGGCCCGGACGCGGGCCGTGTACCAGGGATCCGTGGGCGGGACCACCCCCGCGCTGCCGGGCACGGCGGGCCCCCGCACGATCGTGTCGCCGATCCGTGCGCGGTCGAGGGCATGGGCCACCGCGTGGCGGAAGGGGCGCAGGCTCGTGGGCGCCTGGTCCAGGTTGAACAGCAGGCGCGCGACCGAGAGGGGTTCGGTCTCCATCACCCGCAGGTAGGGATGCCCGCCCAGCAGGCGCACGACGTCGTAGGTCGTGGCCATCGCCTGGTCGACCTGGCCGGTCTGCACGGCCAGGACCTGGCGCTCTGCCGGGGTGACCGTGTACCGGATCTCGTCGATGCGCGGGCGGCCGCGGAAGTAGCGGTCGAACGCCACGAACCGATACAGGCCGGCCTCGGGCCGGTACTCGACCAGGCGGTAGGGCCCCGACCCCACGACCGCGGCGAGGTCGTGGACCCGCTCGGGCCGCTCGATCCCCCGCCAGACGTGTTCGGGGACGATGGGCACCACACCGGCGATGGTCTCGAGGAACGGCGCGAAGGGCTCGGCCAGGTGCACCACCACGGTCCGCCGGTCGCGGACCTCGACGCCGGTGACCAGCTGCGTGTCGACCCAGCGGAACGGGTGGCCGCGGTAGTACTCGAACGAGAACCGGACGTCGTGCGCGGTGAGCGGCCGCCCGTCGTGCCACGTGATGCCGTCGTGCAGTGTGAAGACGTAGGCCCGGGCGTCCGGGCTCGGACGCCACGTCTGGGCCAGCCACGGGATGAGCCCCCGCTCGTCCTTCCAGACCAGGGTGTCGTACACCAGCGTGAGCCGAACGACGCCGCCCGGTCCCAACGTGGAGAAGGCGAACGGCGTGGGAAACCCGACGTCCGTCCACCACGTCAGCCGCAGTACCGTCGGCTGCCCGGCCGCGGTCCCGGCCGCCGCCAGCACCGCCAGGAGGACCACCGCCGTCCGCGTCATCGGTCGACCAGCACAGCTCCGCGCCGCGCTTCGTTGGTCAGCGCCAGGTGGTGACGGGTGTAATGTACCAGGAACCGCAGTTGTCGCGGCGTCAGGCGGTGACAGGCACCGCCCCAGTGGATGGCCACCACGTCTCCGGGCTGCACGTCCGCCAGGAGCGCCTTGCCGTCGAACCGCGTGAACACCTGGCGCGGCTCGGGCGGCCCCAACGTCAGGCTGTCGGCCACCAGCCGCAGCGGCCGACGCTCGACCACCAGGCGGTCCCCGTGGGCGGCCAGCACCCTGCCCCAGCTGACCCTGCACTGGTCCAGGGTCTCGACGGTGTGGGGGATCTCCAGGTGGCCGGTGCGGATCGGCATGCTGAAGACGTGGAAGTTGTGGTGCGGGCGCGCGCCCCGGGGCACCTGCCGGAGCGCCGTCTGCAGAATCCGGGGCGCGAAGCGCCGGCCGAACCGGTCGGTGAGGTGCCGATGGAGATCGGCGACGTCCACCCGGTGCAGGAGGGCGTTACCGATCCAGTACGCCTCGACGACCCGCACGTCCAGCGGGTCGGCGAGCCCGTTGGCTGCAGCGATGAACGCGTAGTACGGGAACGCCCCTGCAAACCGCGCCAGGATCTGCTCCAGGCCGCGATCCGCCGTTCCCTCGGCGACGTAGTCCAGCAGGGCCCGGTTCTCCTCGGGCCCGCAGTAGCCCAGTCGGTTCGGCATGAAGCCGAACCGGGCCGCCAGCAGCGCTCCCTCGCGGCTCATGGGGACGTGTCGTCGGCCGACAGCCCGGCTGCAGCGTCCGCTTCGAGCGCTCGCAGGAAGTCCAGGGTCTCGCGCGCCGTGGCCTCGTCCACCTTCTCCACAGCGAAGCCGGTCTGGATCAGCACCCAGTCGCCGGGCGCGGGGTCGTCCAGCAGCGCGAGGTTGACCAGGCGCGTCACGCCCAGCACGTCCACCCGGCCGAGCCGGCGGTCCGGGTCGACGATCTCCAGCAGTTGGCCGGGCAGCGCGACGCACATGGTCAGGTCCGCTCACCAGCGTACCGTGATGGGAAGGACGGCGCAACCGCCGCCTCGTCGACCGCCACGCGTACCGTGCCCTGCTCGACCACTACCGGGAGCAGCTCCAGCGCAAGCGCGGGATCGACGACGTGGCGGCCGCTGCGCAGGTCGTACCGTGCCCCGTGGCAGGGGCAGACCAGGAGGAACGCCTCCAGCCGGGCCCCGTCCAGCGAGCCCCCACCCTGCGGGCAGCGGTCGCGCGCCGCGACGATCCTGCCGAACACCGTGCACAGGATCACCGCCGTGCCGTGCAGCACGATGCGTCGCACCCCGCACGAGAACGTCTCCACCGGCCCGGCGTCCGTCCAGCCAGCACGGGGGGTGAGCTCGTGCACCGGCATGGGGGCGGCCCCTTCCACCTCGATGCCCCGGAGGTCCGGCACCGCCTGTCTGAGCGCCTGCTCCACTCCCGCCCGGAGCGTCACCAGCGACAACGCGCATCCAACGCACGCGCCTGCCAGGCGCAGGCGCGCCACGCCGTCGGCGACGTCCAGCACCTCCACGTCGCCGCCGTGGCCGTGCATGTACGGCCGCACGTGCTCCAGAGCACGCTCCACCCGTGCCCGCAGCGGGTCCTCGTCCAGCAGCCCGTGATCGGCCAGCACGGTCCCGACCACCGGATCGTCTTGGAGCGCGGCGAGGAGCCCTGCCCCAGACGATGCGGCCCGCAGCGTGGCAACGATCCGGCGCAACGCGTCGTGGTGCAGGTGCATCACCGCCGCTGCGACGTCCAGCACCAGCTCGCGCACCGCGGGATCGCTGTGGGCCTCCGCGCGGCGGAACAGCGTCTCCAGCGTCTCGGCGAACGCCATGGGGTCGCGGATCGGTGGCAGACCGGCCATCAGAGAGGTCCCACCGCGGTCGGCGTTTGGTCTCCCGCCACCAGCGTGCCTGCCTGCTGCCACCGCCGCACCAGCGCCACGACCTCGTCTGCCGCGCGCGCCACGGCGGCCGCCACAGCCGGCGTCAGGCCGATCCGCACGCTCTCGACGTCCGCGGGCTCGCAGCCGACGATGGCGACCGCCTTGGGAAGCACGCCGAACGCCCTGGCCAGCAGCAGCGCACGTCCTGGCGTCGTGGTGTGGGGATCTCCCAGGCGCCCGGCCACGCCTTCCCAGTCCGCGCCGCGCAGGTCGGGCACCTGCGGGGCGAGCACCGTGACCGTGCCTGGCGGCCTGCCGCGCTGGATGGCGTCCACCACGACGACCAGATCGTAGCCCTCCATCAGGTCGTGCACTAGCGGAATCCCTCCGATGCCGACCTCGCTCACATGCACGTCGGGGGGTAGCGCTGCGTGGTCTCGCAGCGCCCGCGCTACTGCCATGCCGAAGCCATCGTCCGCCCGCAGGACGTTGCCCATGCATGCGATGAGGACGCGGCGCATCATCCGGGGCGCTGGCGGGTCGGGCACAGGGTGGGATCACCGGTGCGATGACACTCACAGGCGGGATCGTTGCACTCACCGTGGCCCTGGCGCAGCAGCGGCGCGAACTCCTCGGCGAAGCGTCGGCCGCCTTCCCGTCGGCCCGCAGCCGTCAACCGATACCGGTCCCCGGCGCCCTGCACGCGGTCGACGTAGCCCTGGCGCCGCAGGACCTGCAGGTGCGCCGCAACGATCTGCGGGGGCAGTGGCAGAAACGGCAGCAGGTCCGCCGCGGCGACGGTGTCGACCAGCTGTTCGCCCTCGAGCCAGTAGAGAATCTGCAGGGTCTCGTCGCGCTCGTGCAGCGCCTGCAGGAGCCCGGCGTCGTGGACCGGCGCCACGAGATCCCGGACGATGGCCACGGCGATCTCCACGGCCGCCGCCGCGGGAGGACTCAGTCCCTCGCCCCACCCGGTGTCGACGGGCTCGAGCTCGAGGACCTCGGTGTCGCGGGGGAGCACCCCGAACTGCCGCGCGACGACCACGAGGTTCTCGAGGCTGATGACGCCTCCCAGTGCCTCCCCGATCCGCCGCTGCACCTCGTCCGGCGGCGGGGACACCGCGGTGGGCGCGTACCGCACGAGGACGCCCGGTGTGCGATTACCGCGCGGCAGCGCGCCCACCAGGAGCAACCGGGCGCAGGGCGTCTCCAGCCACCGCTGGACGACGGCCACCGGCGTGTAGGACAGGTCCTCCACCTCCACGTGAGGTGGCCAGATCTCGCCGCGCAACCGATCCACCACCGCTGGCCCAAACGCCAGGTCGCGGGTGTACCGGTAGCCGACGCCGCCGATCAGCACCCGCGGTGCAGATGCGAGGCCGTCACCCGTCGAGCTCACAGGCGCAAGTGTTGACCTCCCGGCTGATCACCCGGTCCATCCCGTCCACGTGGACGTGTGTCGTGCACGGCATGCAGGGGTCGAAGGAGCGGATCACCCGCAGGATGTCGATGCCGCGGTATTCGTCGGGGCTGGTGAACGTCTCCAGGATCGGCGTGTTCAGCACCGCCTCCTCGTAGGGCCCTCCGCGCCCCCAGGGGTCCTTGGGTGACGCGTTCCACGTCGATGGCGTCAGGATCTGGTAGTTGGCCACGGTGCCGTTCTCCAGCACCAGGTGGTGGGTCAGGTAGCCGCGTCCGGCGCCCCAGAAGCCCACGCCGATGCGCAGCCCGCGCCGTGGAACCTCGAAGCGTGTGCTGACACGTGTCTCGCCCTGCTTGAGGTACTGCATGCCGCGCAACCAGTTGTCCAGTGCCACCATCGCGGTGTACGCGATGCAGTAGGCGCGGCCGCGGTTGCGCTCGAAGGCGTTCCACACGGCCGGGATCGTCCACTCGAGTTCCATCTCGGGCATCGCGGCCGCCGGGATCCGCAGCCGCAGGCTGCTGCCCGTCGGTTCGATGAAGGCGCTCCTGGGCAGCTTCTGTGCCGCTGCCGTGATCCACATGCGCGTCGTGCACTCCGCCTCCATCACCCGCCGGTCCCACCGCGGCGCCGCGGCCCAGCTGTACTTCTCCTTCCAGTTCTGCCCGACCGGTTTGGGCTTCGTCTCCCGGTTCCACAGGTGATAGGGGCTCAACGGGTTGCCGGCGGGGTCGGTCGGGAACCGATGCCCGTTCCACGGCTCGTAGTAGGCGTGCTCGACGAACTCCTCCAGGCCGATGTTGAGCGCCTGCAGGCTCGTCGTCACGACCTGCCCGTCGACGACCACGCCCGGGGTGGCCCAGCGCCGCGCGCCCCACTGGTCACATCGGGCGTACGTCGCGTCGTAGGCCTCGGGGTCGTCCCAGATGCCCGGGTCGATCATGGTGGCCGGCCGCACGCCCAGCTGCCGGTAGCGCGGATCCGCGGCGTAGAAGAACTCCACCAGGTCGTCCCAGAACGCTGCCACCTTCTTGGCGTAGTCGAAGAACTGCTGCAACCGGACGTAGATCTGGTTGAACGTGGACAGGGTGACGGTGACGCTCATCCCCCCGGGCACCACCGTCTCGGGGTGCGGGTACTTGGCGCCGATCAGCACGTACGCTTCGCGCGCTACCCGCGTCATGTGCAGCGCCTCCAGGTACAGCTTCCCCGTGAGCGGGTTCAGGTCGACCATCATCTCGCCCACGGTTCGGTAGCCGTGGACGCCGCCCCGGGGCGCCTCGGTGCGCTGGGCGCGCTCCCACAGCTCCGGGTTGGTGACCGAGACGATGGCCTGGGAGTAGTCGGGGCCGGCCAGCAAGAACAGGTGCAGGGGGTGGTCGTAGAGGAACTCCAGCGCCAGCAGCAGGTTGCGTACCACGATGCCCAGCGGCGGCGGCGCGATGCCGAACGCCATCTCCATGGCGAGTGCCGAGGTCGTCGCATGGACCCCACCGCACACACCGCAGGCCCGGCTCGTGATGAACAGCGCGTCCCGGGGATCCCGGCCTTTCATGATGACCTCGTACCCGCGGAACAACGTGGCCATGGAGTTGGCGGCGAGGACGCGGCGCGCGTTGAGGTCGACGACCGCGTGAAAGGCCAGCGCCCCCGCGACCCGGGTCACGGGATCGAAGTCCACGGAGCGGATGTGCCCGTTGCGCCGCAGCAGCTCCTCGATCCGCTCCTCCTCCGTCGCCAGCGACCGGGCCTCGTAGCCGTAGGGGTTGCGTACGTCCTCGCGCAGATGGGCACGACCCTGGGCGTCGAACTCGATGGGGAGGTTCTTGAAGCACATGGGCGCCTTCGCCTCCCGTGGCGAGCCTGGTCTTCCCCCTACAACCGCAACACGACGGCGATGCCCTTCAGGTGCTCGTCGACCTGGCGCAGGCCTGTGAGGAGATCTGCGGCGGCGGCGTTGACGGCGCGCAGGCGATCGCCCAGCGGCTGAACCTCGGCGCCGATCGCCTCCAGTCCCTCCGCCAGCCGCTCCAGGTGCCGGTGCGCCCGCACCAGCGCCACGCTCGTCGCCAGCAGGTACCCTGTCAGCACGGCGACCAGCGCTACGACGGTCAGGCCGGTGGCCCAGACCAGCAGCGTCACGGCCGATCCCCCTCCAGCCTCTGGCGGCCCAGCGCCTGCTCCACGACGGCCGCGTGCTGCGCCACCTCCTGCGTGACTCGGAGCAGGTCGGCCGCAACGTCCGCAGTGACGCCGAGGGCGGCGATCGCCTGCACGTGCCGTGCGATTCCCAGCCCGGCCTGGAGCGTCTCCGCCGCGTACCGCTCGACGGCGTGCGTCGCCCGCAGGAGCCGATGCAGCAGGTACCACACCGCCGGGATGACGATTCCCACGCTCACCAGCAGGGTTGCCCACCAGATCCACAGCACCGCCGGGGGCATCAGCGCCTCCTTCCCACCGCATGCGCGGTCGCGGCCAGGGCGGCTGCCACTGCCTGCAGCTCGTGTCGCAGCGCCACCGCGCCACCGTTGAGCCGCTCCACCTGCGGCGGGAGGTGGCCGGTCTCCACCTCGATGGCGCGCACGCCCATGCGAATCCTGGCGAGAAGGCTCGTCGGCTGGCCGCCAAGACGGTCGAGCACGCCCACCAGTGCCACCAGGTACCCGATGAGCACGGCGGCCAGCGCGGTGACGCCGAGGGCCGCGAGGAGTGCCCATCCGACGATCATGCGCGGCCTCCCGTGCGCTCGAGCGCGTCCCTGATGCGCTCGGTGGCCGCCCTGAGCCTGCGCGCCTCGCCGACGGTGCCCTCCAGCAACAGGGTGGTGCGCTCCAGCAGCGGCACGTGCACCGTGTTGTTGGCCAGGCGCTGGCCGTCGGTCCAGAGGGTGCCCGCGACGTCGTGCACCCGGCGCACGGTCATCAGGATCGCCTGCAACAACGCCGCGACCACGACCAGCACGACGAGTCCCAGCAGCAACGAGACGCTCCACACGAGGGTGATGGTGGGCTGGCTGGCGGCGACCGCCATCGCACTCCTCCCTCAGACGCGGGGACCCGCAGGCGCCTGGAGCGCCTGCGCGATCTCCTCCGCCCGCTGCCGAACCGTGCGCGCGGCCTCCCGCAGCTCCCAGGCGACCGCGTTGGTGGAGTCCAGCTCCCAGATGGCTGCCGTGCGGTCGGCGACCTGCCGGACGGCGGTCAGGCACCGGCCCGCGGTCCGTTCGATGCGCCGGGCGGTCACGAGGATCGCCGCCAGGAGGACGGCCACGACGGCCACGACGACGCCCCCGAGGGCCAGGAAGAGGTACCACCGGCTGAGCAGCTCGGCGTCGGTCACGAGCGCCCCTCCCGCCGCGCCCGGACGACGGCCGGCACCTCGTAGCCGTCGGGGTACTGCTCCTCGGGCCGCGTGCGGCCCGGGCGCTCTGCGGTGCGAAACTGCCACCACTCGTAGAGGGCGTGGAGCGCCCGCTCCAGCGCCGATGGCCCCTTCACGTGTCCCCAGCCGGTCGGGACCCCGCCAGCGGCGTCCCAGCGCAACTCCCGGTTCTGAAACCGCATGCTCAGACGGCGTAGCGGGCGTACGAACGTGCCCGTGATCTTCGCCGGCTTGGTCGACAGCACGGCCCCTGGGGGCGTCTGGTAGAACGGCGTGAACCGGTCGGGGAACCCGGGCATCGTGCAGCCGATGCAGATGCCGCCGGTGTTCATGCAGCCGCCGAGGTGGTTGATGGCGCCGCGGCTGGTGATGTTGCACTGCACCACGGGTCCCCAGCACCCGATCTCGACCAGGCACTCCTTGTCGCCGTAGCGCCCGGCGAAGCTCCCTTCCTCGTAGTACCCCGCCCGTACGCACTGCTGGTGCACCGTCTGACTGAAGAGCCATGCGGGGCGTCCGAGCTCGTCGAACTCGGGTAGCGGCCCCAGCCCCTGGAGGAACAGCAGGATGGCGGCCACGGTCTCCGTGAAGTTGTCGCCCACCGGCGAGCATCCCGGGATGTTGATCACCGGCAGGCCCAGCGCGCTGCGGTACTCCTTGCCGAGGAAGTCCATGACGCCCATGGCGCCGGTCGGGTTCCCGATCGCCGCGGGGATGCCTCCCCAGGTAGCACAGGTCCCGATGGCGATGACGGCCGCCGCACGCGGCGCGAGACGCTGCAGCCACTCGGCGGTGGGAATGGGGCGACGCACGCCGTCGCGCTCCTCCACCCCCAACGCCGCCCAGTAGCCGCCGCTTTCCGCGGCCACGCGCTCGTCGGGCACCGAGCCCTCGAAGATCACCACGAACGGCGCGCCGAGTTTGCCCTCCTCGGCCAGGCGGAAGTTATGGACGAACTCCTCGCCCGCTTCCACCGAGAGCACCGGGTGGTGCAAGAGCACCTTGGGCAGACCGGGGATCGTTCCCGTGAGCAACCCCTCGACGCCGGGATTCGTCGCGCCGGAGACGGCGATGGTGCAACCGTCGCAGCTCATTCCCGCCAGCCAGAACGCGTGCACGACGCGCAGGGGACCGAACGGGAGCCGCTGCGGTGCCGGCTGCGGTTCCCGCTCCAGGGTCGCACGCGCGGTCGATTCCGGCGTCTGTTCGGGCAGGACGGGGGTGCTGGCGTGCGACATCATTGTGGCCCCCTTTCAGGCGGGCATGCACCTCTCAGGCACGCGGGTGGCGATCCTGCGACAGGTCTTCCAGGATCTCGGCCAGGTGCCCGATCGCCGCGATACCGGCCGCGCCGGGATCGAGGTCCACCGGCGCTCGTCCCGACCGGTCGGCAGCCACGAACACCTCGTCGAACGGAATCACGCCGAGCAGGCGCAGGCCGTGTCGCGCGCAGAAGGCGCGCACCGCGCCGTCGTCCTCAGGGCTGCGAATCTTGTTGGCGACCACTCCCGTCCGGGCCCCACCGAACTCCTGCGCCAGCTCGTACACCCGCCGGCCGGTCTCCAGCGACTTGAAGTACGGCTCGACGACCGCCACGATGGCGTCGGCGTGACGGGGCGTGCCGCGACTGAGGTGCTCCAGCCCGGCCTCCATGTCCGCCACGACCGTCCGCTCCGTTGCCGAGACCAGCTCGCCGAGGAGGCTACGCACGGTAGCATGGGTGCGGCACATTCACCCGGCCCCCGCGTGATCCACGCGTCCCATCAGCACCAGCGTGACGTCGTCGGGCGCCAGCACGCCGTAGCGGGCGATGATCTCGGCAGCCGGCGTGGTCAGCACGCGGCGCACCGTGCCGCCCTCGTCGACGCGATCTTCGACCAGCGTGCGCGGCAGCGGCGGAAGCGTCGCAGCCTGGTCGGGAGGGATCCCCAACGTGACGGCGAGGTTGGGGTTGGAGTCGCCATCGATGGCCAGCACCCGACGCCCGCGCCGGGCGAGCACCCGCGCGAGGGTGCCGGCCACGGTGGTCTTGCCAGCCCCACCCTTGCCGCACACCGCGATGCGCAGCGTCCCGTCGGCCACGGCTCGCTCCTCACCACAATGCGCGGGCCGCGGGCGG
>CAZGNA010000087.1:0-11252 GCA_964526945.1 uncultured bacterium
TACCCCCGCAAACCGCGCCGCCGCCCGCCCGCGCCTGCCCCTGGGTGAGCTGCGCTCGTGGACCGTGTTCGCGGTCATCGTCACCGGTGCGTGGGAGGTCGCCTCCCGCGTCTACGCGCAACCTTACCTGCTGCCCGCGCCCTCGGCGATCGCGCGCGAACTGCGCGACAACGCCGAGCTGGTCTTCGGCTACACGTGGATCACCACGCAGGAGGTGGTGGCAGGCTTCCTCATCGGCGCGGCGGCGGCGCTGCTGGGGGCCATGGTGTTCATCTGGCTGCCCCGGGGGCTCGAGCAGTTCCTGTTCCGCATCGTGGTGACGCTGAACAGCACCCCGTTCGTGGCCCTGGCGTCGTTGGCCGTGGTCTGGTTCGGACTGGGCCTGCGCAGCAAGGTGATCATCGCGGCCCTCTACACGTTCTTCGCGGTCCTCTACACCACCCACAAGGAGTTCGTCTCGGTGGAGGTGATCCGCGAGCAGTTGCTGGACGTCTACAACGCCACCTGGTGGCAGCGCATCGTGCTGTTGAAGATCCCCTCAGCGCTGCCCATCATCTTCGTGAGCCTCAAGGGCGGCGTCATGGCCGCGGTGAACGGCGCCATCGTCGGCGAGCTCTACGGGGCGTCCGAAGGCCTGGGGTACATGATCCTGGACTCGCGCTACGTGGCCAACACCACCCGGGTGTTCCTGGCTGCGGTCTTCTGTACCGTGATCGGGTGGCTGCTGCTGGGCGTCGTGACCGTGGCCGAGCGGCTGGCGCTGCCCTGGCACGTGAGCATGGCGGAACGCCGCTAGGGGGTGAGCGCGGCACCGACGGCCTGGCCCGCCGGTCATCGCACGAGGCACGTATCCTGTCCGCTGGACCCGGAGGCGTCGCACAGCGTGCGGCCGCGGGGGTGGGTCCGGCGGGCACCGTGGATCTGCAACGAGGAGGAGGATGCGATGCGAACTGCACTGCGGCTCGCCGTGATGGTGGTGGCGCTCGCCGTGCTCCTGGGCCCGACGCCCGTGCTGCGGGCGCAGGGCAGGACGGCGGTGACGATCTTCGAGGCCTGGTTCATCCACAACGAGTCCATGGGGGATCCGGTCGCGGTCGAGAAGGGCTTCTACAGGCAGCTGAACCTGGACGTGAAGGTGGTGGGCGGTGGCCCGGGCCTGTCGCCCATCGAGCGCACCATGGCCGAGGCCAAGAAGGGCGTGATCGCGTTTGGCGTCGACTACCCCTACAACATCCTCGAGGCGCGGGAGAAGCAGCGGCTGCCGCTGGTCGTCGTGGCCCACGACTTCCAGAAGTCGGCGGTGCGCCTGCTGTCGTGGAAGGAGCTGAAGGGCCCGCAGGACATCTCGGGCGTCGTCGCCACGTGGATCGGCTACGACAAGCAGATCAAGGCCGCCATCGGCCCCGACTGGGAGAAGAAGATCCGGATCGTCAACCAGCAGGGCGACCCGGCCACCATCGGCTCGTGGCTGAAGAAGGAGTACACCTTCGCCCACGCCATGGCCTACAACGAGGTCCTGGTGGCCAAGCGGATGGCCAAGGAGAAGTACTGGGTCTACGACTTCCCCAGCTTCGGCATCGACTGGCCCGAGAACGTGGTCTTCACCACCGAGGAGATCGTGCAGAAGTACCCCCAGGTGGTGCAGGCGTTCGTCACCGGGCGCTACCAGGGCTACAAGTACGCGCTGGCCAACCGTCAGGAGGCCGTGCAGATCCTGCTCAAGTACAACAGCAACCTCAAGGGGAACGAGGCCCACGAGCTGGAGGGGATGGACGCCATCGCGGCCATCATGATCACCGACGGCTCGAAGAAGAACGGCCTGGGCTGGGTCGACCCGGCGGCGTGGGACCGCGTGGCGCGGGACATGGTGCGCGCCAGGCTGCTGCCGGCCTCGGCCAACCACAAGGCTGCCTTCACGACCAAGTTCCCCAGCAAGGTGCTGCCGTAGCGCGCACGGTGCTGGGGGAGTGCCGATCCGCACAGGAGGCGCACCACCGCGGCGGTGGAGGACCGCGCCGCAGCCGGTGCGCCACGTGGCACCCGTCCCACGCCGCCGTGAGGCCGGAGGGGAAGCGGCCGTGCGCCTCCCCTCCGGCACGCCACCCCTGAGCATGGACGCTGCACCCGGCGATGTGATCATCCGCCTGGAGCACGTCTCCAAGGCCTACGCCCTGGGCCGGGCGGCCGGCGGCGGCGCGACCCTCGAGGTGGTGCGGGACGTCTCCCTCCAGATCCGGCGCCGCGAGTTCGTCTCGATCATCGGCCCCTCGGGCTGCGGGAAGACCACGGTGCTGTTCATGCTGGCCGGGCTGCGCGACCCCACCGCCGGGCGGATCGAGGTCGCCGGCCGACCGCCGCGGGAGGCCGTCCGCGCGGGGCTGTCCACGGTGATCTTCCAGCAGCCGGTGCTGTTCGAGTGGCTGACCGCCGAGGAGAACGTCCTGCTGCCGCTGCGCATGCGCGACCCCCGGTGGTGGGCCTGGCCCCTGCGCCGGCGCCACCACCTGGCGGCCGCGCGGCGGGCCCTGGAGCTGGTGGACCTGGTGCCGTTCGCCGGCTACTACCCGGACAAGCTCTCCGGCGGCATGCAGCAGCGGGTGGCGCTGGCGCGGGCCCTCACCCTCGACCCTCAGGTGCTGCTGATGGACGAGCCGTTTGGGGCCCTGGACGAGATCACCCGGGACCGGATGAACCTGGAGCTGCTCCGGCTCTTCGAGGACCGCCAGCTCACCATCGTCTTCGTGACCCACTCGATCGAGGAAGCGGTGTTCCTCTCGGACCGCGTGGTCGTCATGAGCCGCGGCCCCTCGCCGCGCACGGGGTCGAGCGTCGTGCGCGTGATCGACGTCGACCTCCCCCACCCCCGCCACCTGGCCCTCAAGGAGGAGGCCGCGTTCTTCCAGAAGGTCAAGGAAGGCCGCGAGGCGCTGCGGGAGGCCCAGACGGCCGGTCAGCCGAGCGCGGCGCTGGCGGCCCCGTAGATCTGCGCGCGCCGGCCGGGCGGCCGGCGTGCGCCCAGCACCATGTAGTGCGTGGACCGCACGCGCCGGAAGCCCGCCCGGTCCAGCAACGGCGGGGCGCCCACGTTGGCGCGCGGGACCAGCGCCACGGGCCCGCTCTCGAACCCCAGGGCCCATGCCGTTGCCAGCAGCGCCGCCGCGTCGGCGGGGGAGGCGGCCACCCATGGCCCCAGGCGCCGGGGCTGGGCCACCAGGTAGCTTCTGACGGCGCCGTCGGAGGCGCAGATCACCAGCACACGGCCGGGGTGCGCGCTGACCAGCTCGCGGAGCACCCCGCGTCGGTCGCCGCCGAAGATGCGGACGTCGGCGGTCGCGAGCGCATCGAGCTCGTCGGCGCGCAGCGCGCGGACGGGGGCCGCGGGCGTCCCCGCCTTTGCCCCGCCATCGGGTCGCACCGGAGGGCCGGCATCGGCCCCAGCGGTCGCCTGGCCGCCGCCGTCTGCGCCGTACTCCCAGATGTCCGTTGCGTCCACCGCGACGAAGCCCACGCGCCGGCACAGCACCGCGCCCGCGTCGCTGGCGTCGACGACCACGAGGGGAATGCCGCGGGAGGCGATCCAGCCCAGCCAGTGCTGGAGCAGCGCTGCCCCGATCCCGCGCCCCTGGGCCTCCGGGGCCACCGCGAAGAGGCCGCCGTAGACGAACCGGCCGTAGTCCAGGCCGCCGATCACGCCCACGGGCGTCCCGTCCTCGAGCGCCAGGAACCACCCGTCGGCCTGCAGGCGGAGCAACTGCTGCAGCGAGGCGAGCCGACTCTCCTCGATCGCGAAGGCCGCCCGCACGATCCGATCTGCGGCCGCCAGATCGCCCTGGGCCAGCGGCCGGATCACCGGGGCGGCCCGCGCCACTACTCCACCTCGAGGACCATCTCGATCTCGACGGCGATGTTGCGGGGCAACGCGCCCATCCCCACCGCCGAGCGGGCGTGCCGGCCGGCGTCGCCGTACAGCGCCACCAGCAGGTCGGAGCACCCGTTGATGACCTCGGGCTGCCGGTCGAACTCGGGGGTGCAGTTGACCATGCCCAGCACCTTGACGACCCGCTTCACGCGGTCCAGGTCGCCCAGCGCCTCCTTCACCGAGGCCAGGCAGTTGAGCGCCACCAGCCGGGCGGCCTCGTAGCCCTGCTCGACCGTCAGGTCCCGGCCCACCTTGCCGGTGTACACGAGCGTCCCGTCGCGGTGCGGCCCGTGGCCGGAGACGAACAGCAGGTTGCCCGTGCGCACCGTGCGCACGTAGTTGGCCACCGGCGCCGGCGGCGGGGGCAGCTGCAGTCCCATCTCGGCGAACTTGGCTTCGACCTTCATGCTTCTCCTCCTCGAGGAACGTGATGTGAGCGGTCGCTGGAGGATATACGACGCGCGCGGGAATCGTCCCGCCGGCAGCACGGCACCGGCGCCGCAGTGACACCTCCGAGCCGTGGGCCCCGTGGGATTGACGCCGCCGGCCCGACCGCGCACACTACGCGTACCGATCCGTCGGGCTCGCCCATGCGACGAAACCGTGGTGCGGTGGCCGTCTGGGCGCGCGCCGACGGCTCGGAGGCTGCCGATGGATCTCCGGGTCGTGACCTTCGACGTCTACTCGGCGCTCTACGACATCACCGCGGGCCTGGCCGCGGCGGTCGGTGCGCTCTTCCGGCGCCGGGGGCTGGCGCAGGATCCCGTGCCGGTCGCACGGACCTGGCGGCAGAAGCACATGGAGTACCTGCTGGTGGCCACTGCGCTGGCGCGCGAGCCCGCCTCCAACCGCCGTGCCATCGAGATCACGGCCCGCTGGACGCTGCGGGCGCTGGACCCGCCGCTGTCGGACGCCGAGCTGGCCGACCTCGTGGCGGCCTGGACGCGCCTGCCCCCATGGCCCGAGGCCCTCGAGGTGCTGGCGGCGGTGCGGCGCCGGCCGCTGCGGCTGGCCACGCTCTCCAACGGCGACGAGGCGATGCAGCGCGCCCTGCTGGCGGCCACGCTGCCCGTGCCGTTCGACGACGTGATCTCCACCGAGGGTGGGCAGTTCAAACCGCACCCGTCGGTCTACGCCCGGGCGCTGGCCCGGCTCGGCGTCGAGGCCGCCGCCGTGCTGCACGTGGCGGGCTCGCCCACCGACGCCATGGGCGCGACCGCCGCCGGCATCCGGACCGTGTGGGTGAACCGCACCGGCGACGCCGTGCTCGACCCGCGGTTTGCGCCGGCGGTGGAGGTGGCCGATCTCCGCGGGATCCTGCCCCTGCTCGACCGACCGCGTAGACCACATCCTGACATCCGGTGGCCCGCCGGCTCAGGTCCGCAGCCGCGGGTCGAAGTGGTCGCGCAGCGCGTCGCCGAAGACGTTGAACGCCAGGACGGCCAGGCTGATGACGAGCCCGGGGAACACGGCCATCCAGGGCGCCTTGGTGGCGAAGTCCACGGCCGCCCCCCGCAGCATCAGGCCCCAGGCCGGCGTCGGCTCCGAGACGCCCAGCCCCAGGAACGACAGCGACGCTTCCAGGAGGATAGCCTGCCCCAGGAAGGCAGTGAGCATCACCAGGTAGGGCGCCATGACGTTGGGCGCCATGTGCCGGCGGATGATGTGGCCGTGGGAGCCGCCCACCGCCCGCGCCGCCTCGATGTAGACCATCTGGCGCACGGCCAGGGCGCTGCTGCGCACCACCCGCGCGGCCCGCGGCAGGAACGACAGCGCGATGGCCACGATCAGCTTGTCGGTGCCGGCGCCGATCAAGGCCACGATCGCCATGGCCAGGATGACGATGGGGAACGACAGCAGCACGTCCACCAGCCGCTGCACCAGCAGGTCGGTCAGACCGCCGAAGTAGGCGCTGGCCACCCCGATGGCCGCCCCGGCGGTCGCGCCCAGCACCGACGCGCCAAACCCCACCAGCATGGCGGTGCGGGCCCCGTAGAGGATGCGGCTGAAGACGTCGCGGCCGAACGCGTCGCTGCCAAACCAGTGGGCGCGCCCGGGCGGGGCGAACATCGCGGCGAAGTCCGTGGCCAGCGGGTCGTAGGGCGCCAGCTGGGGCGCCAGCAGCCCGGCCAGCAGCATGGCGACGATCACCGCGGCGCCGGCCGCGCCCACCGGGTAGCGGCGGACGAAGCGCCAGGCCGGGTGGCGCCGCGGGCGCGACGGCGGCGCGAGCTGCACGTCGGCGCGGACCTCGGAGTCGGCCGGCGTCGCCATCACGCTCCGGCGCACCTGCGGACGCCTGCGCCCTGGCGCCGCACCTCCGCTGCGCGCCCACGGGTCCACCCTCATCTGGCCCCTATTGGTAAGCCACCCGCGGGTCGATCCACGCATAGAGCAGGTCGGTGAGGAAGTTGACCAGCACGTAGGCCGTGGCCACCAGCAGCAGCAGGCCCTGGATCAGGATGTAGTCGCGCTGGGCGATGGCGTCGACGATCAGCTTGCCGATGCCGTTGAGGTTGAACACCTGCTCGGTGACCACCAGGCCACCGATCAGGAAGGCGAACTCGAGGCCGATCACCGTCACCACGGGCATCAAGGCGTTGCGCAGGGCGTGGCGGCGCAGGATCGTCCGCCGCTCCAGCCCCTTGGCCCAGGCGGTGCGGATGTAGTCCTCGCGCAGGACCTCCAGCAGCGCCGAGCGCGTCATGCGCGTGGCCACGGCCGAGTACCGGTACCCCACGGCCAGGGCGGGCCAGATCAGCTGCGCCAGGTTGGCCCGCGGGTTCTCCCACAGGGAGGTGAACGTCAGCGGCGGCAGGTACCGGAAGACCGAGAGCAGGAACAGGATGATGAGGATCCCCAGCCAGAACGACGGGACCGCCAGCCCGGCGACGCTGAAGACCTGCACCAGGTGGTCGGGCCAGCGGCCGCGGTAGACGGCCGCCACCGTCCCCAGGGGGATCGCGATGGCCGTGGCGATGAGCGTGGCCATCACCGCCAGCTGCACCGACAGCTCCAGGCGCAGGGCGATCTCCTTGGCCACCGGCTCGCCTGACCACATCGACAGCCCGAGGTCGCCGCGGACGATGCCGGTCATCCAGGCCGCAAACTGCGCCCACAGCGGCCGGTCCAGGCCCAGGCGCGCGCGCTCGGCGGCCAGGACCTGGGGCGTCACGTACGAGCCGCCCAGCACCATGCGCAGCTCCACGATGTCGCCCGGGACCACGCGCACCAACACGAAGATCAGCACCGCCACCGTCAGCAGCGTCGGCACCATCAGGAGCAGGCGGGTCAGGACGTAGCGCTGCACAGGACCACCCCGGGCGCCGGCCGCCGCCCGGAGACGCGGGCGTCGTGCGGGGGGCGGCGCCACAGGCGCCGCCCCCCGTGCGGGAGCCTACTGGCTGCCCTCGGCCAGCCAGTACTCGGCCAGGTCGGGCTCGACGTAGTGGTTGGTCGTGGTCTTGTAGCCCTGCAGCGTCCGCCAGTGCGGGATGATGCGCTGCCACCACAGCACGTACATGACGTAGGCCTGCTCGTCCAGCAGGCGCCGCTCGAAGCGGCGGACGATCTCGAGGCGCTTGGCCCGGTCGGCGGTCCGGCTCTGCTGCACGAACAGCAGGTCCAGCTGCCGGTCGATGTAGCCGCCGTAGTTGAGCGGGTTCACGTCGGACGAGACGAACTTGGCCAGCTGCACGTCGGGGTCGTCGATGAAGTCGCACGCGAAGTCCACCGAGGCCTCGTAGTCGCCCGCCCGCATGTCCGCCAGGTACTTGGCGGTCTCCTGCTGCACGTGCTGCACGTTGAGGCCGATCTGCCGCCACTGGTCTACCAGGAAGATCCCCACGGGCTCGTAGGGCATCTGCACGGCGCGGTTCTTCAGGGTAAAGCTGAAGCCCTCGGGCACGCCGGCCTCCCGCAGCAGCGCCCGGGCCTGCGCGCGCGCCTGGGCGATGTCGCGGCCGTAGCCGGCCAGCCGGACGAGCTCGGCCTCGGGCATGGCGAACTCCGAGCCGGGGCGCATCACGGCACCCACCGGGCCGACGAAGGCGATCTGCGAGAGGGCCCGCGAGCCACCCCACCGGTCCACCGCCAGGGTGAGCGCCCGGCGCACCCGGGCGTCGTCGAAGGGCTTCCGCCTGGTATTGAAGGCGACGATCAGGTTGCACAGCCAGGGCTGCTCCTGCACGGTGACGCGGGGGCCCAGCGTGCGCACGATGTCGTCGCGCTCGGCGGGCGAGACCCCGCGAAACTCGATGAGCACCTGCCCGCTCTTGAGGGCCGCGATCAACGCCGAGCGGCTGGCGATGAACAGCGCCGTGTAGCCGTCGAGGTAGGGCTTGCCGCGCTCGAAGTAGTCCTCGTTGCGGCGGCCGACCCAGCGCGCACCGCGCACGTACTCGACGAACCGAAACGGCCCGGTGCCCATGACGTTCCGCTCGTACCAATGCGGATCGCGGGCCAGGATGTCGGCCTTGTAGATCCAGTTGAAGGGCGACGCGAGCTTCTCCAGGAAACTGGGGACCGGCCACTTCAGCCGGAACACCACGGTCTGGGGATCAGGCGCCTCGACGGCCCGGACGCCCTGGTAGATGGCCTGCCGGGCGCTGACCACCCCCTCGGGCGGGAAGATGATCTTGTCGAAGCTGGCCTTGACGTCCCGTGAGGTCAGCACCGCGCCGTCGTGGAACTTGACCCCCTGCCGCAGCTTGAAGGTCCACGTCAGGCCGTCGCGCGAGCTGGTCCACGACTCCGCCAGGTCGGGGACGATCTTCGGGTAGTTCTGCGGGTCGAACTTCACCAGCAGGTTGTAGTGTGGGCGGATGGGGTGAATCATGGCGAACGTGGTCTCGCGGTGGGCGTCGAACGACGGCGGCAGCGCGCTCACGGCATAGGACAGCGTGCCGCCCCGGCGGGGCTGCTGGGCATCGACGGGCACCGACGGGGCCAGCAGGGCCAGCACCACCACCAGCCCTGCGGCCGCTGCGCCCCAATGCACTCTCGGCATCCTCTGCGTCCGCATCACCGCACCTCCTCGTCGAGGCTCCGGACCGCCGCCTCGGAAATTCGGGAGGCTCCCCGGCCTCTCCTCGGCGACCGGCCGCCGGCCCTTGGATGCGACGGCACCAGCGCTGCATCGTGGGTGCCGGACCGGACACTCCGGCTCCGGCGATTACCGCCCGAGCGCCGTCGCCAGTGCCTCCAGCGCCTGCTCGAAGCAGGCCATGGGTGGCCGTACCAGCCCCGCGCCGATCTGCCCGATACCGGGCCGGCGGTGCGCGATGCCGGTGTTGATACGGGGCGTGATGCCCGTGCGCACCACCTTGCGCACGTCGATGCCGGTGGGAGTGCCGCGGAAGTCGAGCGGGGGCAGGCCGAACGCCGGGTTCTCGCCCACGGTGATCTCGTACATCTCCAGGGTCGCGTCCATGGCCTCCCTGGGCGTGCCGCCCACGAACTTCACGATGGCCGGTGCGGCGGCCATGGCGAAGGCGCCGATCCCGACGGTCTCGGTGATGGTCGAGTCGCCGATGTCGGGGTTGGCGTCGTCGACCGCAAACCCCGGGAAGTAGAGACCCACCGGCACCGCGGCCGGCGCGGTGAACCAGCGGTCGCCCAGGCCCGAGACGCGGATGCCGAAGTCGGTGCCGTTGCGGGCCATACAGGTCACCACGGTGCTGCCGGGGATGCCGTGCGCCGCGTCGGCCGTGGCCTTGCAGGCGGCCATGACCGGGTTGAGGACGGCCAGGTCGTTGTCGGCGAAGTAGCGGAGCACCTGCTCCAGCGCATCGGGCGGCAGCCCTACCCGGGCCAGGTGCGGCGCCAGGAGGCGGCCGAACAGGGCCGAGCCCGCCACGTTGCGGTTGTGGCCCTCGTCGCCCATGGTGAGCTGGCGCGCGATGAGCGCCTTCATGTCGAGACCGCCCATGCGCTCCAGCGCGGCGCCCACCGCCGGCCCCAGCACGTCGTTCATCCACCGCAGGCGCGCCAGCACCTCGTCGCTGTAGGCGCCGTAGCGCAGGACCTTCCCGTAGCCTTCGTTGAGGTTGCAGTAGGCACGGGTCCCGGTCGCACGGTTCTCCACGACGTAGACCATCATGGACGCCGTGGTGACGCCGGCCATGGGCCCCACCGCAGCGTGGTGGTGCGTGGGCTCCAGCACCACCTCGCCCTGCTCCACGAGCCGCACCGCCTCCTCCTCGGTCCTGGCCAGGCCCTCGAACAGCAGCCCGCCGATGACGGCGCCCCGCAGCGGCCCGCTGGCGCGGTCCCAGGTGATCGGTGGACCGGCGTGCAGGACGAGCCGGTCGTGCATCCCGGGGATGACGTCGCGGGCCCGCGCGGTGCCCACCAGCACGGGTTGGGCGGCCAGCAAGCGACGCAACGCTTCCTGATTGGCGGCGGCGATGTCCATGGTCTCCTCACGCATCCGGTCACTGACGATGTCGGTTCTCGCTCCCCCGGACTCCTCGGTGGTCCTCCACGCCGTCAGGCCTCCAGCTTGTCGAGCAGGTCGAGCAGGTGCTTCTTGCCCCCGGCCGGCGGCTGCCAGTCCACCATGACGACCGGCACCCCCTGCGCCTGCAGGCTCTCGGCGAACAGCTCCAGCCCCACGTTGATCACCGCCGGCTGCGCCTGCAGGAGGCGGCGCACGGCGCTGACGTCGGGCCAGGGCGGCGGCGCCTCCGCGGCGGCGATCGGCGTCCTGCTCCACGGCGCGCCCCGGCTGCCGCGGGCCTCGGCGATGAGCCCCGCCAGGCGCACCGCCCGGGCGTTGCTGTCCTCGACGAGCACGCCGGCGTCCACCAGCGCGGCGCGCTGCGCGGCTGCGTCCTGGGGGTCGTCGTCGGTGCCGCAGACCGAGGCCACCAGACACACGGAGCGTCCGGCGCCCCGCGCCCGCAGCGCCCGGACCACGGGCACCAGCGTGCCGGCCGGATCGGGGTGGGCGCCGTAGCCCAGCACCACGTCGAAGAGCACCACGGCCGTGGCGGGATCTGCCGCCTCCTGCTGGAGGCGCTGCAGCCGCAGGGTGGGGTCGAGCATGGGGTGGAGTCGCCCCTGCGTGAACTCGTCGGCGCCCATGTCCACCACCGTGTGGCCACGGCTGCGCGTGGGAGGATCGAGCTGCTCGTCCGGTGTCAACGGCGTGTTGGACGCCACCGGCCCCACGTGGCCGCGCAGCAGCACCAGCGCCTCGTAGCAGAGCGTGCCGCCGGCGTACAGCCCGCGGACGTAGCGCTGCTCGGGCTGCAACCGCGCGGCCTCCTGCGCCGGCAGCGCGCGCAGCCCCAGCCCGCCGGGGTCGGCGCCGGTCGCCCGGCGCACCGCC
>CAZGNA010000088.1:0-8309 GCA_964526945.1 uncultured bacterium
CATGGCGATGATGTCGGGCCCATAGACGCCAACCCGGCCATCGGCGTTGTCGCGCGTGCCGTCGGGCAGGATGACGGTCAGGGTAACGTCGTAGATGCCGCCCGCGGCATAGTGGTGGCTGACCGTAGCGCCGCGGGCGGTGGCGCCGCCAGGACCCCGCCAGGCCGCGCTTCGATCACGAGCCCGAACGCCGCGTCGGGGACCACGCGGACATCGGTCGCCTCGCTCACCTCGAGGACGACCCGCGTGATGTAGGGCTTGACCTGGAACTGGGCAGCGCGCACGCGCACGACGCCGGCCCAGCCCGCGACGAGCTCCTGATCCGGCAGGCGGAACGCGCCACCGTGCAGGTCGACGACGACCCGGTCGGGGCGGGCCAGCAGTCTGGTCTCGGCACGCAGCGGCCCGGTGGCCTGCACCAGGACGCGCAGGCGGTCAGGATCCCGTGCCAGGTCCAGCGCGGTGATCTGGGAGGCGACGTGGAGCGTGCGGGTGCCGTCGTCGTAGCGCACCCATGCGCCCAGTGCCGCGAAGACGAACGCGGCGGGCACGTAGGGCTGGTCGCCGACCACGACGGGGGCCGCCGGCAGCGGCCGCGCCTGCCCGTTGACCAGCACGACGGGTTCGCCGATGCGGAAGAGCAGCTGCACGCCGCCGCGCTGGCTCAACCGGACCGTGCGCTCGGCGGGCGTCCAGGTGGCTGTCGCGCCGAACGCCTCGAAGCTGCGGGCCGCCGGCACCATCACCTGGCCGGCCTGCACCACCGGCGGGCCGGCCAGCAGCAACGGCGTGTTGTGCACCAGGACCTGCACCGCCGCCTGCGCCGCAGCGGGCGCAGGATGAGCCGCGGCGAGGACGGCGACGAGCCCCCAGACGATATGCGGTCGCATGCACCGTCTCCGGTGCGCCGACCACCCTCCCCTCCACCTACCAGTACACTTCCCTCCGGCCGCTCCCGTAAGACGCGGTGGTGTTCGGCGATGGCAGGGGAACTCCTGCCGCGGTGGAATCGAGGGGCGGTGATCCCTATGCAGATCGACGCACGCCTGGCGGTGCGCACGCTGCGCGAGGTGCCGGCGGTGGCGCACGCCGCGGAACGGCTGGGCTTCGACGGCCTGTGGGCCAACGAGGTCAACCACGACCCGTTCCTCGCCGTGGCCCTGGCGGCCGAGCATTCCCGGCGACTGGTGGTGGGCACGGCGATCGCCCTGGCCTTCACCCGCAGCCCGACGACGCTGGCCTACACCGCGTGGGACCTGGGGCACCTCTCCGGCGGCCGCTTCGTGCTGGGGCTTGGCACCCAGGTCAAGGCGCACGTGACCCGCCGCTTCGGCCAGCCCTGGGGGCCGCCCGTGGCGCGGCTGCGCGAGGTGATCGGCGCGCTGCGCGCGGTGTGGGCCACGTGGACCGACGGCCGCCCGCTCGCCTACCGCGGCCGATACGTGCGGCTCTCGTTGATGACGCCGTTCTTCGTGCCTCCCGGCCCCCCGGTGCCCCTGAGGATCGCGGTGGCCGGCGTCGGCGCGCGCATGTGTCGTCTCGCGGGCGAGGTCGCCGACGGGTTCCACGTCCATCCGTTCCACACCCGGCGGTACCTGCGCGAGGTAGTGCTGCCCGCGATCGACGAAGGGCTCCGCCGCGCCGGGCGGGCGCGGGCCGAGATCGCCATCGCGGCGTCGGTGTTCGTCGCCGTCGGCGCTGCGGCGGAGGTGGCCGAGGGCCTGCAGGAGGTGCGCCGCGCGCTGGCCTTCTACGCGTCGACGCCCGCGTACCGGCCCGTGCTGGCGCTGCACGGCTGGGACGATCTCGGCGTGCGGCTCAGCCACCACGCGGCGCAGGGCGACTGGGACGCGCTCCCGGGACTCGTGCCCGACGCCCTACTGGAGGCCGCAGCCGTGTGGGGGCCGCCCGACGAGGTCGCCGCGCGGCTGGGCGCCGAGTACGGCGGCCTGGTCGACCGCTTGGAGATCTACGAGCCCCTGATCCCGGGCCGGCGCGAGGCGATCTGGCGGGCGCTGCTCGACGGCCTGCGCGCGTGACCCGTGCGCCGGCGCCGCCCGGGCACCCCAGGGGCTGCGCCTACAGCCCCAGGACCTCGGCCAGCGCCGTTGCCAGCGGCCGCAGCCCCTCGGCGGACAGGTCGAACCGCGCGCCGGCGGCGGTGAACAGCTCCGGGAGCGGCCGCGTCCCGGCCAGGGCGAGCGCCTCGCGGTACCGGCGCACCGCGCCGGCAGGATCGGTGCGTGCCTGGCGCCACACCGCGAGCGCGCCCATCTGCGCGATGGCGTACTCGATGTAGTAGAACGGGTACAGGAAGACGTGCAGCTGGCGGTGCCAGGCCGTCGCCAGCGCGTCCTCGTAGCCGCTGAACTCCACGTCCGGGTGGAACCGCCGGTAGAGCGCCGTCCAGACGGCCTCGCGCTCGGCGCGGGTGTGCTCGGGGTGGGTGTACACCCAGTGCTGGAACGCGTCCACCGTGGCGACCCACGGGAAGAGCAGCAGCACCCGCTCGTACTGCTGGCGCCGCGCCCGCGCGGCGTCGGCCGGCTCGGGGTAGAACACGTCCAGGTGGGGCGTGGCCAGCAACTCCATGCCCATCGACGCCACCTCGGCGAACTCGATGGGCGGCTCGCGCAGGTCGAGCACCGGTTCGGTCCGGCTGGCCAGGAAGTGGAACGCGTGGCCCCCCTCGTGCAGGAGCGTGCGGACGTCGGCATCCACGCCCACGGCGTTCATGAAGATGAAGGGCACCCGTTGCTCGGCGAACTCGGCCTGGTAGCCGCCGGGCGCCTTCCCGACGCGGCTCTCCAGGTCCAGCAACCCCCGCGCGCGCAGGAACCGAAACTGGGCAGCGAGCTCGGGGTCGATGCGGTGAAAGACGGCCTCGACACCGTCCAGCAGCTCCTCGACGCGCTGAAACGGCCGCAGCGGCGGGCGCCCCGCGGGGTCCACGTCCAGGTCCCAGGGCCGGAGCGTCTCGACGCCCAGCGCTGCCCGCCGCTGCGCGTGGAGTCGTCGGACGAGGGGCACCACCACGTCCGCCACGGCGTCGTGGAAGCGCAGGCAGTCGTCAGGGGTGTAGTCGAAGCGCTCGCGCAGGCGAAAGGCGTAGGCGCGGTAGTCGGGGCACCCGGCGTTGCGCGCGATCTGCCCGCGCAGCGCCAGGAGCCGGTCGAACAGGTCGTCGAGGGTGGCGCGGTCCTGCAGGCGGCGACGCGCGACCAGCTCCCAGGCCTCCTGGCGGACGGCGCGGTCGGGCTCCTCGAGGTAGCGCGCCATCTGCGGCAGCGTGTGCTCGCGGCCGCGGTAGGTCACCGTCATCGCACCGGTGACCTTCTGGTAGTGCTGCTTCAGGCGCGCCTCGTCGGTCTCCAGGGGCACGTTCTCGGGGCGGAAGAGCGCCACCCGGTTCTCCACCCGCCGGTCGAGCATCGCGTAGCGCGCGGGCAGGGCTCGCCGGTGCGGGTTGCGGAGGTAGGCCAGGTCCAGGGCGTGCACGAGGGGCTTCAGCCGGGGCTGGATCTCCTCGATGAAGGCCCGGTAGGCGCGTTCGCGCTCCGGGTCGTCGGTCTGCACCGTGTAGGCCACGTAGCGGCGGGCGCGCACCTCGTCGACGGCGGCCAGGACCTCGCTGACGTCCTCGAGCCAGCGCGCCAGGGCCTCGGGCCCCTCGGGCGTGGTCTGCAGCAGGCGCTGCAGCAGGGGCTCGATCTGCGCCCAGTCGCCGAGATCGGCGTCGGGCGGCACGAAGCGGCGCGGGAACTGCGCGGTCAGGTCGGCGGCGATCGCCATCGCGACCTCCTTCAGCCAGGATCAGGACAGCGGGTGGTCGACCTGCACCACCTTGAGGAAGTTGGTGGTGCCCGATCGCCCCAGCGGAAAGCCGGCCGTGACCACCACCTGGTCGCCCGGACCGGCCACGCCCAGTTCCACCGCCGCGCGCACGCCGCGGGCGACCAGCTCGTCGAGGTCGCGCACGGGCTCGACCAAAGCGGGGCGGACGCCCCAGGCCAGGGCCAGCATCCGCCAGGTCGCCGGGTTGTGGGTGACCGCCACGATGGGCCGCCGGGGACGGTACCGCGAGACGCGCAGCGCGGTCGCCCCCGACTCGGTGGCCGCCACGATGGCGGCAGCGCCCACGGCCTCGGCGGCTTCGCACGCCGCCAGCGCGATCGCCTCGCTGGTCTGGCCCGCGCGTTCCCGGCGCCGCTCGCGCAGCATGAGGTCGTAGGGCAGCGCGGCCTCGGCCCGCCGCGCGATCGTCGCCATGGTGGCGACCGCCGCCACGGGATACGCGCCCAGCGCGGTCTCCCCCGAGAGCATGAGCGCGTCGGTGCCGTCGAAGACCGCGTTGGCCACATCGGCGGCTTCGGCGCGCGTGGGCCGCGGGTGGGTGATCATGCTCTCCAGCATCTGCGTCGCCGTGATCACCGGCTTCCCCAGGCGGTTGCACAGGGCGATGATGCTCTTCTGCACCACCGGGACTTCCTCGATGGCGGTCTCCACGGCCAGGTCGCCGCGGGCCACCATCACGGCATCGGCGGCCGCGACGATCTCCTCGATACGGTCCAGCGCCCGCCGGCGCTCGATCTTGGCCACCAGCCGGGCGTGTCCGCCCCGCGCGGCCACCAGGCGCCGCGCGCGCTCGAGGTCCTCGGCCGCCTCGACGAAGGACAGCCCGAGGAAGTCCACGTCGTGCGCCAGGCCCCACTCGAGCGCCCGCAGGTCGTCGTCGGTCATCGCCGGGATCCCCGACAGGCGCACGCCCGGCACGTTGACGCCCGCGTGCTCGCGGAGCACGCCGCCCGCCTCGACGGTGCAGCGCACGCAGGACGCCTCGACGGCCCGCACGACCAGCGCCAGCTCGCCGTCCTGCAGGAAGATCCGGTGCCCGGGCCGGACGTCGTCCGCCAGGTGGGCATAGGCCAGCGGGATCACCTCGCCGCCGTGTGCCGCGCCGTTGGCGACGAGCAGGACCTCCTGCCCCTCCCGCAGCGTGATGGCCTCCTTGGGCAGCGGGCCGATGCGCAGCTTGGGGCCGGGCAGATCCTGGAGCACGGCCAGCGGAAGGCCCAGCGCCCGTGCGGCGTCGCGCGCCACCTCCAGCCGCCGCAGGTGGTCGTCGGGCGTGCCGTGGGAGAAGTTCAGGCGCACGACGCTGGCGCCAGCGTCCAGCATACCCCGGATGACCTCGGGCGACGCCGACGCCGGGCCGAGTGTCACAACGATCTTGGTACGCGACGGAGTGGACATCGACAACTCCGACGGTAGAGTATACCACGTCGGCTGGAGCAGGCATCGCGGCTGGAGCAGGCATCCCGTGCGCCGAACACGAATCGTCTGGGGGCGGCGCGGGGTGGACGGCGACGACTGCGAGGGGATGATCGTGGTCCTGCGGGTCGTGGTGTTCGGCAGCGGCGCGATCCTCATGGGGCTGGAGATCGTCGGGAGCCGGCTCATCGCGCCGTTCTTCGGCAGCTCGGTGTACGTGTGGGGCGGCCTGATCAGCATCTTCCTGGCCGCGCTGAGCCTGGGGTACTACCTGGGCGGCACCATGGCCGATCGCTGGCCGCGCGCCACGGTCCTGGCCGGGCTGCTGCTGCTGGCCGGCGTGACGGTCCTCCTCCTGCCGGTCGTGGCCCGCCCGGTGCTGGCAGCCTTCGACGCGTGGAACCTGGGGCCGCGGCTGAACCCGCTGCTGGCGTCGGTGACGCTCTTCGCGCTGCCCAGCCTGCTCATGGGCACCACATCGCCGTTTGCGATCAAGCTCCAGGCGCGGGACCTGGCCACGGTGGGGAGCAGCGCCGGGGTGCTGTACGCGCTGTCCACGGCGGGGAGCATCGTCGGCACGCTGGGCACGGCGTTCTTCCTGGTACCGACGCTGGGCGTGCGCGCGATCCTCTACCTGCTGGGCGGCGGGTTACTGGCCCTCGCGGGCCTGCTGCTGCTGGAGGAGGTGCGCAGTCCCCGGGTACGGCGGGCGGCCGCCGCCGCCAGTCTGGCGCTGCTGGTGGCCTGGCCGGCCGGCGCCGCGCCCCGGGCGCTGCCCACCAGCCGCGTGATCTACGAGAAGGACAGCGCCTACCACCAGATCAGCGTGCTCGAGGACGGCCTGAACCGGTACCTGCGGTTCAACCGATCGTTCCAGGGCGGCATGGTGCTGCGCGACCCCTACGAGAGCCCGTTCCTGTACACGTCCTACGCGCACCTGGCCCGGGTCTTCCACCCCACGTGGCGGCGGGCGCTGGTGGTCGGGCTGGGCGCCGGGTCGATCCCCAAGCGGTTCCTGCGGGACTACGCCGAGGCCACCGTAGAGAGCGTGGAGCTGGATCCGGCGGTGGTGGACGTGGCCCGCCGGTTCTTCGAAGTGCGGGACCACCCGCGCCATCGCATCGTCGTGCAGGACGGCCGGGTACACCTGCGCCGCACTGAGGCCCGCTACGACGTGATCGTGCTCGACGCCTACTTCGCCGAGGGGATCCCGTTCCACCTGGCGACCCGCGAGTTCCTCGAGCTGGTGCGGGAACGGCTGACGCCGGGCGGGGTGGTCGTGGCGAACATCATCGGCGCCCTCGAGGGGCAGAACAGCTACCTCTTCCGCGCGCTCTACAAGACCTACGCGGCCGTGTTCCCCGGCCTCTACCCGTTCCCCACCGCGTACAGCATCGGCCGCAGCACGACGGAGACGCGCACCATCATCCTGATCGCGGCCGGGCGGGCCGGGATCCGGGCGGAGGAGATCGCCGCGACGGCCCGACGCCTGCGGGCCGACGGCCGGGTGCGGGTGGCGCTGGACCGGTACGCCACCGACTACTACGACCGCCGCGTGGCCACCGACGACGTGCCGCTGCTCACCGACAACTACGCGCCGGTGGACATCCTGCCCGTACGGGTGGGAGCCTGAGCGGCGGTGAGCCGCGTCCGGGCCCTGGGCAGAACGCCGCGGCCGCGCGAGCAGCGCTCGCACGGCCGCGGTACGATCGCGGGCCGCGGGGCCGACCCGCGATCGACGTGGCGGGGCGACGGGGCAAGCGTTACGCCCGCGCCATCTCCACGGGGACCTTGCGGGGCATGAGCGCCTGGGACACGGGGACCGTGATCTCCAGGATCCCATCCTGCCACCGGGCCCGCACGCGATCAGCCTCCAGGCCCTCGGGCAGCGTGATGGTGCGCTCAAAGGTCCCGTAGGAGATCTCCCCAAAGAGCCGGTCGTCCGCGGGCACCTGCGGAGCCTTCCGCTCGCCCTTGATGGTCAGCGTCTGCCCCGCGACGTCGACGGTCTTCGGGTCGACCCCCGCAAGCTCGGCCCGAACCACGAAGTGGCCGTCCTTGTAGTAGGCCTCGCAGTTGGGCACGAAGCCCGTCGGAGCCGCGAACGCACTCCCAAACGCCCGATCGAACAGGTTGATCAGGTCGCGCTGGAGCGCGTACAGCTCCTGGAAGGGCGTCCACCTCGCCAGCATCGTCGTCACCTCCTTCCATCTCGGGTGTGCTCCCGCGGGCTCTGCCGGCGCCCGGTGAGGCTCGCCGGGGAGCCGCGGACGTCTACCGCTTTCCACACATAGGACATACGCAGGCGCTGCGGGTTTGTCAAGGGGTTTCCCTTGACAGATGGACCGCCCCGGCGCGCGCACTTCCGGCCCGGGAGCGGCGGCGATCGAACGTCTGTTCGAAAACCTGCCCTCGTCGCCACCAGACGGGGGCCACCGGGATCGACCGGGACCGGACCGGAAGGCATGCCGGCGATGGACGCCCGTTCCGGTGCGGCAGGCCAAGGAACTTTGCGCCACGAGCGCTAACATCATCTGTGCACCGTGCACACATCACGCAGACAGGAGGCCAGGCGATGGACACGATTCGTGTGGCCGAATACTACTACGTGACGGTCGCCGATCGACCCGGCGAGGGCGCGCGCGTGGTGCAGACGCTGAAGGATGCGGGCGTCAACCTCGTGGCGCTGCACGCGTTCCCCGAGGGCCGTCGGGCCCAGATCGACTTCTTCCCCACCAATGCCACCGCGCTCAAGGCTGCGGCGCGCAAGGCCGGCTGGAAGCTCGTCGGGCCACGACGGGCGTTCGTGATCGAAGGCGAAGACCGCGTCGGCGCGCTGGTCGACACGTTCACGAAGCTGGCCGACGCCAAGATCAACATCACCGCCACCGACGCGATCGCCACCGGCGGTCGGTACGCCGCCATCGTCTGGGTGAAGGCGCGCGACGTGAACAAGGCCAAGAAGGTGCTCGGCGCGGCCTGAGCCCCCGGCGCGGGTCTGTCTCCGCGCCACCCCCATCGCCGGAGGTGTCGGGGGG
>CAZGNA010000088.1:8391-11234 GCA_964526945.1 uncultured bacterium
TCGGCTCGTGACCATCGCCGTCGACGTCACCGGCCCGACCGCCTGGATCACCGTGGCGCGCCCCGAGGCGCGCAACGCCATGACCTTCGCCATGTACGATGCGTTCCTGGCCGCCGTCGACGCGCTGGACGCCCGTGCCGAGGTGCGCGCCGTGGTCATCCGCGGGGCCGGCGGCACGTTCGTGGCGGGGACGGACATCGCCGAGTTCCGCACCCTGCAGACCGAGGCCGACGCGCTGGCCTACGAGCGGCGGATCGACGCCGTGGCGGGACGGGTCGAGCGGATGCGCAAGGTCACCATCGCCATGATCGAGGGCTTCGCCACCGGCGGCGGGCTCACGCTGGCCCTGGCCTGTGACCTGCGTTACGCGGCGTCCACCGCCCGCCTGGGCGTCCCCATCGCGCGCACGCTGGGCAACTGCCTGTCGATGGCCAACTACGCGCGCCTGGTCGACACCGTGGGGCCCACCCGCGCCAAAGACCTGCTCCTGACCGCACGGCTGCTGTCGGCGGAGGAAGCGCGTGCTGCCGGCCTGGTGACCGACGTCGTCGCGCCCGAGGCCTTAGAAGCCCACGTCCGACAGGTGGCGGAGGCCGTCGGCAGCCACGCGCCGCTGACCCTGGAGGTCTCCAAGGAGGCGATCCGCCGGATCCTCGCGCGCCGGCGTGAGGTCGAGGGCGACGATCTGATCCTGCGCTGCTACCTGAGCGCAGACTTCCGCGAGGGGGTGCGCGCCTTCTTGGAGAAGCGCCCGCCAGCGTGGGAGGGACGCTAGCCGCGCCGGTCTGAGATCTCCCGGGGCCTAGCGATCACTCGCAGCAGGACCCGCGACGGCACCGCCCCCTCGTCTCGCCAGGACGCTCCACAGGAGCCCTGTCACCACCGGGGCCACCAGAGCCGCTGCACCCGCGAGGGGCGCGTACGGGCCCGCCAGGCCGACGCCCGCTCGGAGCGCGAACGTGCCGCGCGGCCACGCCATCAGGACCAGACCACCCGCCGTCGCGGCCGCGGTCGCCGGCAGGACGAAGGGCGCGTGCCGGGCGAGCAGGACACAGGTCACCACCAACGCTGCGTAGGCGGCCACGCCGCTGCCCGCGGGCAGCGACGGGCCCGTGAGCGTCGGGATCCCCTCCACGCCCCGCTGGGCCAGCAGGTGCACCACGCACAGCCCAGGGTTGACGACCAGGCTGAGCACGAGCAGGAGGAACCCCATGCCGAGCCCCAGGGCCAGCCCGCCCAGCTCAGCCCAGTCCGCCCTCCTGAGGGTTGTGCTCACGACCAGACAGAGCGGGAACAGGGCGCTGACCACCAGTCCCGCCCTACAGGCCCGATCCACGGTTCCTGCTGGCTCCCGGACCCTGAGGATCGTCCAGGCGAGCACGACCGCCCAGACGACGGGCCAGGCACGCCGGTCCGCGATCACCCCGGGGCGGCCGGAGAAGCCCATGACCAAATCCAGCTCCACGCTCAGGACCAGGGCGGCCAGGAGGCTCAGGGCTGCCGCAAACACGTACGCTAGAATCCGCGTGGCCACGGTCCGCGCTCCGCTCAGTCGGTGCACGCCGGACGACATCTTGGCTCCCCGTCGAAGGTTTCGAATCACGGGACCCCAATTCCTCGACTGATCTGGCGCAGGTCCGCCTCGAGTTGACCTGCCTGGCTTTCCTCCACCGTGACCGAGAAGTCCACCCAGTGCGCAACTCTGAGCTCCGTACCAGGGCTCCATCAGCTCGTCCTCCGTCGCAGCACCTCGCGCGGCAGCATCCGGCGGATCTCCCTCCGAATGCGCCGAGCGACCGCCATCGCTCGCTTCGCCTCGGACAAGGAGATCTCGCCCGCCCCCTGGTAACGGACCGCGGCCGCATACTCGGTGAGTCGCCGCTGCTACTCGACAGTCAGGTGCGGTCGCAGAGATACCGGCAACAGCGCGATCAACCTCTCAATGTCGTGTGTCTTCGGGAAATCAGTGCCTTGGAAGGTCAGAAGAGCTTTGGTGTACTTCTCCGCGCACTGCTGGGCGTGGAAGCAGACCACATCCGTCGGCCGTCGTGCGCGGGGTTCCAGCAGATACGTGGCAGCGCGGAGGTCGCTCTCCGCCTTCGTGACCCATTCGTGCGCGACGGTTATCGCCCCACTACGATCGGGCATACAGGACCCGTCCTTCCAGGGCGGCAGGGCGTGCAATCGTCCCGGGGACTTCCTTTCTCTACGCGAAGTCCTCAGGCGTCGTAACCACAATGTCCTTTGGGATGTGTAGATATCCTACAGGCCCAGCGTGTCAAGGGTGCCCATTTGGGTCACAGGCACCACGTAGGGATAGCGGCAGGTCACGTGACCTCGTACGGTCATCAATGGACGTCCTGGCGCGGACCGACACGTTGCCTGCAGAGAACAGCGGTCTGGCGGAAAGTCGACATCGTGTCCTGGTGGAGGCGGCGGGAATCGAACCCGCGTCCTGAGTGGATGAGGGCCAGGCGTCTACGAGCGTAGTCTGCGTTCTGGCTCTCGCGGTCGCCGGCTCCCGCAGACCGGATCCGCCGACCGCCAGCCCGTTGTGATTCCCGCCACGCGCCCCGGGCCAGGACCCGTGCCGGTAGCCGGCTGGTGGCGCCTCACCCGGGCCGCCGGCGGTCCCGGGGAGACGTCGTCGCTACTTAAGCGGCGAGAGCGTACTGATGGTTGGCGTTTATCGCCATGCCAGTTGATTAACGAGGACCTGGCACCTCGGCTCGCAGCCTCGCTTCTTCCCACCCAGTCGAGACCGTTCGCCCCCAGCGTCGGTCCTGCGACCATCTTCAAGTATACCACAGGGGAGCTTCGTCACCTGCGCCCCACGGAAGTCT
>CAZGNA010000089.1:0-11232 GCA_964526945.1 uncultured bacterium
CAGGTGCAGGTGGTGGGCGGCGAGGCGCTGCTGGCCGCCGGGGATCGCGACGGCGCGCTGGCCGCCTGGGCGGCCGCGCGGGCGGTGTTCGACCGGCTGGGCGCGGCCTGGGACAGCGGGCGGGTCGCCGAACGGCTTGCCGCTGCCCAGGGTGGGTAAGACGAGGACCGGAGGGGCTCCATGGAAGACCGCAACGAGATCGTCGACGTCCTGGCCGGGTTGGCGCTCTTCGCCGACCTGTCACGACCGGAACTGGAGGCGGTCGCCCACACCTTCGAAGAAGAGTGGTTCACCGAAGGCCAGCGCATCCTCCGGCAGGGGTTCTCCGGCGCCAACTTCTACGTGATCCTCGACGGCGACGCGGCCGTGCGGATCGACGGCGTGGAGCGCGCCACGCTGCGGCGCGGGGACTTCTTCGGCGAGGTCTCGGTGCTGCTGGGTGAGCCGCCCACGGCCGACGTGGTGGCGCTCCGGCCACTACGGTGCATCGTCCTGGGCGGCCCGGAGGTCGAGGGGTTCCTGCTGGCGCATCCGCGGGTGATGTTTCGCATGCTGCAGGCGCAGGCCCGGCGGCTGCGCGCCGCCAACCGGTGGCGCAGTTGATCCCGCGCCCCTACCCGCCCGGACGGTACCCTCTGATCGTCGTGGGTACCGGTCCGGGCGGCCTGCAGCTCTCGTACGCGTTGCGGCGGCTTGGCATCGGTCATGCCGTCCTGTCGGCCGACGACCAGCCGGGCGGGATGTTCCTGCGCTACCCGCTGTTCCAGCGCCTCAACACCTGGTCGAAACCCCACGCCCCGGCCGATCCGCGCACCCATCCCTACGCGTGGTTCGACTGGAACAGCCTGGTGGCCGACGAGCCGGCCCATCGCTCGCTGGTCCTGGAGTTCATGGACGGCGCCTCCTACTTCCCCGCCCGCACCGAGATGGCGGCGGGCCTGGGGGCGTTCGCCGCACGCGCGGGCGTCGATGCCCGCTACGGCGTCCGGTGGGAGCGCACGCGGCGGGAGGACGATGGCTTCGTGCTGGAGACCTCGGACGGCGAGTACCGCGCCCCCGTGGTGGCGTTCGCCGTGGGCATGGCCGAGCCGTGGAAGCCCGCCATCCCGGGGCTCGAGCGCGTGCCGCACTACGTCGAGGTGGGACCCGCCCGCACGTACGCGGGGCAGCGCGTTTTCATCGTGGGCAAGCGCAACTCCGGCTTCGAGGTCGCTGATGCCCTCCTGCCGTGGGCGCGCCAGATCGTCTTGGGTTCGCCGCGGCCGCCGGTGCTCTCGGTGTTCGCGGGCGGCGCCGGCGTGCGGGCCAAGTACATCGTGCCCTACGAGGACTACGTCCTGGGCGGCGGCGTCTGGATCCTGGATGCCGCGATCGCGCGCGTCGAGCGGTTCGCCGATGGCTGGCGGGTGCATACCGAGGGCCGCAAGACCGGCGCGCGCACGTTCGAGGTCGACCGGGTGATCGCGGCCACGGGCTTCGCGGTGCCGCTGGGCGACCTGCCGCAGCTAGGGGTGGCCACGTTCACCCAAGGACGCCTCCCGCGCATGACCCATTTCTGGGAGAGCCCCACGGTGCCCGGCATCTACTTCGCGGGCACGATCACGCAGGGCGCGCCCGGCATGCGCAAGTACGGCTATCCGGGCAACTCGGCTGCCGTCGGCGGCTTTCGCCACAACGCGCGCGTGCTGGCCGAGCACCTGGCCAGGCAGCACTTCGGGCTGCGCCTGCCGCAGCCGCGCCTCGCCCCCGCCGACGTCGTGCCCTACCTGCTCGCCCAGGCCACCCACGCGCCAGAGCTCCTCAACCAGCGCGGCTACCTGGCGCGGGTGGTGACGTTCGACCCGGCGGCGGGCATCACCGACGCGGGCATCGTCCCGCTGGCGTGGTTCGTCGACGCCGACGGCCCGCCCGCAGTGGCCATGGCCGTGGAGGTGGACAGCAGCAACGAGCACCACCCGGTGGCCTACCTGCGGCAGGGCGGCAGCGTCTCCGAGCACGTGTTGCCGGGGGGCCCGCTCCCCGACTTCGAGGGGGTCGAGCACCGCGCGGCGCTCGCGGCGGTCCTGGCGGGCGTGCTGTAGCGGGCCCGCCCGACCCTGGAACGCCACGATCTGCTGCGGGACGCCGCGGCGTGCCGGGAGACGGTCCTACTGGTGCACGGACGGGGTCGCGGTCGCGGTCCGCAGGCGCTGGGCCATCCCGCGCAGCAAGGCCAGCGCGATCTTGGGATGGCGCTCGAGGACCTTCGCGAAGTCCCAGGAGGCCAGCGCCAGGCAGGTGGTCGGCTCCTCGGCCACCACGTGCGCCACCCGCGGCTGCTGGTCCAGGATGGAGAGCTCTCCGAAGAAGTCGCCCGGACCCAGACGCGCCAGCGTCTGGTGGCCGCGCACGACGCGGGCGTGGCCGTCGACGATCAGGTACACGCCCGTCCCGACCTGTCCCTGGCGCACGATGTACTGCCCCGGCGCGTACGCGATGTCGACGGTCTTGGCGGCCACGGTCGCCAGCGCCCGTTCAGGGAGGTCCGCGAACAGCGTGACGCCCCGCAGCAGCTCGATCTTGCGCTTCCTGGTCAGCGGCACGCTGCACGGTTCGACAGCGCACGGCGGCGGGTCCTGCCACCGGGCGGCTTCGCCCTGTCGACCTCGGCCCGTCAGCCTCGCCACGCCTTGGGACGCCGGCGCACGCACCCGCCAGGCCCACCCGCGCTCCTGGGCGTCGACGAACGCCATGTCTCGAGCCGCGACGCCGGCGCACGCACCCGCCAGGCGCCCACGATGCGCCCGGCAGGTCCTCGAGGCTCCTATCGGGTCAGTTCTCCCGGGACGAACCCGCGCAGCACCTCGTCGCAGACCTTCTGCTCCGTGCGCCACCGTTCCAGGGCGCCGGCGCAGACGACGTAGTGCAGCCGCTTCGGGCCCGTGACCAGCAGGCCCACCGACGCCCACTCCCGGCCGCCCGTGGCGCCGGTCAGCTCGAACCGGTACCAGGCGATCTCCTCGTTGCCGCGTGGCGCGCGCTGGAACCCCGACACGCCGTGCATGGGCAGCAGCGACATCGCCAGACGGCGCACGTCGATCTCGTGCAGGGGGCCCGGATCGTCGCGCGTCATGACGACCAGGAAGTCGACGGCGGTCTGCTCCGGAGGCTGCCCTTCCGGGGGCGCCTGAGGGAGGAACCACACTCGTCGCCCGCCGTCGGTCTCCACGCGATGCCAGGTCGCGGGATAGGGGACGGTGTAGCCGAACTGCGGGGAGGTATAGGACGCCAGGCGCGGCCCCCCGCCGCCGCATCCCGCGGTCAGGACCGCTGCGGCCAGCGCCGCCAGGCCGCACGTCACGGTCGAGGGAGACCACCGACCGCACACGCCCACGGAGGTGTCCTACGCCGCGCGCGCCGCGATCCCTTGCCGCCGGGTCGGTGCAGCGCCGCCGCGCCGGGAGCCGACGGCCTGGACGGCCATTGCCGGACCCCCGCCGGGGCGGGGAGGCGTGCCGGTTCCGTGCTGTCTTGAGTGCCGCACCACATCCACGGGGGCCAGGAGGCCACCACCGCGCCCGATCGCAGCTTGCCACGTCGTGGCACGGGCGGCATGATGGCGGGGGAGGCGTTGCGATGATCACCGTGCGCATCGATCCGTCGGTGGCCCCGCACGTGCGGCTGGCGGTGATCGAAGCCGAGGGCGTGTCGGTCACCGAGCACGACACCACCCTGGGGCCGGAGATCGAGGCCGTCACCGGGCGGCTGCGCGCGGCGCTGGCAGGGCGGCCGCCGGCGACGATCCCTGGTCTGCGGCCCGCGCGCGAGCTCTACCACCGCATCGGGATAGACCCGACCAAGGTCCGCCCGTCGTCCGAAGCCCTGCTGCGGCGGGTGCTGCGGGGCGAGGGCCTGCCCCGGATCAACTCCCTGGTCGACGTGAGCAACCTGTGTTCCCTGGAGTTCCTGCTGCCCATCGGCCTCCACGACGTCGACCGCCTGGCCGGCGACGAGGTGACGGTGCGCCGCGGCCGTCCGGGCGAAGGCTACGAGGCGATCGGGAAGGGCTGGTACAGCGTGGAAGGGCGCCTGGTGGCCGCCGACGCCCAGGGGCCGTGCGGCAGCCCGACCAGCGACTCCCGGCGCACGATGATCACGCCACGGACGCGCCGCTGCCTGATGCTCGTGTACGCGCCCTCGGACTACGCCACCGACCGACTGGACGCGCACGCCGCCGTCGCAGCCGACCGGCTGCGGCGGGTCGCCGGCGGGACCATCGTGCAGGCCCGCGTCCTCTGACGCTGGCGGCGATGCGCGCGGCGTTGCTCTGGCAGCCTGCGCCGATCGAGACCGCGCCGCTGGTCGTCGGCGACCGGCCCACGCCCGACCCGGGCCCCGGGCAGGTTCGCCTGCGGGTGACCGTGTGCGGGATCTGTCACACCGACCTCCACGTGGCGGAGGGGGACCTGCCGCCGCGCCGCGCGCCCACCATCCCCGGGCACCAGATCGTGGGGGTGGTGGATGCCATGGGGCCGGGCGCGGCCGCTGCGGGCCGCCGGATCGGCGAGCGCGTCGGGGTCACGTGGCTGGCGTGGGCCTGCGGCGCCTGCGATGCCTGCCGGCGCGGCGACGAGAACCTCTGCGAGCGCGCCCGGTTCACGGGCTACGACGTGGACGGCGGCTTCGCGCAGTACGCGCTGGCGGACGCGGCGTTCGTGGTGCCTCTGCCCGAGGTCTTCGACGACCGCCATGCCGCGCCGCTGCTGTGCGCGGGTGTGATCGGCTACCGGGCGCTGCGCGTGGCCGGGGTGCGGCCGGGCGAACGGCTGGGGCTGTTCGGCTTTGGCGCCTCCGCGCACCTGGCGATCCAGGTGGCCGTGCGGTGGGGCTGCGAGGTCGCCGTCGTCTCCCGCGGTGCCCACCACCGTGATCTGGCCGCCGCGCTCGGCGCGCGGTGGACGGCCGCGCCCGGTGAGGCGCTCCCGCAGCCGCTGGACCGCGCGGTCGTGTTCGCCCCGTCCGGCCAGGTGGTGGTGGCGGCGCTACGCGCCGTGCGGCCGGGGGGTGTCGTGGCGATCAACGCCGTGACGCTCGACCGGATCCCCGAGATGCCCTACACCGTGCTGTACGGCGAGCGGGTGCTGCGCACCGTGGCCAACCTGACGCGTCGGGACGCGGTGGAGTTCCTGCGGTTGGCCGCCGAGATCCCGGTGCGGGTCGAGGTGGAGCCCTTCCCGCTGGACGCCGTCAACGAGGCGCTGGCCCGTCTCAAGCGCGGCGCGCTGCGCGCGGCCGGTGTCCTCCAGCTGGACGGGTGACGAGCGCCACGGGTGACGCTAGGTCGCCCGCCACTTGATGGTGCAGCCGCGCGGCGGAGTCGTCGCCGGCTCGGGGTCGCGGCCGGCCAGCAGGGCCTCGATGGCGTCCCGCAGGTAGTGCGCCCGCACGGCCGCCGGATCCTCGACATTGTCGTCGGGCGCACCGTGGTAGCGGAGCTCGCGGTTGCGGTCGAACAGGAAGACCTCCGGGGTGCGGGTGGCGCCGTAGCGGCGCGCCACCTCCTGCGTCTCGTCCACCAGGTAGGGGAAGGGATACTGTTTCTCCCGCGCGCGCCTCTGCATCGCCTCGAAGGAGTCGTCGGGGTACGTGACCGGGTCGTTGCTGTTGATGAGCACGAACTGGACGCCGCGGGCGGCGTACGCATGCTGCAGGGCGATGATCCGGTCTTCCCAGGCCTTGACGTACGGGCAGTGGTTGCACCAGAAGATCACGCCCACCACCGCCGCCTCGGCGAACTGCTCGGGCGTGACGATGCTCCCGTCGGTTGCGCGCAGCGCAAACGGCTGGAGTCGCTCACGCAGTGCCAGTGCCATGCGCACCCTCCTGTGCAGGCAGTCGCCGTCGGCGCAGCGCGGCGCGGAGCATGGCCACGGTGGGGAGCGGCGAGAGCCGGCCGGCCTCGGTGCGGTACGTCCGGCACGTCAGGACGCCCCGGGCCTGGGCGCTCTCGGGTTGTACGTCCTCGCCGTCGAGGCGAATCGTGGGCGACCCCGGGAACGCCAGGCGCACGGCGTCCTCGGGGGTTTCGACCCGCACGACCTCGACGGGGACGTCCACCCCCTCTTCCCGCAGCGCCTGGCGCAGGCGCGCCAGGGCCTCCTCGTGCGAGGGGCACTCCTCCCAGTACAGGAACTCCACCTTCACGTCCGCAGTAGGCTCCTCCGCGGCAGGCTCCGTTCGTCCTGGCCCGCGGTTCCGCCGCACGGGCGACGGCGCTGCCAGTTTCACCAATACAACGCCCGGCGCGCACGGCCTGTTCCCGGACGCGGGCCCGTCGCGGCCACCTCCGAGCCTCCTGGCCACCCGCTGCGCGGGCCCGGTCACGCGGTCGGGCCCGCGCGTCCGTTGCTGGCGCAGGGCGCCCGCGCCGCCCGGTCATCCTTCCGCCGGGGCCGCGTGCGGCCCGCTCCCGCAAGTGGCCAGGGCTCTTCCCCCGGGCGTCTGCGGCTGCCGTGCTACCGGGTGGTGCAGTTGAGGCAGTGGCGGGACAGCACCAGCACCAGGTGTCCGTCGACCCGGCCCAGCCCCGCCACCTCCGTGGAGCTCTCGCTCTGCACCTCGCGCCAGAAGGGCCGACCGTCGACCAGGACGAAGGCGATGCGGCTCCCGACCTGGCCCCAGTCATAGTAGAGGACCAGCTGGTGGACGAGGCCGGCGTCGTCGACCATGGCGGTGAGCGCGTAGGGCGGTCCGGGCCGGACGATCGTGGCGCGACGTGCCGGCGTGTGCAACCAGCGCGCCAGCGCCCGCCGGGTCGCGGGATCGTTCACGGAGGCCCCCTGGCCGTAGCGCTGCATCGCCTCGGTCACGATGTCGCGCCGGACGCCGCCCAGCACGTAGCGCCCCGCGCGCTCTTCCAGCACGAAGATGTCCTGCGTGGGGAGGAAGTCGGCCAGGCGCTGCTCGGTCTCGATCAGGTCCACGACCGCTTTCCGGATGGCCGGGGTGAACGGCCGCAGGAGCAACGGCACGTCCAGCTGGTGGACGGTCGCCCGCCGCTCGCGGGGTGCGCCGCTCGCCGGGCGCGCCTCCACGTAGGCTCCCGCTGCCCGGACCGTCACGCGCCCCGTGGACAGGAAGAGCACGACGGTGGCCGTGAAGTCGGCCGTCAGCGTGTACGGCTGGGGGTTGGGGTCGACAGCGACGCGGGCGAGGAGGGTGTCGACCGCCAGGGGCTGCGCGAGCACGGGGACGGCCAGCACCAACACCGCCACGACCGCTCTCCGGCACGCGCCCGTGGTCATGACGGAGCCGATTATACCCTCGCCCCCAGGCGGCGGGGAAGGTCGGGGCGCTGCGCGTGACCCCGCCTGGCGTGACGGGCCCGGGGTGCGGGTATAATGAGGACTGAGGCTGCGCGACCAGCGTGCGTGCGGCCGTGAGGGAGCGCATGCGGTACACCGACGCCGACCTGCGATTCCTGGCCCAGGTCCTCAGTGGGGGCGACCCCCGGGAACGCGAGGCGTACCTGCGCCGGTGGCGGCAGGATCCGGAGCGCGTGGAGGAGCACCTCGACGACGACCGGATCATCCGCCGGCTGCGGGCCGACGATCAGGCGGTGCTCGAGCTCTCGCCCCGGCTGCTGTTCACCATCCTCCTGCGGCGGATCCGCCGCGACCTGGCGGAGATTCCCTACACCGTGGAGCGGGTGGAGCCCGATGGGCGGCTGGTGGTCTTCGACGCGGGCGTCGTGCGCGACTGGCTGGCGGCCGAGGAGATGTTCCGGTACCTCGTGGAACTCCTGGTCTCCTTCGAGCGCGTCGAGACCGTCACCGTGCATCGGACGCAGCCCGTGCGCGAGGTCCGGCGCCTGAACACCTTGAACATCGACGACATGGTGGAGCTGGCCGGCCTGGTGGAGCCGCCGCTGCAGCCGCTGGTCTTCCGGCGCATCGGCGATCTGGCCCTGTTCACCAGCGGGCTGTTCGGCGACGCCATCGTTGGGGCGCGGCGGTTCCCGCTGGCGTTCGCCGTGAGCGCGCGGGGGATTCGCCGCCACCGCCTGGAGGACTACGAGGAGGCCGGCCGGCGGTTCTACCGGCTGGCGGCCGACCGGTTTGACGAGAGCCGCCCCGAGCTGGCTCGCATCCTGGCCCGCCTGGCCGACGAGTTCACCATCGCCCGCAAGCCCCTGGCGGTGCTGTCGGAGCGCTACATCAGCTGGGCACGTCCCGGGTGGGCGGCCGGCGGCCTGCACCCTGGCGGACAGCTGGCGTAGGGCGCCGGACGCCGAACCGGTTCCAGTGCACCAGCGCCTCCAGGGGTTTGCGGCCGCGCCCGGCCACGACCGTCAGAATCAGGCGTTCGAGGCGGCTGCGGTCACGCGGCGCGGGGTAGCCCAGGGCGATCGCCGGCGCGAGCACCCGGTCTGCGGGAATCGCCAGGACAGTCCGGGCCTGGGCGTCGCGGTGGAGCGTCGCCGGGCAGGACGCCACGCCCAGGCTCCAGGCCGCCAGCATCATGTTCTGCGCGGCCCGGCCCGCATCGAAGAGGGCGCGGCGGTCGTCCAGCACGATGACGATCGCCGCGCCGGCCCGCGCCAGGTGGCCGGCGAACCGGCCGCACCGGCTCAACCGGCGCAGCAGGTCGCGGTCGGTCACGGCGACGAACTCCCACGGCTGTCGGTTGCGCGCGCTGCCCGCGCGGCGACCGGCGTCGAGGACACGCAGCAGCACGGCCTCCTCCAGCGGCCGGTCGAGGTAGGTGCGCAGATCGCGCTTGCTCGTCACGCAGCGATAGGCGTCCATCTGGCGGGATGATACCATGACCGCGCACCGCGCCGTCCTGGCGCGCGACGAGGAGCTGACGCTGCGCGTCGACCGCCTCGCCTACGGTGGCCGCGGCGTGGCGCGGGTCGACGGGCTGGTGGTGTTCGTCGAGGGCGCCGCGCCCGGCGACGTGGTCCGCGCGCGCGTGCGCAGAGTCCGGCGCAGCTTCGCCGAGGCCGCGACGGTCGAGGTGCTCGAACCGTCGCCCGCGCGCACCGTGCCCCGCTGTCCCCACTTCGGCCCCTGCGGGGGGTGCGTCTGGCAGCACATCGACTACGCGGCCCAGGCGCAGGCCAAAGAGGCCATCGTGCGGGAGAGCCTGACGCACCTGGGCGGGATCGCGACGCCGCCCGTGCGTCCCATCGTGGCGGCGGCCGACCCGTGGTACTACCGCAACAAGATGGAGTTCTCGTTCCACCCGGTGGGCACCCTGGGACTCCACCGGCGCGGCGACTGGAACGCCATCGTCCCCATCGAGACGTGCTACCTGCAGTCACAGGTGTCGGCGGCGCTGGTACAGGCGGTGCGCGCCTTTGCCCAGGAGACCGGGGTGCCGCCCTACGATCCGCGTACCCACCGCGGGCTGCTGCGCGCGCTCGTGGTGCGGGAAGGACGCGGCACGGGCGACCGGCTGGTGGGCCTCCTCACCGCCCCGGGGCCATTCCCGCAGGCCGCGGCCTTCGCGCGGGTGGTGCGCCAGGTCGCGCCGGACGTCACCGGCATCGTGCGCGGGGTGGTGCCCGGGGTGGCAGACGGGGCGCCGGTGGCCGCCGTCGAGCCGATCGACGGCCGACCGTACCTGGAGGAGGTCCTGGCCGGCCTGCGCTTCCGGATCGGGCTGGAGACGTTCTTCCAGACCAACACCGCGCAGGCGGCCCGCATGGTCGAGTACGTCGTCGCCCGCGCGGCGCCGCGGGCGGGGGACCGGGTCTTCGATCTCTACTGCGGCGTGGGCACGTTCGCGCTGGCCCTGGCGCGGGCGGGCGCGACGGTCGCCGGGGTGGAGGTGGTGCCCGCGGCCGTCGAGGCCGCGCGGGCCAACGCCGCGCTGAACGGGCTGGCAGGGCTCGACGTCCGTACGGGCGACGTGCGGCTGGTGCTGCCCGACCTCACCGCGGCCTACGGCCCGCCCGACGTCGTGGTCCTCGACCCGCCGCGCTCGGGGGCCGGCGGCAAGGTGATGCGCAAGATCGGGCGCACCCGCGCCCGGCGGGTCATCTACGTCTCGTGCAACCCCACCACGCTGGCGCCCGACCTTCGGGAATTGCTCCCCTTCGGCTACCGGTTGATCGAGGTACAGCCGTTCGACCTGTTCCCGCACACGTATCACGTCGAGGCCATCGCGGTCCTCGACAGGCACGAGGGAGGATAGCGTGAGCGTCGTCGATCTGATCAAGCGCCGCCGCAGCGTGCCCAAGATGCGTCCCGACCCGGTGCCGCGCGAGGTGCTGGAGCGCATGCTGGACGCCGCCGTCTGGGCGCCCAACCACCGGCTCACCGAGCCGTGGCGGTTCTACGTGCTCCAGGGCGACGGCAAGCGGCGCTTCGCCGAGATCCGGCGCGCCGTGCGCGCGGCGGCGCTGCCCAACCCCGAGGCGCCCGAGGCGCAGAAAGCCCTCGAGCGCGTCTACCAGGACACCCTGGCCACGCCGGCGGTGATCGTCGTCACGGCCCACCAGGCACCCGACGACGAGACGCGCCGTGAGGACGAGTACGCGACGTTCATGGCCATCCAGAACATGCTGCTGGTGGCCGCCGAGGCCGGCGTCGGCACCTACATGCGCACCGGCGCGGCGCTGATGGACCACCCCGACCTGCGAGCGCTGCTCCAGCTCGAGGACGACCGGCGCGTGGTGGCCGTGGTCTACGTGGGCTACCCGGAGGAGGTCCCCCAGAAGCGGCGGACGCCCGCGGCGGAGCGCACGGTCTGGCTGTAGGCGCCGCCGGCGCCCGCGCAGCGCGGCCCGTGGCACGTTAGCGCGGGGGGGTCTGCACCGCCCAGGTGCGGTAGAACGCGGCGTCGTCCAGCTGGCCGCGCAACCAGCTGTCGAGGTACGGCACGGCGATGGTGACGGCCAGCGCGATGCGGCCGCCCGGCCGCGCCGCGCGCACGGTGATCTGGTCGAGGGCCAGGCGTGGGTTCGCCCCCGGTGCTGCCACCCGCGCGATCTCCCGCCGGAGCGCCATCGGCGTGCCGTCCGTGCGCGTGAGGTAGACGACGTCGGCGCGGCGCGCCCCGCCGGTGGCCCGCCGGTCGGTGATCGCCAACGCCAGCACCCGGAAGCCCGCCGCCTCCAGCGCGCGCCGGTAGTCGCGCGCCAGGACGGTATCCAGCGCCGCGTCCGCACCCGCGGCGGCGACCCCCTGGGCCCACGCGGTGGCGAGCAGCACCGCGGCGGCGACCAGCGTCCTTCGCGCGCGCATG
>CAZGNA010000090.1:0-10898 GCA_964526945.1 uncultured bacterium
GCTCTTGCCTGGAGCCGCCGACCGGAGTCGAACCGGTAACCCCCGCATTACAAGTGCGGTGCTCTGCCGGGTTGAGCTACGGCGGCCCGGACCTCGAGGAATTATACCACGCCGGCCTCAGTAGACGTTGTGGCGCGCGACGCGGAACTCGAGCAGGTCTTCGTTGGCCTTGAGGCCGCAGTAGAGCCACACGAGGGGCGCCAGCAGGCCGCCGCTGACGAAGGCGATGGTCAGCAGGATCGTTGCATGGACCCACAGGCCCACCAGCAGATACCAGAAGGGGCCCAGGATCAGGGCCAGGACGTTCAGCTGCAGGCGTCGGGGGTAGGGGCGGTAGTAGAGGTCGGCGGGGGACGTGCGCCGGGGGAGGGGCAGGCCGACCTCGATGTCGAGGATACGGTTGACCACGGCCATGACGCGATTCCACGTCGGCCGCGCGAAGTGGCGGAAGGCGGCCAGGACCACCGCCACCGCGACGACGGTCACCAGCAGCGTCGTTGCAGGTGTCACACCCTCACCTCGTTCGGACGGGCGCCAGCTCGCGCGCCCATGGAGATCTTCGGCGCGTCGGCCCGGGCCCCTGCCGCCCGCGGTCGGTGCCGGTGTCCCGATGTCGGGTGACGGCTCGATCCGGCACGCTGCGCGAGCCGGCGATACCGACGTCCGCACCGACGTCCGCACCGGACTCGCCCGATGTCGGGTGGCGGCTCGATCCGGCACGCTGCGCCCCGTTGGGCCCACGTGCATGTGCCCGCTGCCGTTGGCGGGGTACGAGCCTACCCTCTGGCGCCGTTGACGCTTGGAACGCGCCGTTTCTATAATGCCTCATGGACGCTGCGGGCGGGTACCCAAGTGGACAAAGGGGGCTGACTGTAGATCAGCTGCGCGACGCGCTTCGGAGGTTCGAATCCTTCCCCGCCCACCAGCCCCGCGCTTCCTGCCGTGCGGGAGTAGCTCAATGGTAGAGCTCCAGCCTTCCAAGCTGGCGGTGCGGGTTCGATTCCCGTCTCCCGCTCCACGGTCCGCTTCGTGCACCGACCTCTCGGCCTGCCTGCGGGTCTGACGCGGTCGGGCTGCCGCACCCGCCGGCGGTGGACGGCACCCCACCCGGGGTGGGTGGGAGCGATGGGCGTTCCGGCGGCGCGGCGCGCATGGCGTGGGCGCGCCGGTGGAATGCTGGCCCGGCGCGGCCTCGCTCTTGCGCTGGCGTGCAGTCTGTATGCCCTGGTGGTGTTTTCGACCGCGCACGTGCACGGCCTGTCGGATTCCCACGACGGGCACCACGCCGGGCACTATCTGCTGGAACAGCAGGCGCACGCCGGATTTCTGGCCACGCCGCTCGTCTTCCTGGCGGCTGCCGTTGCGGTGCACCGGCGGTGGCAGCCGACGCGTCGGATGTCGGCCCTCGCGCACGCGGGGCGCCCGTACGCGTGCCGCGCGCCGCCGGCCGGATAGGAACCCTCTCGAGCAACCAGGGCGGCAATGCCGCAGAGTAACGAGATGCGGCATCCGGTGCCGTGCGCGCTGGTGCGAATGCGCAGCCGGCCGCCATCTGCCGGCTACGGGCCGCGGTCTGTCGCCAGAGGCGATCGGTCCGGCGACGCAGGCCAAGCCAGCGAGCGCGGTCCGGTAGGAGATCTGCGGGAATCGCCGAGGAGGAGGACGCGATGCGTAACGACAAGAGAGCCTGGAGCGTGCTGGCCGCAGCCGTGGCGGTGCTCCTCTGGCCCGGCCACGCGGTCGGCCATGCGAAACTGCTGCGCGCCGACCCGCAGCCGGGCAGCACCGTGACAGCGCCACCCGCGCACGTGCGCCTGGTCTTCGCGCTGAGTCCCGGCGAGGAGCTCGACGTGCAGCGCAGCCGGATCAGCGTGTGGAGTAGCGCGGGGCGGCGTGTCGACGACGGGAAGGGCGGCGTCGACCTCGACGACCTGGACCGCCGCACCCTGGTGGCGCGGTTGCTGGCCATCGGCCCGGGCACCTACACGGTGCGGTGGCAGGCGGTGTCGGCGCCCGACCTGAGCGTCGCCCAGGGCGCCTACGCGTTCACGGTGGCGGCGGCGCGCGGAGGGGCGCTGCCGCCGTTGCGGATCGTGCATCCCAGGAACGGCGCGGTCGTCGCCAACCCGGTGGCCGTGGTCTTCGAGACGCCCGCGGACCTCTCCAAGATGACCATGCGGCCCGGGATGGATACGCACGGGTCGACGGCCGCGATGCCGCACCTGCACGTCGAGCTCGACCGCCGGCAGGACATGCCGATGCTCACGCACCTGGTGCGGGTCGGACCCCAGCGCTACCGGTACGTGCTGGGGACGGTGGCGCCGGGACGGCACGTGCTCAGGATCTACTGGGCGGACCCCCAGCACCACAAGATCATGGGGACCGTCCACAGCGTGACGTTCACGGTGCGGTAGTGGGCCGCGCGTTCGGGGTGGCGCGGGCGGGGCCGGGCCGCCGGCCCTGCCCCGCCCGTCTGCCACGCCCGGGAGACGCGCCCGGTGGAGCCCGTGTGATCGTCGCCGGGGGGACGGGGGCCGCGCTCCGGACGGGCGGTCAGCTTCCGGTGGCGATACGCGGCACGGCCCGGGCCGACGGCGCCTAGCGCGCCTTGAGTGTGGTGGCCACCACCTGCGCGGGCGCCGGACGGGGCCGGTGCGCTGACGCGCGCGGTGCGTACACGCCGATCGTGGCGGCCACGAGCCCGGACGGCGAGGGCTGGATGTCGACCGAGAGCCCGTGCGGATCCCACAGCAGCTCGGTCTGCATGCCCGCCGAGTAGAGCCCGAAGGTCCGCAGGATGCCCAGCAGCAGCCCGCCGACCTTGTGTCCGCCCGGCTCCGTGGTGAAGCGTTCGTCGTCGGTCAGCGCGAACACCACGCCCCCCGGGGAGTGCAGGTTCAGCCTGGTCCACCGGTCGAAGACGCACACGCCCACGCCGCGCTCGGGGTTGCAGAACCCGCGGCCCAGCGCGCCCTCGTAGGCCTCGACCGTGCCGAAGCCGGTCATGATCTCCCGGGCGCGTTCCAGGGGCATGCCCAGCTCGATGGGCCCGATGGCCTTGCCCGGAATGATGGCTGAGGGCTGCGCGGCCGCCGGCGTGAGGAGGACTGCTAGGAGCAGGAGCGGGACCGGAAGGCGAACGCGACGCATGGTGCACCCCTCCTTGCAGGGCGGTCGCCTCGGTGTTCTCCACCGGGCGTGGCGATGCCTGCAGGAGTCGGCGAGGCCGCGGAGAACCGAACCGGCCGTCGGGCAGTACGCGGGAGTCGGACGCGTGGGGGTGGGGCATGAACAAGGAGGAACTGGTCGAGCGGGTCGCCGAGCACACCGGCGCCACCAAGAAGGACGTCGCGGCCATCCTCAACGCGGCCCTGGACCTGATGGCGGCCGAGCTGCGGCGGGGCGCGAAGGTCACGCTGGTCGGCTTCGGCACGTTCACGGTCCGCACGCGCAGGGCGCGCGAGGGCCGCAACCCCCAGACCGGCACCCGCATCCACATCCCTGCCAGGAACGTGCCGGTGTTCACGCCGGGGAAGGATCTCAAGGCCACGGTCAACGGGTAGGGGCGCCTCATCCCCTCGGCGAGCGCGTGGCGCCCCATCGGGGCGCGCGGCACCTGTTCAGGCCGACGCGGGGACGACCCCGGGCTGCAGCCTGAAGGAACCGCCTCCGCACGGCACGAACACCGTACCCGGCGTCCGGCGTTTCTCCGGTATCCACCCTCCCCTGATCAGGTCGTGGAGTGCGACCGGGCCCGGCTGCCCGCCGGGGAGGAAGAGGCACGCGGTGTGGGTTGACCTGCTGGCCGACGAGATCCTGAAGGCGCGCCCCGAGGCGGCGCACGTCGTCAACGACGCCAAGAGCCCGTCGGGGCGTGTCCACGTTGGGTCGCTGCGCGGCGTGATCCTGCACGACTGCCTGGCCAGGGCGTTGCGCGAACGCGGCCGCGCCGTGGAGTTCCTCTACGGCTACGACGACTACGATCCGCTCGATACCGTGCCCCCGGGGCAGGAGGCGCTGGCGGCGTACCTGGGCCGGCCGCTGTGCGACGTGCCGTCTCCCGACCCGACGGTGGCGCCCAACTTCGCCCGGTACTACGCCGACGAGTTCACGACGGCGTTCACGCGGCTGGGGGCGACTCCCCGGGTGTACTGGACCAGCGAGCTGTACCGCAGCGGCGCGTTCGACGACGCGATCCGCACGGCACTGGACCGCGCCCAGGAGATCATCGAGCTCGACCGGGCCATCAGCGGCAGCCGCAAGGCCGAGCGCCACCCGGTCCAGGTAATCTGCGACGCCTGCGGCCGCATCGGCACCACGGTGGTCGTGGCGTGGGACGGACGCGAGGTGGTGTACGAGTGCCGCCCCGACAAGGTCACGTGGGCCACCGGGTGCGGCCACCGCGGTCGCCGCTCGCCGTTTGGCGGTGGCAGCAAGCTGCAGTACGTCACGGAGTGGGCAGCCAAGTGGGTCGTGCTGCGCGTGACCGTCGAGGCCGCCGGGAAGGACCACATGACGCGCGGGGGCAGCTACGACCGCGCCGCCGCCATCGTGCAGGCCATCTACGGCGGCCTGCCGCCCTTCTCGTTCGGGTACGAGTTCTTCCTGGTCGGCGGCCGGAAGATGCGGTCCAGCGCGGGGGTCGGGACCCCGGCGGCAGAGTTCGCGGCGCTGCTGCGCCCCGACCTGGCGCGCTTCGCCATCGTGCGGCCCCACTACCGGCAGCATGTGGACTTCGATCCTGGCGGCGAGACCATCCCGGCTCTGTACGACGAGTTCGACCGGGCGGCGGCGGCCTACGTCGGCCGGCTCGACGACCCGGACCTGGCGCGGTCGTTCCACTACGCGCGGGTGGGCGGCGCGCCGCCCGCCGACGCCTACCGGCCGCGGTTCCTGCGCGTGGCCCACCTGTGCCAGATGCCCGGTGTCGACGTCGCGGCGGCGGTCGCGCGGGAGAAGGGCAGCGCGCTCTCGGACGCCGATCGCCACGAGCTGGAGCTTCGGGTGGCGGATGCGCGCCGGTGGTTGCGCACGTACGCGCCCGAGGCCCACCGCTTCGAGGTGCAGCCCACCCTGCCGCCGGCGGCGCGCACGCTCACCGAGGACCAGCGACGGTTCCTGGCAGCGCTCATCCCCGCGGTGGAGCAGGCGCGGGACGGGCAGGCCCTCCACGCGGCCATCCACACGCTGAAGGCGCAGCTGGGGCTGGCGCCCAAGGCGGCGTTCGGAGCCATCTACCTGGCGTTCCTGGGCAGGGACTCCGGGCCCCAGGCCGGCTGGTTCCTGGCCGCCCTGGACCGGGCGTTCGTCGTCCAGCGGCTTCGCGAGGCCGCGGGCGCGGTGGAGGCCGAGCAGCGCCATGGATGAGCCCCGGGCGGCGGGGGGACCGCGCGAGGAGGTGGTGGTCCTGGTGCTGGTCCCCGTGGCCGAGCGCCACGTGGAGATGATCCAGGCCGTGGACCCGCGCGTGCGCGTGCTGTGCACCACCGACCGGGCGCGGGCGCAGCAGCTCGCGCCCCAGGCCGAGGTCATCGTGGGCTGGCAGATCCCCGAGCCGGTGCGGGCCGCCGCCCGGCGGTTGCGCTGGGTACACGCCGCGGCCGCAGGCGTGGACGGGCTCCTGTTTCCGGAGGTGCTGGCCGGCCAGGTGGTGCTCACCAGCAGCGTCGGCGCCCACACGGTGGCGCTGCCCGAGCACGTCATGGCCGTGATCCTGCTGTTCAGCCGGCGGCTGCACGTGGCGCTGCGCAACCAGCAGGCGCGGCGCTGGGACCGCCAGGCGGTGGTGGGCGAGGAGCTGGCGGGCAAAGTGCTGGGCATCCTGGGCCTGGGCGCCATCGGGTCGGCGCTGGCGGCCCGCGCAGCGGCGTTCGACATGCGGGTCATCGGGACCAAGCGCACACCCACCCCGGTGCCCCACGTGGCGGACGTCTACGGGCCCGAGGGGACCGACGACGTGCTGCGGGCGGCCGACTACGCGGTGATCCTGCTGCCGCTGACGCCCGAGACACGGGGGCTCATCGACGCCCGGCGCCTGCGCCTGATGAAACGCACCGCGGTGCTGGTCAACGTCGGCCGCGGCCCGATCGTGCAAGAGGCCGCGTTGATCGAGGCGTTGCGGGAGGGCTGGATTGCCGGCGCGGCGCTGGACGTGTTCGAGCGCGAGCCGCTGCCGGCGGACAGTCCGCTGTGGGGTCTGGAGAACGTGGTGATCACGCCGCACGTCTCCGGCGCCTCTCCCAGCTACTTCGACCGCGTGATACCGTTGTTCTGTGAGAACCTTCGCCGCTATCTGGCCGGCGCGCCGCTGCAAAACCGCGTGGACCCGGCGCGCGGGTATTGAGCCGGGAGCCGTGCGGAGGGTCCGGGAGCGACAGTGAGGAGGAGCGAGCGTTGAAGCGCTACAGTGCGGACCGCATTCGGACCGTGGCGGTCGTCGGCCACGGCGGCACCGGGAAGACCACGCTCGTCGAGGCGATGCTCTTCCAGGCGGGCGCCATCGACCGGATGGGCCGGGTGGACGACGGCACGACCACGACGGACTTCGACCCGGAGGAGATCCGCCGCAAGCACACCATCTACGCCGCCATTGCGCCGCTGGAGTGGGCCGACAGCAAGCTGAACCTGCTGGACGCCCCGGGCTATCCCGACTTCATCGGTGAGGTCGTCGGCGCGTTGCGCGTGGCGGACGCGGCGCTGGTGGTCGTCGACGCCTCCGCCGGGGTCCAGGTGCAGACCGAGGCGTGCTGGGCGCTGGCGGAGAGGCGCGGCCTGCCCCGCCTGGTGGTGGTGAACCGGCTGGACCGCGAGAACGCCAGCTTCGCGCGCGCCCTGGAGTCGCTGCGGGCGCGCTTCGGCACGCGGGTGGTGCCGATCCAGCTGCCGGTGGGTGCCGAGGCCGGCGTGCGCGGTGTGGTGGACCTGGTGACGATGAGGGCCCACGTGGTGGTCGACGGGCAGGAGCGCGTCCAGGAGGTACCGGCCGACCTGCGCGAGGCGGCCGCCGCGGCGCGCGAGGCCCTGGTGGAAGCCGCCGCCGAGAGCGAGGACGCGCTGGTCGAGCGCTACCTGGAGGCCGGGACCCTGACCGACGAGGAGCTGACCCGGGGCCTGCTGGCGGGCGTGCAGACGGGCAGGATCGTGCCGGTGCTGGCCGCGGCGGGCGCGCGCCGGGTGGGGGTGGCGCAGCTGCTGAGCGCGATGGTGCGCCTGCTGCCGTCCGCGGCCGCCACCCGCGTCGTCGGACGGCATCCCCGCAGCGACGACGAGGTGGTGTTGGAAGGCACCGAGCAGGGGCCGCTGGCGGCCCTGGTGTTCAAGACCATGGCCGACCCCTACGTCGGCCGGCTGTCGTACTTCCGGGTCTACAGCGGCGTGCTGGCGTCCGACTCGCAGGTGCTGAACGCCACCCGCGACAAGCTCGAGCGGATCGGGCAGCTCTACCAGGTCCGGGGCAAGCACCAGGAGGCGACGGCCCAGGTCCCCGCGGGCGACCTCGGCGCCGTGGCCAAGCTCGCCGAGACCATGACCGGCGACACGCTGTGCGCGCGCGACCACCCCGTGCGCCTGGCGCCCATCGAGTTCCCCGCGCCGGCGATCGCCATGGCGATCGAGCCCAAGAGCAAGGCCGACGAGGACAAGATGGGGGCCGCGCTGCACCGCCTGGCCGAGGAGGACCCGACGTTCCACGTGCGCCGCGACGCCGAGCTGAAGCAGACCGTGATCTCCGGGATGGGCGAGTCGCACCTGGAGATCATGGCCGACCGCCTGCGCCGCAAGTTCGGCGTGGACGTGACGCTGCGACCGCCCCGTGTGCCGTACCGGGAGACGGTCCGCGGGAAGGCACAGGCCCAGGGGCGCTACGTCAAGCAGACCGGCGGGCGCGGACAGTACGGCGTGTGCTTCGTCGAGATCGAGCCGCTGCCGCGCGGGGCCGGGTTCGAGTTCGTGGACAAGATCTTCGGCGGGGCCATCCCCAACCAGTTCATCCCCAGCGTGGAGAAGGGCGTGCGCAAGGCGCTGGAGGAGGGGATCCTGGCGGGCTATCCGGTGGTGGACGTGCGCGTCACGCTGTTCGACGGGAAGTACCACGAGGTCGACTCGTCCGACATCGCCTTCCAGCTGGCAGGCGCCCTGGCCGTGAAGGAGGCGGCCACGCAGGCAGGGCTGATCCTGCTGGAGCCGATTCTCGACCTGGCGGTCCGGGTGCCCGAGGAGCTCATGGGCGACATCATCGGCGACCTGAACGCCAAGCGCGCGCGCATCCAGGGCATGGAGCCCCAGGGGGACGGGACGACCGTGATCAAGGCGCAGGTCCCGCAGGCCGAGGTGCTGCGGTACGCGTCCGACCTGCGCTCGATCACCGGCGGCCGCGGCTCGTTCACGGCGACGTTCTCCCACTACGAGCCGGTGCCGGCCCACATCGCCGAGCGGGTGGCGGCCGAGGCCAGGCGGCAGAAGGAAGAGGCGGAGAGCCACCGGGCATAGAAAGGCCCGGTGGGGCATGGGAGGCCATGGGTCGGGGTCTGCTGACGCCAGAGGTCAAGGAGGAGATCCGCCGGCGGGTGGACCTCGTCGCGCTCGTCGCGCAGCACGCCGCGCTGAAGCGCGCCGGGCGGTACTACAAGGGCCTGTGTCCGTTCCACCAGGAGAAGACCCCGTCCTTCTACGTCGACCCGGACCGCGGCCTGTTCCACTGCTTCGGGTGCGGCGCCGGCGGCGACCTGTTCGACTTCGTGATGCGCACGGGCAACCTGTCGTTCCTGGAAGCCGCCGAGGAACTGGCCCGGCGCGCGGGGGTGCCCCTGGAGACCTCGCCGGACGCCGCGCGCCAGGCGTCCGAGCGCGAGCGGCTCTACCGTGCCCTGGACGCGGCGCGCGAGTACTACGAGACGCAGCTGCGGGGTAAGGAGGGAGAGCGGGCACGGGCCTACCTGCGGCGGCGGGGGGTGGCGCCAGAGGTTGCCGGGCGGTTTCACCTGGGGTATGCCCCCCCGGGATGGGAACGCCTGCTGGCCACGTTAGTACACAAGGGGTACGAGGCGGGGGTGCTGGAGCGCGCAGGCCTGGTGCAGGCCCGGCAGGGCGGCGGGCACTTCGACGTCTTTCGGGACCGGCTGATCTTCCCCATTACCGACCTCCAGGAGCGCACCGTGGCCTTCGGCGGGCGCGCGCTCGACGACGCGCAGCCCGTCTACCTGAACTCACGGGAGAGCCCGGTCTTCACCAAAGGCCGGGTGCTCTACGCCCTGCCGGCGGCCCGTGACGCCATCCGTGACGCCGGGGAAGCGCTGGTGGTGGAGGGGTACATGGACGCCCTGGCCTGTCACCAGTACGGGTTCCGGCAGGCGGTGGCCTCGCTGGGGACGGCCCTGACCGCCGACCAGGTGGCGTTGCTGCGGCGGTTTGCGTCGCGGGTCGTCCTGGTCTACGACTCCGACCAGGCGGGCGAGGCCGCGGCCGAGCGGGGCCTGGCGCTCTTCGAGGACGCCGACGTCGCCGCCCGGGTCGTCGTGCTGCCCGAGGACGAGGATCCTGACTCCTTCCTCCGGCGCGCGGGGCCCGACGCGTTCGCGCGTCTGCTGGCTGGCGCCCTGCCCATGTTCGACTACCGGGTGGAGCGGGCACAGCGCCGCCACGACGTCAGGACCCGGGAAGGGAAGGTGGCCCTGGCCGACGAAGTGTTAACTGTTATCCAGACCGTTAAGAACCCCGTTCGCCAGGCGGAGTACCTCCGCGCGCTGGCCGAGCGGTTCGACATCCCGGAGGACGCCCTGCGCCAGCGGTTGCGCGCGCGCGCGCGCCCCGGGCGGGCGGCCGCGGGCGGACGTGGAGACGAGGTGCTCCCGGGGCGGGACCGGGCACGGGAGCAAGCCGAGCGGCTGCTCCTGCACGTGATGGTGCAGGAGCCGGACCGGCGGCGCGCCGTGGCGCGCGTGCTCACCGCCGAGGCGTTCGCCACGCCGGCCCACCGCGCGCTGGCCGCGGCGCTGTTTGGGGCGCCCGAGGCGGATGCGATCGCCCTCCGGGAGGCGCTGGACGACGAGGCAGCGGCGCTGCTGGCCCACCTGGTCCTGGCGCCGCCTCCGGTCACCGAACGGGACAAGGAGCGGGCCATCGCGGACGCGCTCCGCTACCTGGCGCACGTCGAGCCGGCGGCGGCCGAGCGCCGGCGGCTGTGGGAGGCGCTGCAGGCCGCGCAGCGCAGCGGGAACGAGGAGGAACTGCGCCGTCTCCAGGCGGCGTACGCACAGCTGATCGCGGCGTCGAAGCGTGGTTCGTAGCATGGCGACGCCCACCGGGACGAGTCGACGGATGCCGAAGAAGAAGGTCCAGGCCGCTCCGCAGCCTTCCGACGACCTCACGCCCGAACTGCGGGCGCTGGTGGAGGTCGGGCGCAAGCGCGGCTTCGTGACCCACGACGACATCCTGGAGCAGTTTCCCGACATCGAGCAGAACGTCGACCAGGTCGACCGGCTCTACACGGTGCTCGCCGAGCAGGGGATCGAGGTCGTCGAGGACGCCAAGGACGTCGAGGCCAAGCCCAAGGAAGAGGACGAGGAGGCCGTGGCCGAGGCCGAAGGGGTGGCCATCGACGATCCCGTCCGCATGTACCTCAAGGAGATCGGCAAGGTGCCGCTGCTGACCCAGGCGCAGGAGGTGGCGCTGGCGCAGCGGATGGAGAAGGGCGACGAGGAGGCCAAGCGCAAGCTCATCGAGGCCAACCTCCGCCTGGTGGTCTCCATCGCCAAGAAGTACGTCGGCCGCGGCATGCTCTTCCTCGACCTGATCCAGGAGGGCAACCTGGGGCTGATCCGCGCCGTCGAGAAGTTCGACTGGCGCAAGGGGTACAAGTTCAGCACCTACGCCACCTGGTGGATCCGGCAGGCGATCACGCG
>CAZGNA010000091.1:0-10787 GCA_964526945.1 uncultured bacterium
CGCACGTCGGGCTGCCGGCCGACGTCGAGGCGGGGCTGTCGGCCGCGGCGACCTACGACCCGCCGCCGGCGGCGTTTGGCAACGGCGTGCACGTCGCGCTCGTCGAGGTCGACCGTGCGACGGGCCAGGTGCGGGTACTCCGGTACGTGATCGCGGCGGACTGCGGGCCGCTGGTGAACCCCGTGCTCGTGGACGGCCAGACGCGCGGCGGCCTGGCGCAGGGGCTTGGGGAAGCCCTGCTGGAGGAGATCCGCTACGACGCCGAGGGGCAGCCGCTGGTCGCGACGTTCATGGACTACCTGCTGCCGACCGCGGCGGAGATGCCCGCCGTCGTGGTCACCCATCTGGAGACACCATCGCCCCACACGCTGGGCGGGTTCAAGGGCATGGGCGAGTCGGCGACGATCGGATCGCCCGCGTGTCTGGCCAACGCGGTGAGCGACGCGCTGGGCGTCGACATGGACACCCTGCCGCTGACGCCGGGCCGGCTGCGCGCCGGCAGTACGGGAGCGGGCGCATCGCGCTGAGGCGCGGGGGCCGGCTGCCCGTGTGCTGATCGGCAGGGTTTCAGCGAGGTTGAAACAAATCACCCCGGTGGCGGGAAGGCCGGGTGTGGGGTCAGGGGGGCGGAGCCGGTGCCTGACAACCGTCGCAGCGGCCTGGACGATACCCTGCGCCAGGTCGGTCGGCGCATCCGCGACGCGCGACTGCGCCGGCAGCTGACGCTGGTCGAGGTGGGGCGGCGCACGGGCCTGACGCCCTCGATGCTCTCCATGGTCGAACGCGGCGTGGCCGCCCCGTCGATCGGCGCGCTGGTGGCCATCGGCGCGGCCCTCAAAGTGCCGATGGCCGCGTTGTTCGGCCCCCTCCCGGCCAGGAGCGGCCTGCCGGTGGTCCGCCGCGCCGCGCAGCGCGTGGTCACCACCGGCCGGGGCGCGCAGCGCCGCCTGTTGGTTCGCGATGCGCAGAACCTGGTGGAGATGGCCGAGAACACCTACCTGCCGGGCGCGGCCAGCGCGCCCTCGCCCATCCACCACCGGGGGTGGGAGATGGGCGTGGTGCTGGCCGGACGGCTGCGCGTCGAGCTGGGCCGCGAGGTGTACGTGCTGCGTCGGGGGGACGCCATCGCGTTCGATTCGTCGATCCCCCACCGCTTCACCAACGTCGGGAAGGAGGTGGTGCGGACCATCTGGGTCAACGTGCACGGCAATCGGTGGTCGGACACGTGAGGAGGCAGAGCGGATGCGACAGGTGATGGCATGGGGTGTCGTGGGGCTCGTGGTGCTGCTGCTGGCGGGGACGCCCGTGTCGCTGGCCGCGCAGGCGAAGCCCAAGGTGGCGTTCATCTACGTGGGGCCCGTGGGCGACGCGGGGTGGACGTTCCAGCACGATCAGGCGCGCCGGTACCTGGCCCAGACCCTGGGGGCCGACACGAAGTTCGTGGAGTCGGTCCCGGAGACGGCGGAGGTGGCGCGGGTGATGGAGCAGTTCATCCGGCAGGGCTACAAGATCATCTTCGCCACCGCGTTCGGCTACCAGAACTTCGCGCTCGAGGTCGCCCGCAGGCACCCCGACGTGCGCATCGTCGGGATCGGGCCTGCCATCAAACTGGCGCCCAACGTGAAGACCATCTACGGGCGCATCTGGGAGGGCCGCTACCTGACGGGGTTGGTCGCGGGCAAGATGACCAGGACCAACGTGGTGGGGTTCGTGGCGGCGCACCCCATCACCACGGTCGTGGCCGGCGTCAACGCGTTTGCGCTGGGCGTCTGGGAGACGAACCCGAACGCCAGGATCAAGGTGGTGTGGACCCGCACCTGGTACGACCCGCCCAAGGAGAAGGCGGCGGCGAAAGCGCTGCTGGACGCGGGCGCCGACGTGGTCGGGCAACACCAGGACACGCCCAGCGCGCTCCAGGCTGCGGCCGAGGCGGGTCGGTACGGGGTGGGCTCGGAGTCCAACATGCAGCGGTTCGCGCCCCAGGCGTACCTCACGGGCACGATCTGGGACTGGCGCGAGGTGGATGCCGCCATCGTGCGGGGCATCCTGGCCGGGCGGTTCGTCTCCGAGGACTACTATGGCGGGCTGGTGGACAAGATGGTCAGCCTCGGCCCCTTCCACCCGAACGTGCCGGCCGATGTGCGGGCGCTGGTCGACCGGCGGCGACGGGCCATCGTCGAGGGGTCGTTCCAGATCTTCCGGGGGCCGCTGGCGGATCAGACCGGGAAGGAACGGGTACCGGCCGGCCGCGCGATGAGCCTGAAGGAGATCCTGGCCTTCGACTGGTTGCTCAAGGGAATCGAGGGCCAGGCGCCGACGGCCAAGTGAGCCGGCGGTGCCCCCGGTCCAGGAGGCCCCGGCCTCCGGGCACCGGTCGTTGGGTGCCGAGGACAGCCAGATGAGCCTGTGGTGCCCCCGCTCCAGGAGTCGGCGCGAGGGCCGGTGGGTAGGAGCGTGCCGCAGAACGCGGGGACCTGCGCCGGAAACCCGGTCCAGGAGTCGGTGCCAGGGCCGGTGGCCGGAGCATGGCCTGATGCGGCAGGGACCGGGGCCGTCGGCCGCGCCGGCGTAGGGCGTCGGCGACAGGGGACAAGATGTCTCGCTCCCTGGTGGAGATGCGTGGCATCGTCAAGGTCTTCCCCGGGGTGGTGGCCAACGCCGGCGTGGACCTGGCCATCGCCCCCGGGGAAGTCCTGGCGGTGCTGGGTGAGAACGGCGCGGGCAAGACCACGCTGATGAACGTCCTGGCGGGGTTGTACCGTCCGGACGCCGGTACCGTGCTCATCGACGGCAGCCCGGTCGTGCTGCGGTCGCCCGGCGACGCGCTCGCGCGGGGCATCGGCATGGTCCACCAGCACGTTCGCCTGGTGGGGGCGTTCAGCGTTACCGAAAACCTCCTCCTCGGCTGGCGGAAGGCGGGCATGCTGCTCGACGTGCGCGCGCACGCAGCGCAGGTGCGCCGCCTGGCTGCGGACTACGGTCTGGCCGTCGATCCTCACGCGCGCACCGACACGCTGACGCTGGGCGAGCGGCAGCGGGTCGAGATCCTCCGGATGCTGCACCGGGCCGTGCGCGTGCTGATTCTGGACGAACCGACGGCGGTGCTCACCCCGCAGGAGGCGGCCGGCCTGCTCGCCGCGTGCCGCCGTATCGCCGCCCAGGGGCGAGCCGTGGTGTTCATCAGCCACAAGCTGGACGAGGTGCTGCAGGTGGCCGACCGGATCGTGGTCCTGCGCGCCGGGTGCGTTGCGGGCACGACGACGCCCGCCCAGACGACGCCCCGGGTTCTGGCGCAGCTGATGGTGGGGCAGGAGGTGGAGGCGACGTCCCGCCCCACGGCAGCTCCCGGTCCTGTGGTGCTGGCGCTGGACGGGGTGTCTCTCGAAGGGCCTGGTGGCCGCGGCCTGCAGGACCTGACCCTGGAGGTCCGGGCCGGCGAGCTCGTCGGGGTGGCGGGCGTCGCCGGCAACGGCCAGCGGGAGCTCGCGGAGGTCCTGGCCGGTCTGCGGGTGCCCCGGGCGGGCCGGATCGTGTGGGAGGGCCGCGACATCACCCGGCTGGGCCCCAGGGCGCGCTGGGCGCTGGGGCTCGCGTACGTGCCGGAGGACCGGCTGGGCGAGGGCCTGGTCGGGGCGTTTACCGTGGCCGAGAACGCCGTGCTGCGGGACTACGACGGTCCGCCGATCGCGAGGGGCCTGCGGGTGCACTGGCCCGCGGTGCGCGCCCGGGCGAGCGCGCTGGTGCGGCGCTTCGCCATTCGCACGCCGTCGATCGACACACCGGCGTGGCATCTCTCGGGCGGCCACCAGCAGCGGTTGCTGGTCGGCCGCGAGGTGGCGGCGACACCCCGGGTGCTGGTGGCCATGTACCCCACGCGGGGGTTGGACGTGCAGGCGGCCGCGGCGGTGCACCGCATCCTGCTCGATCTGCGTGCTGCTGGCGCCGGCGTCGTGCTGATCTCGGAGAGCCTGGACGAGCTGTTCGCGCTGGCAGACCGCATCGTCGTGATGCACCGCGGTCGCCTGGTCGGCGAGCGTCGGGCCGCCACGGCCACACGCGAGGAGATCGGGCTGCTGATGGCCGGGGTGCAGTGATCCCATGGTGACCACGGCGCGTGCGCTCGACGTCGCACCCCCTGTCGGGCGCGGGGTGGCGTGGGCCGAAGCCCTGCTCATCCGCCTGGGGGCGGCGCTGGCCGCCCTGGCTGCGGGCGCTGTCGTCATGCGGGCCGCCGGGTACGACCCCTGGGCGGCGTACCGCGAGATGGCTGCCGGCGCGCTGGGGTCCTGGTATGCCATCGAGCAGACGCTCGTGAAGGCGATTCCCCTGGCCCTGAGCGGGCTTGGCGTCTCGCTTGCGTTCACCATGGGGCTGTGGAACATCGGCGCCGAGGGACAGCTCGCGGTGGGTGCGCTGGCCGCGGGCTGGCTCGCGCTCGGCGCACCCGGCCTGCCCGCGTGGGCCATGGTGCCGGGCATGGTGGTGCTGGGCGCTGCGGGCGGAGCCGCGTGGGCCGCCATCCCGGGCGTGCTGCGCGCTGCGGTGGGGATGAGCGAGATCCTCAGCACCCTGATGCTGAACTACGTGGGCCTCCTGTGGATCGACTACTTGGTCTTCGGGCACTGGGCCGATCCGACCGCGTTCAGCTTCCCCTACTCCCGGCGGTTCCCCGACAGCGCGCAGCTTCCGCCGCTGGTGGGGGCCGTGCATCTCGGGGCGGTGCTGGCGCTGGCCGCCGCGGCCGGGCTCTGGCTGCTGGTGCGCCACACCGCCTGGGGCTACGAGATCCGGCTCATCGGCACCAGCCCCCGCGCCGCCCGCTACCGCGGTGCACCGGTGGCCCGCAACATCGTCGCGGTCATGGCGCTGAGCGGCGCGCTCGCCGGCTTGGCCGGCGTCGCCGAGGTGGGCGGCGTGGTGCACCGGCTGCAGCAGGGTATCTCGCAGGGCTACGGCTACGCGGCGATCATCGTCGCGTGGTTGGCGCGGCTGCACCCGTGGGCCGTCGTGCTGGTATCCGTGCTGATCGCCGCGCTCTTGAACGGTGGCTTCGTGATCCAGACCACCGGGGTCCCCGCCGCCATCGCATCCATGCTCCAGGCGCTCCTCCTGACGTTCGTCCTGGCCAGCGAATACGTGGTCCGGCGGCACCGGCGGCGCCGGGCGGTGGCCGCGGCCCGCGCGGGCCTGCGCGCGGACCCGTGACGGCGGACCAGCTGGTGGCGTTGCTGGCCGCCGCGGTGACGGCCGGCACCCCGCTGGTGCTGGCGGGCGTCGGGGAACTGCTCGCCGAACGCAGCGGCGTGCTCAACCTCGGGGTCGAGGGCGTGATGTTGGTGGGCGCGGTGGTCGGATTCGCCGCGGTGGTGGCCACGGCGGCGCCATGGCTGGGCGTGGTGGCGGCAGCGGGTGCGGGTGCGCTGCTGGGGGTCGGCCACGCGTTCCTGACCGTCACGCTGGGCGCCGAGCAGGTCACCACCGGGCTGGCGCTGGCGCTGTTCGGGACGGGGCTCAGCGCGTTCGTGGGCAAGCCGTTCATCGGCATCCCCAACCCGGTACCGTTTCGGGCGCTGGCGGTCCCGGGGCTGGCCGACGTGCCGGTCCTGGGTTCGATCTTCTTCCGCCAGGATGCCCTCGTGTACCTGAGCTACGTGCTGCCGCTGGGGGTATGGTGGTGGTTGGTCCGCACCCGGCCGGGGTTGCACCTGCGCGCGTGCGGCGAGAACCCGGAGGCCGCTGACGCCATGGGGGTGGACGTCGCGGCGGTGCGCTACGGCGCGGTGGTCGCAGGTGCGGCGCTGGCGGGGCTGGCCGGCGGGTACCTCTCGCTGGCCTATACCCCGGCGTGGACGGAGAACATGACCGGAGGGCTTGGCTGGATCGCCATCGCCCTGGTCGTCTTCGCCACCTGGCATCCGGGGCGGCTGCTGGCCGGGGCATACCTGTTCGGCGCCGTGGACGTCCTGGGGTTTCGCGCCCAGCTGCTGGGCGTGCAGGCGTCGTCGATCGTGCTGCGGATGCTGCCGTACCTGTTCACGCTGACCGTGCTGCTGGTGATCACGGCGCTCCGGCAGGCGGCGGGCATGCCCGGGGCGCTGGGGCGTCCCTACTTCCGCGAGGAGTGACGGTGGAGGTGAGCTCCGTGGAAGCCTACTTCTACGGCGTACGCAAGCCGATCCCCGAGGGGTTCGACGAGTGGCTCGACCCGCGGGTGACCGCGGCCGTGTCCATCGACATGCACCGCGGGCACCTGGACGATGGGCCGGACTGCCCGTGTCCCGCGCCCCGGGCGCGGGAGATCGTGGCGCCGATCAACGCGTTCCACCGCCACTGCCGGCGGCTGGGCGTGCCGGTGATCCACGTGAAGACCGTGCTGCGGGCCAGCGGCGTCGACGACACCAAGGGGTTCCCCTCGGCCTGGCGGTTCACGTTTCCCGTCACGGTCGGCCCCATCCCCAATGCCGACAGCCACGGGCTGGCCGGCACCCGGTGGACCGAGCTGGTGACCGAGGTGGCGCCCACCGACCACATCGTCGACACCAAGAAGCGCCTGAGCATCTTCTATCCCACCGACCTCGACTTCTTGCTGCGGCAGCTGCGGCGGCGGACCGTGGTGCTGACCGGAGGGTTCACTGACTGCTGCGTGCTGAACGCGGCGTTCGACGCCGCCAACCGCGACTACCGCGTGGTGGTCCTGCGCGACCTCGTCCGCGGGTTCTCGCCCGAGATGGAGGACGCAGCGCTGCGCATCGTTTCGCTGCACCTGGGGCTGGTCATGGACGCCGCGGTGCTCGTGGGGGTGTGGGAGCAGCGGCTGGCCGAGACGGGGGCGGCCCGTGGCTGAGTCCCTGCAGCTCGTCGCGCTGGCCGCGCTGCCCTGGGCGACGGTCTATCCCGGCGTGCGGCGCCGCCAGGTGGACGCTGCGCGCATGACGATGACGCTCTACCGGTTCGACCCCGGCAGCCGCTTCCCGCTCCACCGGCATCCCCAGGAGCAGCTCGTGGTGGTGCTCGAGGGTACGCTGACCTTCACCGGAGCCGGGCAGGCGGTCACGGTGGTGCCCGAGCACGTGCTGGTCGTGCCGCCTGACGTGCCCCACGAGGCCGTCGCAGGACCCGCGGGTGCGCTGGTCGTCAGCGTCGTGGCACCGGCGCGGCGGTCGGCGACGGACTACGTGGTGGACCCCGGGGGCTAGGGCCCCGCGCACCGGCGGGCCCTGGGGGCAGGTCGGCGGCCACGGGCCCCTACCGCCGCACGCCCAGATGGCGGATGAGCACCTCCTCGTCCGCCAGGACGTCCTGGCGCGAGCCGGTGTAGCGGATGCGCCCGGTCTCCAGCAGCGCGACGACGTCGGCCACCTCGAGGGCGGCGTCGACTTTCTGCTCCACCAGCAGCACGCCGACGTCCCGGCGGGCCAGCAGCCCGACGGTCTCCATCAGCCGGCGGACGACCGCCGGCGCCAGTCCCTCGCTGGGCTCGTCCATGAGCAGGAAGGCAGGGCGCGCGCACAGGGCCCGGGCCGTGGCCACCATCTGCTGCTCGCCGCCCGACAGCGTGCCGGCACGCTGGTGGAGCCGTTCCCGGAGCACGGGGAAGAGGTCGAAGACCCAGCGCAGCGTCTCGTCGTCGTGGCCTCGGACCAGCATGCCGATGCGCAGGTTCTCCCAGACAGTGAGGTCGGGGAAGAGCCTGCGGCCCTGCGGGACGTACCCCAGCCCCAGGCGCGGGATGCGGTGGGGCGGCACCCGGGTGAGATCCTCGCCATCCAGCCGCACGCTGCCCTGCACCGGGCGCAGGAGCCCCATGATCGCCCGCAGCACCGTGGTCTTGCCGGCCCCGTTGCGGCCCAGCAGGCAGAGCACCTGCCCGCGGGCCAGGCGCAGCGACACGTCGCGCACCACCGGCGCGCCGCCGTAGCCACAGGTCAGCCGGTCGAGCACGAGCTCCATGGTTACGGCGCGGCCGGGACGAGGCCCGGTCCGGTGCGCGCACCGTCCGCGCAGACCGCGTGCATGTCTACCGCGCGCCCAGGTAGACGCGCTGCACGGTGGGATCCGCCTCCACCTCGGCCGGGGTCCCCTCGGCGATGATCCGGCCCTGGTCCATCACGGTGATGCGCTGGGCCAGGTCGAGCACCACCCGCACGTTGTGCTCGATGAGCAGGACCGTGCTCGTGCGGGCGATCCGGCGCACGAGCGCCACCAGGCCGTCGATCTCGTCGGGGGCCAGTCCCTGGGTGGGCTCGTCGAGGATCAGCAGGCGCGGGTGCAGGGCCAGGGCCATGGCGATCTCCAGCAGGCGCTGATGCCCGTAGGGAAGCGCACCGGCGGGCTGGTCCCAGGCCTCGCGCAGCCCGACGGTCTCCAGGGCCTCGCGCACCGGGCCGGCCAGCGCCGACGCCCGCAGCCGGACGACGTCGCCGGGGCCGCGCAGCAGGCGCCGCTGTACCGCCAGGGCCACGTTGTCGAAGACGGTCAGGGTGCGCAGGACGCTGATGAGCTGGAAGGTGTAGACGATGCCGAGCGCCACGCGCCGGTGGGCCCGCGTGGCGGTGATGTCGCGGCCATCGAAGACGATGCGCCCGGCGCTGGGGGCGATGCGGCCGCTGATCATGCTGACCAGGGTGGTCTTGCCCGCGCCGTTGGGGCCGATGATGGCGCGGATCTCCCCGCGCACCAGACGGAAGTCCACGTCGCGCACGGCCACCAGGCCGCCGAAGGCCCGCCGCAGGCCCGTGGTGGACAGCAGCACGTCGTCCGCGTCCCGCGGCTGGGGCGGCTGCACCGCGACCGCGCTCATGGCGCGTGTCCGCTCGCCGCACGCGCGTGCCCGCTCACGGGAGCTCCCGCCACCAGCGCGCCCGGACGCTGCCCATGACCCCGCCCGGCGCCCAGAGGATCACCAGCACGAGCGCCACGCCCACGATCAGCAGGTAGTTGGTCGTGAGGCTGCTGGCCGTGTCCACCGCGTAGGTGACGAACGCCGTCCCGACCAGCGGGCCCAGGATCGTGCCCGCGCCGCCCAGCAGCGTCCACAGCAGGGGGTAGATGGAGTAGAGGATCGAGGCGAAGGTGCTGCCGACGTACGAGAAGAGGAGCGCGTAGGCGGCCCCTGCCGCGCCGGCAACCCCGCCCGAGCACACGACGGCCAGCAGCTTGTAGGCGAAGGGGTCGTAGCCCAGCATGCGGGTGCGCTCTTCGTGCTCGCGCAGCGCGATCCACACCCGCCCCACCGGCGAGCGCACGAGCCACAGGCTGCCCAGCAGCGTCACGGTCAGCGCGGCGAGCGCCAGGTTGTAGCGCACCGCGGGGGCGGTGAGGGGAAGCGTCCAGCCGCCCACCTGCACCGGCGCCAGGCGGCCGGCCAGCACGAGGCCCTGGTCGCCGAGGGTGATCCGGTTGAAGTGGAGCGTCGCCAGGTAGCCGACCTGCGCGAAGAGCATGGTCACGATCAGGAACGCCACGCCCGTGGTCCGCAGGCTGAGCGCGCCGATGCCGGCGGCCAGGAGGAGGCTCGCGGCGACGCCCAGGAGGAACGCCGACCCCGGTCCCAGTCCCAGGTAGTAGACCGGCAGGCCCGCGCCGTACATGCCGGCGGCGAAGAACAGCGCGTGCCCCAGGCTCATCAGGCCCGTGTAGCCCAGCAGCAGGTTGTAGCCGGCCGCGTAGGTGGCGAAGAGCATGATGCGGGTGAGCATGCCGTGGTGGAACGGGGGCAGGACGACCTGCAGCAGCCCGAGGGCCACCGGCACTCCCAGGTGGATCGCCAGGGTCACGCGGCCGGGCGTCATCGTCGGTTGCATCCCGTCGGGGCGGCCGGCGCCAGCGCGGCGGTCGGTGGGCTGAGGGGAGCGGGTGCTGCGCGCCGCCGGGGGGGAGGCTGCGGGGCGCGGGTGACAGCGCATTCTAGCCCCCGCGCCTGTCGAAGAGCCCGCCGGCACGCGCGACCAGCACCCCCGCGACCACCAGCGAGGCGACGATGCGCGCCAGCGTCGGCGTGAAGAAGATCGAGACCACCCCGTCCACCAGCCCGACCAGGAACGCGGCGACCAGGGTCCCGCCCAGGCGTCCCAGGCCACCGATGGTCACCACCATGAACGAGAGGAGCAGCGCGTCCAGGCCCATGAGGTAGTGGGCTTGCTGCACGGGGACGACCAGCACGCCCGCCACGGCCGCCAGCGCCGCGCCCAGGGCGAAGGCGGCGCTGTAGACCCGATGCACGGGCACGCCGAAGGCCTGGGCCACCTCCGGATCCTGCTGCGTCGCGCGCATGTACAGCCCCAGTGTCGTGCCACTGACCAGCCGCCAGGTGCCAAGCAGGACCAGCGCGGCCAGCACGGCCGCCACCAGCTTGTAGCGCGAGTAGCCAAACCAGGGGAACTCGACGACCCCCGCCAGCGGCGGGGCCACCGCCCGCGCTTCGGGGCCGTAGAGGCCCAGGGTCAGCTGCTGGAGGATGTAGAGCAGCCCGATGGTGGCCACGATGGTGGCCTCGGGCGCGTACCGGATGGGCCGCAGGACCAGGCGATCCGCCGCCATGGCGATGCCGGCGACGAGCACCGGGGCCAGGGCCACCGCGGCCAGGAAGCTGCCTGTGGCGGAGGTGACGGCCCAGGCCAGCACCGCGCCCAGCATGAAGAACTCGCCATGCGCGACGTTCACGATGCGCATGACGCCGAAGACCAGCGACAGCCCCACCGCGGTCAGGGCCAGCAGCAGCCCCGAGACGGTGCCCTCCAGCAGGGCGAGGACGATCTGTCCGACGGGGGTCACGGGTGCGCGCGCGG
>CAZGNA010000092.1:0-10475 GCA_964526945.1 uncultured bacterium
CAGGCGGACGAGGCGGGCCGCGCCTGTGGCCGCGCGCGCCGAGCCGTGGCAGCCGGCGCCGCGGGGGCCTCTGCTCCCTCCTCCGTGGCGCCCGGTGGCGTCGTCTGCCATAGCGGCTGCTGGGGCTGCGCCCCCGGGCCCCCCGCGCTGGACACGCCTCCAGGGGCACCGTCCTGGCCTGCGCCGCCGGTCGCCCCCGACGGCTGCGCCGGCGCGGTCCCCGCGGCGTCGTGCACCGGATCCTCGCCCAGGGCGCCCTGCGACGTACGATCCGACCGCTCGTGCAGCGATGGCTCCTGCTTCATGGCACCCAGCACCTCCTCCAGGGCTGCGGCGTATGCGTCGAAATCCTGCTCCGAGAACAGCACGAACCGTACTTCCTCGACCGACGTGCCCTGCACGGCCTCCACCACGGTCCCAAGGGCCACCCGGGCCGCCAGCGCCACCGGGTATCCGTACACACCGGTGCTGATGGACGGAAAGGCGATCGTCCGGACGCCATGGGCGGTTGCCAGCTCCAGGCTCGCGCGGTAGGCCGACGCCAGCAGCGCAGCTTCACCCTGGGCACCGCCGGACCAAACCGGACCCACCGCGTGAATCACGTACCGGGCGGGCAGCCGACCGGCTCCGGTGATCACCGCCGAGCCCGTCGGACACCCGCCCCGTGCCGCACGGATGCGCGCGCACTCCTCCTCGATCGCGGGGCCGCCAGCGCGACGGATCGCACCGTCCACGCCGCCGCCACCCACCAGCCGGCTGTTGGCGGCGTTGACAATGGCGTCCACCCGCTGCTGCGTGATGTCGCCCTGCACCAGCGTTAGGACATGCCCGTCGATCGTCTGTCGGATCGGCTCGCGTGGCATCCCGACCCCCGTCCACCAGCCCCCTGCACCAGCCCCCGGAATGCTCAGTTCAGCTTTAATGCGCACTCTCCTGCTGATCGCGGGCGGCCTCGGCCTCAGGGGCCTCGCGACGCACCCCGTGCCCCACAGGCATCGGGACGAGCTCCACCGACACCGTGCGCGCCAGGGCGTCGTCCAGGATAATGACGTGATCGAAGCCCTCGTGGGGAATGGTCTTCAGCGCCTCCCGCAGCGCCTGCACCTGACGCGCGATGACGGGACGTCCCACCCGGCGGTCGCGCAACGTGTCGTGGTAGTAGCACCGGTCCTCGTCCACGTCGAAGACGATGAGGTACACCGGCACACCAGCCCGCCGGCCGATCTCCAGCAGGGTGCGACGCGCGTCTTGCCGGAGCGCGGTGCTGTCCGCGACGGCCAGCCGGCCGAGGGCCAGGCGCCGGGCGATGATGAAGTGGAACAGCTCGAAGGCCTCGCGGGAGACGGCCAGGTTGCGCTCGTCGTCGCCCAGCATGGCGCGACAGCGGTCGGACGACACGATGGCGGTGGGCGGAAAGTGACGGGCCGCGAACGTGGTCTTGCCGCTGCCGGCAGGGCCGCAGAGGACGACGAGAGCGGGAACCGGAATGCGCAGACGCACCGCCAGGCAGCATTCGCCGCCGCACCCGGGCCCCCTCTCGTCCTCCAGGGGTCGCGGCACCGCGGTCGAGACCGTGACCGGCCCGTGCGCGCCTCCCGGGCGGTCGGGTGTCAGACCGCTGGCCGTGCCACGACATCGAGACCGCTACGGAGCCGGCGGTGCCATAGCCTCGGGCATCTGCACGGCGACCACCTCGCCCCGGACGGTGACCTCGCCGCGCGCCTCCACCGTCACCTCGACGACCACCTTGCGCCCCGCGTGTTCCCGCACGCGCCCGCGCAGGTGCAGCTCGGCGTCGAGCGGGGTGGGCTTGAGGTACTCCACCCGCAGGGCGGCCGTCACGAAGCGCGGGGGCGGATCGCGCTCGGGGTCCAGCCCGGCAGCGCGCGCTGCCGCGGCTGCGGCGGTCCCGGTGCCGTGGCAGTCCACCAGGGAGGCCAGCAGCCCACCGTAGACGTAGCCCGGGAGCGCGGTGTGGTAGGGCCGCGGCCGGAACACCGCCGTCGCCTCGCTCCCCTGCCAGTAGCTCTTGAGGTGCAGCCCGTCCGGGTTCAGTCGGCCGCACCCGTAGCAGTGGGCGACCGGGTCGGGGTAGGTATCCTGGATCGCCCGCGGTCGGCTGGCTTCGCCGGTGCCGGTCACGGTTGCGCGGGCGCGCCTTCGGGCCGCTTGAGCTTCGCCAGGAACTGCTTGCGGAACTTGGCGACCTTGGGCGCGACGACCGCGGCGCAGTACGGCTGGTCTGGGTGGGTGGCGAAGTAGTTCTGGTGGTAGTCCTCGGCCGGGTAGAAGGCCTCGTACGGTACCACCTGGGTGACGATGGGGTCGGCGTAGCGCTGTGCGGCCTCCAGCTCGGCGATCACCTGCTGGGCGATCGCCTGCTGTTCCGGCGTGTGATAGAAGATGGCCGACCGGTACTGCGATCCCACATCCGGGCCCTGGCGGTTTAGCGTCGTCGGGTCGTGGATGGCAAAGAAGACGTCGAGGAGATCGCGGTAGGAGATGACGCTGGGGTCGTAGGTGATCTGCACGGCCTCCGCGTGGCCCGTCGTGTCCGAGCACACCTGCTCGTAGGTCGGATGCGGCACGTGGCCCCCCGAGTAGCCGGAAACCACGCGCTCGACCCCGCGCAGCTCGCTGAAGACAGCCTCCAGGCACCAGAAACATCCTCCTGCCAGCGTGGCGACCTCGCGGCGCGAGGGGTCAGATCCCATGGAGCCCACCTCCGTGTCCTGTCGGAGCCAGTGCGCCCACCGCGGGCCGACGTGCCTGTCGCAGGCCCACCTGCCCACTCCGGGCCGACGTGCTCGTTGCGGACGCCCCGGTCGGCCGGATGCCGTCCCCCGGTGGTCGAGCCCGCGGCCAGGACCGCTCGTGGAATGGCGCGTCCGCCACGCTGTTTCTCGCAGCGGCAGGGAGCTCCTTCCTCCACGCACCGTCCGCGGCGCCACGCGCGCTGGTGGGGCGGCGGCTGACGAGTGGCGAGGGGTGCGCGGGCCAGCACCGCCGCGCCACACGCGCTGGGACGTGCGGTGGACGACTCGGTGCGGACGCCTGCGGTGGAACCACGGGACCATGCGCGCTGGGGGCATGAGCCCGGCACGCAGTGGGATCAGTGGAAGTCGCGGCTGGCCGGCGCCGGCGGACGGGCAGGGAGCACGGGCACCCACAGCGCCCGCGCGACGATGTGCACCACCCCCTGCTGCTTCTGCAGCCGGCCCGTGACCCCCAGCAGCGGCACCGTCTTCGCCAGACGGGCGTAGCGCGCGAACACCCGCGGCCAGACCACCAGGTTGACGAACCCCGTCTCGTCCTCCAGGGTCATGAACGTCACCCCTGACGCGGTACCGGGCGTCTGCCGGCAGATCACCAGGCCCGCGTAGCGCACCGTGGCACCGTCGGGCAGGTTGGCGACCGCCTGCGCATCGGGCAGGCCGGCCGCAGCCAGCACCGGCCGCAGCGGCTCCAGAGGGTGGCCCCGGGGGCTGTGCCACGTCGTCTCGTAGTCCCAGACGATGGTCTCGAGCCGGTCGAGATCCTTGAAGGGCGGGACGGCCTCGGTGATCTCCACGGGCAGCGTCAGGGCGCGGCGGCCGACCAGCGCGCGCACCGCCCACAGGGCCTGGCGCCGGTCGACACCCAGCCCCGCGAAGGCGCCGGCCCGCGCCAGGGCCACGAGCGCGCCCGCATCCAGCCCGGTACGGCGCACGAAGTCCTCCAGCGACGCAAACGGCGCCTGCGCGCGGGCTGCCATGATGCGCCGGCCGTCGGCGTCGCCCAGCCCCTTGACGTAGCGCAGGCCCATGCGCACCGCGAACCGCCACCGGCTGGCAGGCGCCTCCTCCAACGTGCAGTCCCACGCGCTCCACTGCACGTCCACCGGCCGGATCTCCACCCCGTGCCGCTTCGCGTCCTCGACAAGCGTCGAGGGCGCGTAGAACCCCATGGGCTGGGCGTTGAGCAGCGCGCAGGTGAACTCGGCGTGGTAGTGGCACTTGAGGTAGGCGGCCGCGTAGGCGATCAGGGCGAAGCTGGCCGCGTGGGATTCCGGGAAACCGTACTCGCCAAAGCCGCGGATCTGGTCGAAGATGCGCGTCGCGAACTCCGGCGCGATGCCCTTGGCCTGCATGCGCGCCAGCAAGCGCTCGCGGTGCCGCTCGATGCGCCCCGACCGCCGCCAGGCCGCCATGTCGCGGCGCAGCTGGTCGGCCTCGCCAGGGGTGTAGTCGGCCGCCACCATGGCCAGGCGGATCACCTGCTCCTGGAACAGCGGCACGCCCAGGGTCTTGGCCAGCACCGGCTCCAGCGACGGGTGCGGGTAGACGACCGGCTCCTCGCCGGCCCGCCGGCGCAGGTAGGGGTGCACCATGCCGCCCACGATGGGCCCGGGGCGCACGATGCTGATCTCGATCACCAGGTCGTAGTACGACCGCGGCCGTAGCCGCGGCAGCATCGCCATCTGCGCGCGGCTCTCGATCTGGAAGACCCCCACGGTGTCGGCGCGGCCGATGGCGTCGAACGTCTCGGGGTCGTCGGGGGGAAGCGTCGCCATGGACAGGTCGAGGCCGCGGTGCGCCCGCAGGAGGTCGAAGGCCAGGTGCAGCTGGGTGAGCGCCCCCAGCCCCAACAGGTCCACCTTGAACAGCCCCACCCCCTCGGTGCTGTCCTTGTCCCACTGGATGACCGTGCGGTCGGGCATGGTGGCGTTCTCGATGGGCACCAGGGTCGACACGGGCTCGTGGCCGAGGAGGAAGCCACCGGGGTGGATCGACAGGTGCCGGGGCAGGTCGAGGATCTCGTTGGCCACCCGGACCAGGTGCTGATGCAGGGGCACGCCGGGATCGAGCCCGGCCTCGCGCAGAACGTCCGGCGAGACGTCGCCCGCGTACCCGTGCAACTTGGCCAGGCGATCCAGCGCCGTGGGCGACAGCCCCAGGGCCTTGCCGACGTCGCGCAGGGCAGAGCGGGGCCGGTAGCGGATGACGTTGGCGACCATTGCGGCGCGGTCACGGCCGTAGCGCCGGTAGACCCACTGGATGACCTCCTCCCGCCGGGCGTGCTCGATGTCGAGGTCGATGTCGGGCGGCTCGGCGCGTTCGCGGGAGAGGAACCGCTCGAAGAGCAGGTCCATGCGCACGGGGTCGACCGCGGTGATGCCCAGGCAGTAGCACACCGCCGAGTTGGCGGCCGAGCCGCGGCCCTGGCAGAGGATGCCCTGCGACCGGCAGAACTGCACGATCTCGTGCATCGTCAGGAAGTAGCCGCCGTAGTCGAGTTCCTCGATGAGCGCCAGTTCCCGCTCAAGCTGCGCGGCCACCGCAGGCGGCACCCGGCCGCCGTAGCGCTCCCGCGCCCCGGCCAGGGTCAGCTCGCGCAGCCACTGCGACGAGGTCATGCCCTCCGGCAGGCGCTCGGCCGGGTAGCGGTACCGCAGCTCGCCCAGGGAAAACGTGCAGCGCGCGGCGATCTCACGCGTCAGCCCCACGGCCCGCGCATCGTCCTCGAAGAGGGCCGCAAACGCCGCGGGCGTCTTCAACGCGTGCTCGGCGTTGGGCCGCAGGAGCCGCCCGGCGGCGGCCAGGGTCGTGCCGTGGCGGATGCAGGTGAGCACGTCCTGCACCGGCCGGCGGGCCGGGGTGTGGTAGAGCACTTCGACGGCGCCCACGACGGGCAGGCCGTAGCGCGCCGCTCGTGCGCGCAGCCGGGCCTCCTGGCGCACCTCGACGTCGCAGCGGTGCCGCGCGGCCATGGCGTAGAGCGCGTCCCCGAAGGCCTCGCGCAGGGCCCCCGCGACGGTATCGAGGTCGGGGCCGGTCGACGGGTCGGCCTCCGCCACCAGACGGCTGCGTTCCCCGCCCCACAGCGCGAGCAGTCCCGGGGCATGGGTACAGACCTCGTCCCAGGTGACAACGCTGTGTCCTTTGGGCGCGCGCAGCCGGCCGACGGTGAGCAACCGACAGAGGTTGGCGTAGCCGGCGCGGTCACGGGCCAGCAGGACGATCTCGGTGCCGTCGGCCACCGTGACCTGCGCGCCGACGATCAGATGCACGCCCAGCTCGCGGGCCTTCAGGTACGCTTCGACGACCCCGTAGACCCCGTCACGGTCGGTGAGGGCGAGGGCGGGCAGGCCCAACCGGTGGGCTTCCTCGACGAGTTCCTCAGGGTGCGAGGCCCCCTCGTGGAACGAAAAGGCAGACTTGCACCACAGGGGGACGTAGGTCACGACTCCTCACCAGCCCACGACGCCGGCCGCGTACCCGGAGCGTGTGCGCCGACGGATGACCATGACTCCTGCGGCGCCGTTAGGCGGAAGCGAAAGCCAGCTCCCACGGGCCGGAACGGCATGGATGGCTCTACCCGGACCGGGTGAATGCGGCATACCGGGACTGCGACAGGGGCACCCGCCCGCGACACTCACTCCACCCGCCCATGCAGAAACCACTGCCGCCGCCGGCGGTCGTAGTACACCCACAGCACCTCGCCCCGCTGCGTCTGGACGAAGTAGTAGTCGCGCCAGACCTCGCGCACCCACCAGCCCCCCGAGACGACGTAGGGCCCTGCCTGATCGACCACGGGCCCGCGTCCTACGCCCGAGAGGAGCCAGCCATCGTCGTGGCTTGGCCGCGGCGGGGCCGGCAGCGCCTGGGGGCGTGCCCACACTCGCCGGACGAGGACAGGTTCGCGGGGCGGACGCGGCTGCGGGGGCTGCAGCCGATCGACCGGCTCCCAGCCGACGCGGGCTTCGGGCAGGTGCCCCTGGCGTACCACAGGCCGGACCACTGCGCCGTCGCCGAACCGGGCGCGCAGCCGCGCCAGCGCCCGGGCGCCGGCGGCCAGGTCGCGCTGCTGGTGTTCGGCAAACAGGTGGAGCTGAGCAGACGGTGCAGGCTGGCCCTCGGCCTCCAGGTGGACCTCGACGACCCCGCCGGGCATCGTCAGGGTCTCCAGCCGCAGGCGCACGAGGTCGAGGATCTGCACCACGTCCAGCGTGGGCGCCGCGGGGCGGAGCCGCTCGACCCGCCACGGGTGTCCTTCCGGCCGCAGCCGGACCTCGAGTACGGCCAGCGCCTGTCCCCGGGTGGCGAGCGCGGCCAGCATCGGATGCAGCAACCGCTTGAGCAGGAAGAGGAGCCCCTCGGCATCGCGCTCGGGCGCGTCGAGGAGCACCGTACGCCGGATCGGCTCGGCCGGTACCTGCGGGTGCAACGGGTCCCACAGGTCGCCGGTGGCTCGCCGGTGCAACCGGTACACCTCGGGCCCGAAGCGTTCCAGCACTCCTGCTGCGGGCAGGCGCACGAGCGCGTCCACCGAGGTGACCCCGAGCTGGTGCAGCGCCTCCAGCGCACGCGGCGGGATCTCGCCCAGGCGCGACAGCGGCACCCGACCGGCAGCCACGCGTTCCTCACGCGGATCGGCGAGGATCCGCACACTGCGGGTGAGGTGCGCTGTGGCATAGGTGCCGAAGCGCGTGAACCCCACGACGACGACCGCCACGACTCCCGCGTCGGCAAGGTCGGCCCGCACCGCCGTGGCCCAGACAGCGGGAGAGGCGTAGAGCCGGTGGAGCCCGGCCAGGCTTGCCCAGAACACCCCTGGGACTTCGGCGGCGGGCTCGACCTCGGGCGAGAACGCCCGCAGCCGCGCGGCGATCGCCTCCACCGTGTGAGCGATCGGCATGGAGGCCAGGGGGACCGCGCGCAGGGCCGAAGCGAGCGCCAGCGCCGACGCATAGCTCATCCCCCGGGCGACGCCGGCTCGTCGGGCACGCCCGTTGACCCACAGGATCGCGCTCTGCGGCCGGTCGTCCTCGACCACGGCGACCGGAGACCGCCGCCAGTCGGGATGGTCGCGCAGCGCCAGCTGCAGCGGCAGCGCCGGGACGTCAACGCATGCCAGGCGCTCCACGGCACACCTCAGCGACGCCCCAGGTGGGTCCCCGCCGCTTGTCCTTGAGCACCTCGAGCCAGCAGCGGAACCGGTCGGCGGCGAGGCGCTGCCGACGGGCGCGCACGCGCAGGGAGATCAGGGACCCGAGGGGAGATGTGCCGTCGGCGCCGGCCGACGTGGGGTGGGAAGGCGCACGGGACTGCGTCAGGAAGATCAGCGCGGTGTGATGGCGCTGCGCGAGCGATGCCAGCCGGGCCAGCACCGGGGTAGGAAGACGCGGAGGCCCCTCGGCATCTACGACCACGAGGCCGAACGCCCCGGAGCGGATCAGGCTGTCGGCGGCCCGCGCGCCGGCCAGGAGCTCGGGCACGCGCACGACGACCAGCGCCTGCAGATCGAGACCGTTCTCGAGCAGGTCGGGCGGAAAGGGCAGGCTGCCGGTGCAGGCCACCCAGGCTGTCTGCTCGCCCTGCTGCTGCGCGTCGAGGAGGAGCCGGACGACCATGGTGAGCGCGGCGGTGTCCTCAGTGCCCGTCACCTCGACCAGGCGGCCAGCGGTCGCAGCAAGCCCCCAATGCGCGCGTGCTGGCTGGACCTCCGGCCATGCGGTTGCCAGATGCAAGGGCAGCGAAGCCACGGGACCTCGTGGTGTCGTATGGCGTTCAGGTACCTCCCATTATACGAACAAGTGTTCGATAGTCAAGGGGCAGGTAACAATCCACAGCCAGGCCACGGCGCGCCCGCGCTATGCGCGCAAACGCGCCGTGTGGCGACGGTCCCCGGCTAGCCATGGCCCGCGACGTTCTCCACTGGCCAGGGGACGGCCCGCCGCGCCCGGACCTCTGAGCGGCCGGGGCGCCCAACGGCTCTCCATATCAACGCTGTGCCGGCATCGTCGCCAGTGCCGCGAGAACCTCCGGGCGCAGGATGCGCACAGATCTCCGGTGTACAGCGACCAGGCCCTGCCGACGCCACCGGCCGAGGATCCGTGCGACGGTCTGACGGACGGTTGCGCTCATCTCCGCCAGATGCTCTTGCGTGACCCCGTTGATGACGCCGTTCGCATCTGCCAGACGCGGCAGAATGGCAGCGAGGCGCTGCTCGGCGGTCGGGGCAGCGATCTCCACGACCCGCCGCTCGATCTCCCACAGCCGGCGCCCCATCGCCTTCAGCAGTTCCAGGGCCACGTCGGGCCGGCGGCGCAGGAAGCGCTCCAGCTCCGCCTGGCGCACGATGCACAGGAGGCTGTCGTCGACGGCTTCGGCGAAATCGTCATCCATCCCCTGGCCCAGCATGGCCAGGGAGCCGAAGACGGCCGGCGCCCGCAGCTCGGCGAGAATGATCCGGCGGCCAGCGGGAGTGAGCCGGTAGAGGCGCACGCGACCGCGTTTGACGAGGTAGAGCACCCCGTTGCCCTCCGCCGGATGGTGAAACGTCGTGCCAGCGGGTACCTCGCGGTGACGGACCGCCCGGAAGAGCTCTGCCAGCTCATTGGGGGCAAGCCGCGAAACAGGGGATTCGTGGCAAACAGTGCTGCGACCTGCGCCCGGTCGGATCGCCGCACGGGATTGGGCGATGAGCCGTGGAGCCGGCCTGCTGCCGCTGGCATCTTGGCGTCCCTGGTGGTGACCAAACAGTCTACCTCAACGAACGTCGCAGGTACGACAGACTCATCCCGCGAGTACGCCCGTAGAATGGTGCAGACACTCACCACGGAGGGCGACCGATGCCGCGAAAGTTCGCGATCGTCGTGCACGCAGACAAGACGCAGCTCGCCCGGATCGTACACGGGTTCTGGTATGCGGAGCAGCTGCGAGCCCGGAACCATACCGCCGAGATCATCTTCGACGGTGCCGGGACCCAGGGACTGGCCAGCCTGCTCGAGCCGGGCCACAAGTACGGGGAGCTCGTGGCACAGGCGCTCCAGGCCGGGACGCTCCGTGGAGCCTGCCCGTACTGTGCCCGGGCGTTTCAGGTCAAGGAGGCCCTGGAGCAGGCCCGCATCGCCATGATCGACAGCGGCACCGGGCATCCCGACCTGGGCGCATATGTGGACCAGGGCTACGAGGTGCTCACGTTGTGATGCGAGGTGGTGCTGCTCAATAGCGCCCCAGTGGGCACGGGTCGCGAGTCAACCCCGCGACGTGTGGTCAAGCCAGCATCACCGGGCCGCAGAGCTACGTCGCCGCGAACACGTCGCCCCAGCGGACCAAGGGCACACCGAAGGGGCCCGCGCCCCCTCCGGGTCCCAGTCCGGAATCAGGCGACGCGCAGCGTCGTACCCGACACTACCCTCTAGCTCAAGCCGGAGTATCTGAACAGATCGCTCCACTTTCTCTCCCCGCTGCTGCAGTTGCCCGGAAGCCTAACGCAGACCTAAGCGGCGCACCGGCCGAGCTGCGCCATGAGAGCGCTGAGCGTCGCACACCGATGGAGGCCCCACATGACCGCAAGCAGAAGCATGGCCGCAATGCTGTGCAAGGAGAGGTCGCCACGCGGAACGGAGCGTCGGGCCACGCTATCGACTCTATTGTTCATCCCAAATCCGGCGGCATTGAGGTAGCGCTGATAAGAATGCCGACACGTCG